>NZ_BAAKSZ010000023.1:0-56667 GCF_059698015.1 Oceanobacillus sp. NCCP-135 | reverse complement strand
TGCGGGAAATCTGCACGTACGGTTTGATGAGAGGTCGGAGGGCGAAATCCCTCCTCCTACTCTACTTTGCTTAGGAAATTATAAAATTTAAATGCTGTGGATAACTTAGTTGCCGGAACAGCTGCGTTCAGCTCCAGCGCCCAGCGCCCAGCGACTAGCGAGACTTCCCTCACCTCCGTACAATAAGTCAACATCGGCTCCCTACGGTCGCCGTGTTTCCTTTATCTCCTACGGCTCAGTCCAGTCCGTACGTCGCTAACCGGGCGCCCTGCGCTTTTGTTCTCGTTTAGGAAATTATAAAATTTGTGGGCTGTGGATATCACCAGGAGAGCGAGGATATCACCAGGAGAGTGCGAGATATCGCCAGGAGAGCGAGGATATCGCTGGGAGAATGCGGATATCACCAGGAGAGCGAGGATATCACCAGGAGAATGTGAGATATCGCCAGGAGAGCGAGGATATCGCTGGGAGAATGCGGATATCGCCAGGAGAGCGGAAATATCGCCAGGAGAATGCGGATATCGCCAGGAGAGCGGAGATATCGCCAGGAGAGCGAGAATATCGCCAGGAGAGCGAGAATATCGCCGGGAGAGCGAGAATATCGCCAGGAGAATGCGGATATCGCCAGGAGAATGTGAGATATCGCCAGGAGAATGCGGATATCGCCAGGAGAATGCGGATATCGCCAGGAGAGCGAGGATATCGCCAGGAGAGCGGAAATATCGCCAGGAGAATGCGGATATCGCCAGGAGAGCGAGGATATCGCCGGGAGAATGCGGATATCACCAGGAGAGCGAGAATATCGCCGGGAGAATGTGAGATATCACCAGGAGAATGTGAGATATCGCCAGGAGAGCGAGAATATCACCAGGAGAATGCGGATATCACCAGGAGAGCGAGGATATCGCCAGGAGAATGCGGATATCGCCAGGAGAGCGGAGATATCGCCAGGAGAGCGAGAATATCGCCGGGAGAATGTGAGATATCACCAGGAGAGCAAGGATATCGCTGGGAGAATGCGGATATCGCCAGGAGAGCGGGGTATATCACCCGATATTTCCTTTTATCTCCTGAGGCTCAGTTCCGTCCGTACGTCGCTATACGGGCGTCCTGCGCCTTTGTTCTTTCTAAAAAATGAATGGAGGGATTTTACGTGATGATGTTACTTTTCTTTTGATACGAGCTTGAACTTAAATAAAAGCTCGTATCGATCCAGGCTATCGATACGAAATAATAAAATTTCGGAGGTAGCAAATATGGAACAAATAAATTTTGAACTGGAAAATGTCGAAGTGACTTATTTAGATAAAAAAATATTAAAGATTGAAAGGCTGGCTGTGCATCAATTTGACCGTATTGGCATTGTCGGGAAAAATGGTGCAGGAAAAAGCACGTTATTAAAATTACTGGCAGGAATTGTTCAACCAACAAGCGGAAAAGTAAATCGGCATGTGGACTGTGGTTATTTTGAGCAGGTTGAAGCACCAGTAGCTGCTGAAGCTGACCCATCTTTAATTGGAAAGTTAGCAGTGCCAAAAGATTCAGAGGAATTAAGTGGGGGAGAGCAAACGAGATTAAAGCTTGCACAATTATTTACCCATTATTATGAGACGTTACTCATCGATGAGCCAACAACACACCTGGATCAAAATGGAATTTCCTTTTTAATGGATGAATTGCGCTATTACTATGGGGCACTAGTATTAATAAGTCATGACCGTACTGTTTTAGATGAACTTGTTACAACCATTTGGGAAATACGGGATGGTGAAGTGCATGTTTACAAAGGGAATTACAGTGAATTCCTGAACCAAAAACAATTGGAACGTGAGCAGCAGGTGCAAGCTCACGAACAATTCCTAAAGGAAAGAAGTCGGCTAGAAAAGGCAGCACAGGAAAAAATGAAAAAAGCTGAAAAAGTTGCTCAAGCGGGAAGCATGTCAAAAAGAGAAGCAAATGCAAAACCGAACAAGTCGTTCATGACGAAATCGAAAGGCACTAGCCAAAAAGCCGTACAACGTGCAGCGAAGGCAATTGAGCATCGTATGGAAAATCTTGAGGAAGTGGAAGCGGTACAAGAAGAAAAGAAAATCGTATTCCGGCAGTCCAAAGCTTTGGAATTGCATAATAAATTCCCAATCATGGCAGACCGACTAACACTTCAAATCATGGACAAAGTGTTATTGGATGAAGTGAGTTTTCAGTTGCCACTCGGTAAAAAAATAGCAATAACAGGCGCAAATGGCAGTGGTAAAAGTACACTGCTTCACCATATTGCGAACAATGGGGCAGGACTTACGATTTCTCCCAAAGCGAAAATCGGCTACTTCCAACAGATGAGTTATCAATTTAAGCGTGATGAAACGGTACTTGAATTTGTGAAAAAACGTTCAGAATACGATGAAGGATTTTTACGAAGCGTTCTAGGTTCGATGCAGTTTGTCGGTACGGATATTCAAAAAAGCGTGAAGTCATTAAGTGGTGGAGAAGCAATTCGTCTTGAGCTTTGCCGGTTGTTCTTCGGGGAATATAACATTTTAATGTTAGACGAACCGACCAATTTCCTGGATATTCAAGCCATTGAAGCATTGGAAAAGTTTATTGCTGCATATGAAGGGACGATTCTTTTTGTAACACATGATCAAGCATTCATAAAAAATGTGGCAGATGTAAAGTATAATATTTCTAAGGGAAAATTGAATCTGGTGTGATCTGAAAATTAATTCTATGATAAGTCACTGGGGTAAACCTGGTGGCTTATTTTCTTGCTAAGTAAATTCAGATACTATTGAGTAAAATGTTATTATAGAAGAAAAACAATCCTAGATTTTAATTGACTCCGAGAACACACAAATATGACGAATCATTCCCAAATCTTGCCTCATCCCAAAAAAGGAGGATCAGCAATGTACAAACTTATGCTCATTGAAGACGATACTCAGTTAAATGACCTTATCCGGCAAAATCTAGAACGCTACGGCTACGAAGTACATCAGACTGATAATTTTTCCAATATCGTAGAGGAGTTTTCAAGAATAAAACCTGATCTGGTATTGCTGGATATTAATCTACCTTATCAGGACGGTTTTTTCATGTGCAGAAGCTTTCGCAAAGAGTCTAATGTCCCTATCATGATTATTTCTGCTCGCAGTCAGGAACTGGATCAGATTATGGCAATTGAATTTGGGGCGGACGATTACATAACAAAGCCATTTACGTTTGAAATGCTGCAATCTAAAGTCAGGGCAACGATAAGAAGGGTATATGGAGAATATGCAACAAAGAAACCAGTGAAAACCTGTGTTGGTCCACTATGTATTGATGACAAAACGCTTACCCTACATATCCATGAAAAAAAGGCTGAACTTAGCAAAAACGAATATAAGCTACTGAAAAAACTAATGGATCATTACAATTCCTTTGTAGCAAGGGAAGTGCTAATTGAAGAAGTCTGGGATTCTGTTACATTCGTAGATGATAATACACTTACCGTAAATATTAGTAGAATAAAGCATATACTTTCCGAATTGGGATTTGATAATACAATAAAAGGCAAAAGAGGAGTAGGGTACATGTTTCACTATTCTGAATCCATGAGGGATAACAATGCTTAAACATATTTTAAGAAACTTTCTCAAAGACCGGGCGTTGCTCATCGTGTTTTATTTAGTAAATATGACATGCATAATTTCCTTTTTCCATCTTAGTGAACCAGCAAACACGGAGTTTATTTACCCTTTATCAATCGGGCTGTTTTTATTAACAATTTATCTATTGATTGACTGGCTTCGTTATTATCAGGTAAATCAGGCAATAGAGCTAAAGTTAAAGAACCAATTTGCAGAACTACAGCCATATACAAAAGAACAGAGAGCATTTCAGCAATTATTAACTAATATAATACGTGAAAACTCAAGTAAATATAATGAAATGCAAGAACAGAATAAAGAAAGGTTTTACTTTTTATCTCATTGGATGCATTATCTTAAAACACCCGTTTCTGTAATTGAATTAATTATTGGTAAGGAAGAAAAGACAAAGGAGAATGCCGAGGTTTTTGAAAAAATCCAAATCGAAAACAAACGGCTGCATACTTCAATAGAACAGGCTTTAACAATGATAAGAATGGAGAGCTTTGAAAACGATTTGGAAATAAGGTCAGTTGATTTACTTCCTTCTTTGAGAAAACTCATCAATGGCCGAAAGCGAGAATGTATCTATCAATCTATTTTTCCTGTGATTGAATTTGAAGGGAAGGATGCATATGTTGTCACTGATTCCAAGTGGAATGAAATTTTATTAGACCAAATTATTGCCAATGCAATTAAATACTCCAGCTTAAAAGATGGCAGCAAAAAGCTTGTTTTTCGTATTAATAAGAAAGAAAAGCACACGACATTGTCCATCACTGATGAAGGTGCAGGAATTCCTCCACATGATCTTGAAAGAGTATTTCAGCCATTCTTCACTGGTGAAAACGGTAGAAAGTTTTCAAACTCCACAGGTATAGGTCTTTATCTTTGCAGAAAAATGGCGGACAAACTTGGTCAGACTATTACCATACAATCCACGATCAATGAAGGTACAACTGTAACTGTTAGTTGGCTGACAGGAAAGGAATCATTGACCAAATAATTACCTTACAATAATGTAAGGTAATTTTAGTGTTAACGATGGTTGAGATTCAGTTTGTAAATTAAAATGATAGTGTAGATTAACGCCTTAGTAGTGGTGAAGGAGGAGAACTATGCCTATTTTAGATGCAAGTAACATCGTTAAAATTTACGGAGAATCAAGTGGGGAAGGGGCAACAACTGCACTGGATGGAGTAAGTTTTACGATGAAACAAGGAGAGTTTGTCGCAATTATGGGTCCGTCCGGCAGTGGCAAAACAACGTTACTCAACGTGATGAGTGGAATTGATAGTCCTACCTCAGGTGAAGTTGCAATCGAAGGCCAAAAAATAAGTGAGATGACAGGAAATAAGTTAGCACTGTTTCGCCGTAAACAACTGGGGTTTGTGTTCCAGGAATTCAATCTTTTAAATAGCTTAACGGTAAAAGAAAATATCATGCTGCCAATGATATTGGAAAAGAAACAGGCAGCCGATATGGAAGATAAGGTTCAAGAACTTGCTAACCTTTTCGGGATAGAATCAATCCTAAATAAATATCTATATCATACATCTGGTGGGCAGCAGCAGCGTACTGCAGTCAGTCGGGCATTAGTGAACGAGCCAAGTATCATTTTTGCCGATGAACCAACGGGGAATTTGGATTCTAAATCTTCTACAGTCATTATGGAATGCTTTGAGAAAATAGTACATGAGCTTTCGACAACGGTTCTAATCGTGACCCATGATGTTTTTGCTGCCAGTTATTGTGAGAAAGTTGTTTTTATAAAAGACGGTCTTATTGATTCCTACATTGTAAAAAAAGGAAGCAGGAAAGAATTTTTAAATCAAATTATGGATAACCTTGCTGTCTTAGGAGGAAGACCCCATGACCTTTAAGCAAATCGTGTGGAAAATGGCAAAGGTTCATTATAAGAAGTACATTTTTTACTTTTTATGTAATAGTTTGGCAGTTATGTTTTTCTTTATGTTTATGACTGTATATTTTAACGACCAGATCGTTCAGGTTAAAGAATCAGAGTCGATTAAATATTTGTTAACAGTACCTGGTGTTGCGCTTGTTGTTTTTACGGTGTTTTTCATAGGCTATGCACATAGTATTTTTATGAAAAGAAGGAGAAGTGAGTTTGGACTTTTCATGACAATAGGCATGTCAGGACGCGATATAAGTAAATTGTTATTGTTGGAAAATGGAGTTATTGCTTTTTTCTCGATTATTTCAGGTATTTTGGCAGGAACCGTATTTTCCAGATTATTCTTTTTACTGTTAATGAACAGCGTGGGTTTAGAGGCAGTTCCATTTCATTTAAATAGTGAAATGTTCATGTACTCGATTATTATCTTTTTAATCGTATTTATCACAGCAGTTGGACAATCACTATTCCTGACACTTAGGCAAAATGTTATTCATAGTTTAAAGAGTGACAAGGTTACAGAGTCTAATAAGATGAAAAGCCCACTAATTGGTGGCTTGGGGCTGGCTATACTAATTGGATCGATTGTGGGACTTTATTATACCTATTCAGACCCTTTTCTCGGTGGTAAATACCTGCTTCTTTGGGCAATGGCAACAATTATGGGATTATACATCAGCCTCCATCAGTTCACTAGCTTTTTTATAGCGCTTGCAAAGAAAAACAAACCCTTTTATTATCGTCGATTATTATTTCTGACGAGCTTGGATTACAAATTTAAACAACTGACATCCATACTTATGCTTGTAACAGCCATGATCATGATGACTATTTTGTATAGTACGATTACATTGTTCACCTATATGTTAACTGAAAAGGAAGCAATTGATAGTAACCCTTATGATATGGCGTTTATTCAAACGGAAAATAAAAATAACCTGAATTCTGAAGAGCTTTACTCGATCGTTGACCAAAAAGAAAATCCCATAAATGAGCATCTATTGATACCGATATACTCTTACTACGAAAAACATCCATATCAGGATTGGATTAACGTCTATAATTTTATGTCAGTAGACCATTTTAATCAGTTAACTTCCAGTCAAAAGGAATTGGAGGATAAAGAGTTTTTATATTATATAAATGATGAACTGGAGAACGAAGGGGACGAGGGTGACCAAAGTATTTCCTTTTCCTTTCCAAATATAAAAGGGAAGGAAACCTATACACTAAAGGAAACAATTGCTGAAAGAAATATCAACAATTTACCAAATCTCTATGACTTTATTATTGTAAGCAATTCCCAATTCGAGCAACTGAATAATAAAATAGATGGTTTTGAATCAAATCTTCATTTGATCAATGTGGCTAATTGGAAACAGTCATCGAATACTGTTGAGGAACTAACCAGGAGTTTTAAAAACTATAATGAAAAGACACCGCCAAATGCTGATATACGGACAGAGCATTACTCCGAAGAACAATTATTTCAAGTTGCTTCTAAAGTTCAGGGTTATGATCGCAATAAAAGTTCAAATGGTATATCATTTTTTGTCACTACATTTTTAAGTATTATCTTCTTTCTCGGTTCATTTTTTCTGTTGTATATTAATCTGTTTTCCGATATAGATAATGAAAAAGACAGGATTAAGAAACTGAATAATATAGGGATTACCACAAAAGAAGTTAAGAAAATGATCTCCAGGGAGATTACAACGCTATTTTTTATGCCAACCATTTTCGGAACTGCCATAGCACTCCTTTATATTATTGCAATGGCAACGGATATCGGTGGAGTTATGGAAAATCCCCGAATAATTTTGCATTTCTTTATTGTTGCAGGAATCTACCACTGTATCCAGATAGGATTTTACCTTTATGCAAGGAAGAAAATGTTTTCGTATTTGCTTCCATATTGAATACATTATGGGCTTAATCCAGTATATAGTATAATTACAGCAAGCTTAAACCTTTACAAAGGAGACATTTTATGGATAATAAAGCAAGAAAAACTAAAGAAGTTGATCAGTATATTATGGATTTGCCAGCTGATATCGGGGAGATTACAGCGTCTTTAAGGAAGCTTATTTTAAATGTTTCTCAAAAACTTATGGAAGAGTTAAAGTGGCCGATGCCTAATTATTCGTACAAAGGATTGGTTTGTTACCTTCAAGCTTCCAAAAAACATGTTAATCTTGGTTTTCACAAAGGCAATGAACTTGGGGGAAAAGATAGTAACAATTTATTACAGGGTACAGGAAAAACAATGAGGTATATTAGAATAGAAAAGATGGAAGATATTAGCCCGCAAGTTTTTACTTCTCTTATTCAAGCAGCAATTGCATTGAATAGGAACTGGAACTAATTTAATAGGAGAGGTAAATATCATGAAGCAAAACAAATATGATAATGTTAATTTCTTTACTGCATATGAAAAAATGCCACGATCAATCAAAGGACTAAAGGGTGCTGGAGAATGGCCAGTATTAAAAGAAATGCTGCCTGAACTGCGAAATAAGAGTGTGCTTGATTTGGGATGCGGCTTCGGTTGGCATTGCCGTTATGCTCGCCAGGAGCAGGCAAGTTCTGTGATTGGCGTAGATATATCCGATAAAATGCTTAAAAAAGCACGTGAAATGACAAATGATTCTTCCATTTCATATTTGAAACTGCCAATTGAAGAGATCAATTATCAGGAATCACAATTTGATGTGGTTATCAGTTCATTGGCTTTTCATTATATTAAGTCATTTGAAGCAATTTGCGAAAAGATCTATCAATATTTGAAGCCTGGAGGTTCTTTTATTTTTTCGGTTGAACATCCTATTTTTACCTCAAGGAACGAACAAGATTGGTATTATGATGATCAAGGGAATCGTCTCCATTGGCCAGTGGACAATTATGAATCAGAAGGTGTACGTGATACAACTTTCCTGACGGAGAATGTCATTAAATATCACCGTACGTTTTCAACATATATCAATAACTTGATTCTTGCTGGTTTTAGCATAAAAGCAGTTAAAGAACCGATGCCAGATGAAGAAATGGCCAGGAATGTTCCTGAAATGAAAGATGAAAACCGAAGACCAATGTTTTTAATCATCTCAGCGGAAAGATAAACTGAAAACGAAAAAAGTGGTATATCATTTATCACGCATTAACGGGCTGTAATACCCCCACCTCCAAGCGTGATAAATATAATCAGGAAGAACTTTTGGAATGGAAAAATAGGGTGAAAGAACTTGCAAAGGACTCAAGGGATATTATCATTCTATTTAATAATAATTCTGGTGGGGATGCAGCGAATAATGCCAAAGAATTTCAGAAGATGCTTGGTATTGAATATGAAGGACTTTCACCGAGACAGCTTGGCCTTTTTTGATAAGATAATAAAGCATCAAAACTACGGGGTGAAATATATCGACTATTTTACCCCCGATTTCTCCATAGCCTTGTGCTGTGAAGGATAATCCATACCATGAAAATCAAGTTTGCCATTTCGCTAAGCTGATTTAGATTCTGACCTTTAGTTATAAATGAAAAAAATATAATTATAGAAGTTAAGCTGAAGGTAATACCCGTAATGAAAGTTAAATAGATGTAAAAGCGATTAGCGTCGCGAACAATATAGCAGTGACATAAGAGCCAGATTGCTAAAGCAGTATTTGAAATTATGTAGAGACTTAATGAAAACCCTCCACCGTTCATGACCCAGTTAAATAAATGGAGTGCAAAGTCCTGACTGGATTGGCTTCCTGCCGAATTGTATAATCCAATGGCATACTCAACAGTAAATGCCTGCAGGCTGAGAGAAAAGCTTGATGTAAAAAAGCCCAGCACCCCGAACATCATTCCAGAAAGATTAGTGACAGATGGATATTGCGTGTTTTGAAAATGGTATGTCGCAACTGGGATGAATCCACATAATAAAAAAGAAAGAGCCTTTGTACCGTGGTCCCACCCCAAATACCCCTTATGCTTTGTATAATAAATGATTGCATCTTCGGTGTTTGTCATGTTTTCCAAGGGAAACAGCATCTTTTGGTAGATAATTGCTATAAAGATCCATAAGATAATTAAGAGGACATATAAATAACCAGTTATTGCCGATAATCGATACATAAGCAACTCCCTGTCTTAAATTCACATAAGAAAATCCCCCAGATTTATCTAGCAGTAGATCTAGCGGAAAGGGGGCTCACCACTGGATTTTAGTGTTAAGAATTTATTTGTAATTTGCTCATTTCTGGCTGAACCAGCATTTCCTCCAGGAAGGCCCAGCCTCTCCACTGCAAGGGATGCTTTTTCACATGCTGTTCAATTTTATTAAAAATATCCGTATTCACTTTTTGAATATCTTTCTTATTTTCGACATAGATTGGTTCATCAAAAGTAACTTCCACCCGGTCGTGTACAGCTTCAATTCTTACTAATATAATGGGTGATTTTGTAATTGCAGCTATAGAAACTGAACCATCCGGTGCATAGATTTCATTCCCAGTAAATTTAACTGTCTGCTTTGGTGTGATATCTGAACCATTTACTTCTAATGGAAGGGCGATAAGAGAATTTCGTTTTAATGCTTTTAAGGATTTTATTAAAAAGCCGGTTTCAGGAACCGTAACTGTATTGAAGTTCTTCCATGACTCTTCCGGAAAGTATGATCTGATCATATCGCCAGCCCATATTTCAGCTTCCTTTTCTCCGAATAACTGGAAAATAGGGTAGTTCATTTTAACCAACAACGGCAATAATAATTGAAAAGGCCCCCAATGTAATTGGCCTAATATAGCACCTTTTCCATCCCTCAAAGCCTGATCCAAATATTCAATATTTCTTATTGATATATGTTTTTCGATAAACTCGTCATTTTCTGCCATTATCATAAAATAGCTAGGCCACAGTGAACAATCAATCATAAGATATTCTACAAATTCATTAATAAGGTTTTCCGGAAATATTTCACCGGTATTCGATTGTTTAATATTATGCAGGATATGCTGGTTATTTTCAGTCCAAAAGTCAGTCATTTTTATTTTTTCCAGTTCTTCGCTGCGGATGCTTTTCATGATATTGAAAAGACTTTCGGGGGGCAGATTGCTCAGTCTTTTAAAGCTGTCGCTTTTGTTTAATAAATCCATGGGGTTAAAGAAGCCTTCCAGGAGTTCCTGTAATTTCTTATCCATAATTTATCACATCCTATTTTATAATTGAAGCAGTCGTACATTTATCACAGCTTTGATTTTTTTCCATATCAAACAGCTGTAGATTCAGATTTATAAAGTCAATCTCACCCCTTTTGTTTTTCATTAAGGGTTCGTTAATACCAGAAAGCAGTCGGATAGCCTCCCATGTATGCAAATTAGCGATGATGGAAGAAAGAGCACCAATCGAACCAATTCGTTTAGCTGATTTTACTAATGTCCAATTCTGATATTCTATTTCCAGGTTTTCCGTGAAGCATTCCCAGCATATCGTTTTTCCCGGTATGATGGTTGGTCCTATTAATCCCAGATGCCCACGATAACCGCCAGTTATAATGTGGGGTATGTTTAGGCTTTGTCCTGCCTTCGAAACCCAATGTCCGGTCTCTGTGACATTAGGTTCATCGATACAGCTGATTACCAAATCGCTACCAGCTATAATTCCCCCCAATTCTGTATGTTCATCGCAAAACATATCATGTTTTGTTACCTGGACCGTCTGATTCAAATCTCCGAGTTTCCGCTTCATAACGTCTACCTTTTTCTGGCCAAGATCATGATATGTATATAAATTTTGTCTGGTTAAGTTGCTTTCTTCAACGACGTCTCCATCCACAACTGTCAGATGATTAATTCCGGCCATTGCTAAGGAAGTAGCCACCCAGCTTCCTACTCCGCCAAGTCCAATAATAACGACTACTTTATTGGCTAATTGCTCCTGAATTGATTCACCGCCGAGTCTGGGATTATATTCATTGAAAAAATCAATTTGTCTTTTATTTCTTTCATAGGATTTGGCTTTAGTTGATTCTGGGGTGACTTCGAAAACAAGCTCTTCTTCCAGCAGTGTATTGATGACATTGATTATATCTTCTTTAGGGATAAGCGGATGTTCGCGGTGGACTTCTTTTATTATTTTTTCTGTGCTTTTTTTATTTTCCATTACTTTCAGCAAGGTTAGAAAGCCCGGATCATAATCATAGATATAATGTTTCTGATTATGGGCTGGCAAGAAGTGTATATTTTCCTGCTCCCTCTCCAGATAGATTTCCATCGATTCTTTTAATTGGTAAACTTTCATAATTTACCCCTTTCTAAATAGTCAAATGGCCTATGGGGAAGTAATCTTCCCCATAGGTAGCATTCATCATGTACAGACGGCACAAAAGCATGACTTCGTACGGACTCTTTCTCCTTTTTTCTTTGCTTCCATTGACAAAACCTCCCCCTTGCTTGATTACGTGTACATGTACAATTGTAATTATATTCTAAATAGTAGTTTCGTTTAAGAGTCAAAACTACTATTTTAAATGACTATTCTGTTATTTTTGATTATTTTAATAAAAAAACTGGTATAATCGAAGTAGTCAAATGGTAGATATTTCAAGTGCTGAGGGTATTAATGAACTAGTAAATAACTAACAAGTTAAATTAAAATAAGGAATTAAAACTTTAATTTATATTAGACCTTTTGTATTGGTGAATGTTCTAAAGATGAACCATTATAAATGGTAATAAAGTATTGTTTTCTCCTTTTTTCGCTATATTTCGCCAACTAGCAGCTGATGAATCAAAAAGGTAGTTCCTTTTCAGTATATTAATAAAATTCAATAAAATATATTGAATAGTAGACAGAACTTCGTTACTATTATAAATATAAATATTGCAGGTTAACTGGCATTAAAGGTCGATTCGTTTCACTTTATTTCCCAGTTATTTTTTAACATAAATGATGGGGGTTAATGGATGAAAATCATGTTAAAGCATGTGATAAGAAATGTAAGTGAGAAGAAACTTAGAACATCTATTGTTCTACTGACTATATTGCTTTCTACAATGGTTTTATTTATTGGACTCAGCTTAAATTCTATTATTAATAATACATATTCCACAATGCTTGAGGGTGCTTATGGAAAAACAAATGCTGTCATTTCAAAATCGGGTGATAATGAAGATGCTTTCTATAAAGCATCTGATCTAAAATTGGAATCAGTGACAATAGAACAGCGTATTGACCAGATTCAGGCAAAGGGCACGATCCTTATAGAAGATGAAGATATTAATGTCGTGTTAACCGGCATGGATTTAATACAAGCAAAGGATCTGGAATTAATAGTTCCTGTTCAGGAATTGGATAGCTTTAATCCGGCAGAAAATATGATTATGATCAGCCATCATACAGCCTCCAAGTATAAACTTGAATTAGGGGATGAAATAATAGTTGAACATGGTCAGGAAGATTACCTCTTTGTTATTGGTGCTGTAGGTGAATCTAAGGGTATGTTTTACTCGGAAATGGGGATGCCGCTTTTCCTGACATCGTCGGAACAGGTAAATGGGCTTTATGAAACGGATGAACTTATCAGCAATACTCTCGTGAAGATCCCAGATAGTGAGTTGGATTCAGCCTTGAAGAACTTGAAGGAGGAAAATACAGGTTTCACAATCCAAAAGACCAGTTCTGCTGATACGGTAATGCGTGATGAACAAACATTTCAAACAGTGATGATGCTGGCAATTATCATTATTGTATTAATCAGTGCATATGTTATTTCCTCGCTGACAAAATTAATAATTGCGGAACGTCTGCCGGTCATGGGTACATTTCGTAGTGTTGGTTTAAATAAAGGCATGATGAGGCGTGTATTATTGCTGGAGTTTTATGTGTATGGGTTATTTGGTTCAATATTGGGAATTGGACTGGCTTGTCTTCTGCTTCCGTTTGCTGCGGATGTTTTTAATGAGTATAAAGAATATGGAGTTGAGACTGTTGTAAATTACCAGATATCCTATATGATTATAGCGTTTTTATTTGGATTGGTTTTCCCGGCAGGCATTAGCTATTTGCGCATTACAAAGGCAAATTCAAAACCGCTTAAAGAGCTAATTTTAAATACACACCATACGGTACATAAACAATCAAAGGTTTCTATAGTGCTTGGCGTTATACTATTGGCTGGTGCATTTACACTATACTTTATGAATCAATTTGATCAATTATTTATGGCCATTGGTTCGGTCCTGCTTCTGTTTATTTCGATTGTATTGTTAATGCCTGTATTTTTAATCGGCATATCCAAATTATTTCATATAATTGCACGCAGTTTCGTGGGTGGAGAAGCAGTACTTGGCATTAAAAATGCCGCTAATAATAAAATCGCAGTAAATAATGCAAATATGATTGTAGTTGTCTTTTTACTTCTTATGATGGTGGGAATGACAAGTGCGGGAATTGACCATTATTTAACAAGTTCCATAAAAAAGGACTTTGATGTCAGCATAAGTAATTTAAAAGATGAAATTTCCTCCTATACAGAAATAAAAGAGCTGGATGAGGTATCAAAAATAAATTCTCAGTACATAAGTATTGCCGAATACGATATACATGGTGATCGGAACACGTTCGCTATTCATGGTGTAGAGGATATTGATGAACTGGATAAATTCTACACAGGAATTACATTGCTAGATGATTCGGGTAAGCGAATGAAAAACCTGTCTAATGGGGTTGTAATTGATGAATATCAGGCCAAGAAATACAATTTGAGGACTGGGGATACAATCCACCTCCGACCATTGGATGCAAATTATCAGCCAATAAATGACGATACATTTTTGGAAGTAACCATTGCAGGCACGATGGAAAGCTCTGGTTTTTCACAAAACAGGGATGTGCTATTACTCCACTCAGAATATTTCCAAGACTATTTTGAAGGTCTTTTTAATCAGGTAGTTGTGAAGGCAAATAAAGGTTACAGTGCAAAAGAGGTTAAAGAAGCTATTGCTAATTACTATGAAGACGATTCCGTAACAGTAACGACTTTTGATGAAACAATTGCATCCCAAAAGGAAACAATAGACACGTTGATTAATGGTATAACGATAATAATTATCATGGGATTACTGATTGGGATATTAGGAATTTCCAATAACTTAATTGTTTCTTTCACACAACGGAAAAAGGAATATGCCTTGTTGTATTCTGTTTGTATGAGCAGGTGGCAGATTATTAAAATGATATTCTCTGAAATGCTGGTTACTTTCTTTGTTGTTGTACTTATTGGTTTTACTGGAGGGTTTGCATTAAATATATTGATGACAAAACTTCTTTTTGCCATTGGCTTACGACTTGAGTATAGTTTTTCCTTTGGTTTGTTTGGCATTTTGTGTGTAGCTGTTTTCTTTTTACTGGGTTTATCAACATTATCAATTATTCGAAGGGTCTTAAAGCTTAATGTATTGAGGGAACTACGCTATGAATAAAGGAGGGGACATTAGGGTGAAGAGTATTGTTCGCACAGAGGAACTTCAAAAAAGTTATCGGGTTGGAGCGGGCTCGGTAAAAATATTAAAAGGAATAGAGCTATCCATTTCAGAAGGGGAATTTGTTTCGATCATGGGACCTTCAGGAAGTGGAAAAAGTACACTGCTCTATTTACTTGGCGGGATTGATGAACCGACATCAGGAAAAGTCCTGATTGGTGATGATGATATAAATGAATTGAATGATCAAGAGAAGAGTAGGTTGAGAAGAAAGTTTATCGGCTTTGTTTTTCAGTTTTATAACCTAGTTCAAAATCTTACTGTTGAAGAAAATATTATACTTCCTTTAATGATGGATCGGAAAAAGCCTGCTGTGTATAAGCAGGAGCTCGATGAAATCCTGGAGATGGTAGGTTTAACGGACAGGAGGAAATTTACTCCAAGGGAATTATCTGGCGGGCAACAGCAGCGTGTTGCAATTGCCAGAGCGTTGCTATTGAAACCTAAACTGATTTTAGCTGATGAGCCAATTGGGAATTTAGACAGTAAAACGGGAACAAATATTATGCAGCTCTTTCATAAAATCAATCAGGAAAAAGGAGTTACTATCGTTCAAGTGACACATTCGGAATCAGCTGCAGAATATGGAACCAGAGTTATTCAGATGAAAGACGGTTTAGTTGTTTAATATGAGAAAACCTGCAGAATGGCACAGATCTGCAGGTTTTTTTTAATCATATATTCTAATACTCATTTGAATATATGATTGACATTTTCTGAATGAAAGCATAACATAGAGATAATCAAACAATGATTTGAATGAGGTGATCCTATGAGTGAATCGACAATTGAAAAATTACCTAGAGATACATGTGAGACATTCTGTTTTGACGAAGAAAAAGTAAATCGAATTCAGCCACAGATAGAACAAGTTAACGGAGTAGAATTAATTTTTAAAGCATTGTCAGATGCTACCCGGCTGAAGATAGCCTATGCACTTACATTGGAAGAAGAGCTTTGTGTTTGTGATGTTGGAAATATTATTGGAGCAACGACAGCAACTGCTTCCCATCATTTACGATACCTTAGAAATATGGGGTTGGCAAAATATCGTAAAGAAGGGAAATTGGTTTTTTATTCCCTGAAGGATGAACATGTAAATCAGCTGGTTTCAATTGCAATGATACATGCTAAAGAGGGTGTTTGAAGTGGCAGATAATACAAATAGTTATCGACTGCAGGGCTTGTCCTGTACAAACTGTGCAGCGAAATTTGAAAAGAATATTCGGGATATTGACACGGTTGAGGATGTTCAGCTTAATTTTGGTGCTGCAAAAATTACGGTTCAAGGGGAAGCCACGATTGAACAGCTTGAAGAAGCGGGAGCTTTTGACAGAATTAAAGTATTTCCGGAGCGTCAGCGTGTTACGGAGCAAAAGGAAGTATTTTGGAAGAAAACTGAAAATATTACTGCGCTAATTTCCTTTTTTCTGATCATAATAGGCTATGTATCCTATTTTCAATTACGTGAAGCACATCCATTAACGATTGGTACATTTTTAGCTGCTATATTCGTTGGTGGATTAAGCTTATTTAAGATTGGATTAATAAATTTAACGAAATTGCAATTTGATATGAAAACATTAATGACCATTGCTGTCATCGGGGCAGTAATTATTGGGGAATGGGCTGAAGGTGCTGTAGTTGTGTTTTTATTCGCAGTGAGTGAAGCACTGGAAAGTTATTCTATTGATAAAGCACGCAAATCTATTAAATCATTAATGGATATTGCTCCAAATAGAGCAATTATTAAACGAGGAAGCGAAACAATTGAAATTGATGTGGAAGATGTTGTTATTGGTGACTTAATGCTGATAAAGCCTGGACAAAAAATTGCAATGGATGGGGAGGTTATCAAAGGGCGGTCATCCATCAATCAAGCTGCAATTACAGGTGAATCGATTCCAGTTCAAAAAAACCATGGTGATGAAGTATTTGCAGGAACATTGAATGAGGAAGGTTCTTTGGAAGTACGTGTAACAAAATACGCAGAAGATACAACCATTGCAAAAATCATCCATTTAGTGGAAGAGGCACAGGCTGAGAAAGCACCTTCCCAGCAATTTGTTGATAAATTTGCAAAGTATTATACCCCGGCAATCATGCTGGTCGCATTGTTTGTTGCAATTATCCCGCCATTATTTTTCGGCGGAATCTGGTCGGAATGGGTGTATAGTGGTCTGGCTGTTCTTGTGGTCGGATGTCCTTGTGCTCTGGTGATCTCGACACCTGTAGCTATTGTTACAGCAATTGGGAACGCTGCACGTAATGGGGTGTTGATTAAAGGTGGGATTCATCTTGAAGAAACTGGCCGGCTGGAAGTTATTGCATTTGATAAAACAGGTACACTTACAGAGGGAAAACCGGAAGTTACAGATATCATTCCGTTTGCCGGGACGGGTGATGTGGAGATTTTGGGCATCTCTAGAGCTATCGAGGAGTTCTCGCAGCATCCACTTGCTTCAGCAATAATTAGGAAAGCCAAACAGGATTCTGTTGGAACATACACAGCGGATAATTTCCAATCCATCACTGGAAAAGGAGCAACGGCTGTTATAAATTCTACCGATTATTATATCGGAAGTCCGAACCTATTTGAAGAAATGTTTGAAATTCCGATTGATATAAAGGAAAAAATTACAACAATCCAAGTTCAAGGAAAAACAGTGATGCTGCTTGGTACAAAGCAAGAAGTGAAGGGCTTAATTTCCGTAGCGGATCAGATAAGAAAAGGAAGTCAGTCAATTATCCAGAAGCTTCACAAGCTCGGAATCAAAAAAACAGTGATGCTTACAGGTGATAATCAAACTGTGGGAAATGTGATTGGAAAAAAATTAGGACTAAGTGAAACGAAGGCTGAGCTTTTGCCACAGGATAAACTTACTTCTATTAAAGCGCTAAGAGAAAAGTCTGGAAAGGTTGCTATGGTAGGGGATGGTGTTAATGATGCTCCCGCATTAGCGGCTGCAACAACGGGTATTGCGATGGGCGGAGCTGGTACAGATGCCGCTATTGAAACGGCAGATATTGCACTAATGGCTGATGACCTTGAAAAGTTGCCATATACGATTGCTCTGAGCAGAAAAACACTTGCTATCATTAAACAAAATATTTTCTTTTCGCTTGCATTAAAAGTAGCAGCACTTCTATTGGTTATTCCTGGATGGCTGACACTATGGCTCGCAATATTTGCAGATATGGGAGCAACTATTATAGTTGTGCTTAATTCGTTAAGACTTATGAAGACAAAATATAGTGATTGATTAAAAAAGGATCCCCTTTTGCTATGAGCAAAAAAGGGGATCCTTTAAAATTATAATTAAGTTCGATTGGTTTACCATTGCTGAAGACGATAAAAAATGGTACACTAATAAAGTATTTGATTTATATTAACAATAAATATAAATAACCAATTATATTATATCAATTACGATTCGAGAAGTCAACAAAAAAACTAAAAAAATCGGAGTTGATTTAATGAGCGATGAATTAAATAGCCGTAATATGGAACAAGAGCGAGTCAATCATATCATTCATGAGATCAATAAAAAAGAAGAAAAGCTGTATGGAAAATTATCTGATTTAAAAGAAAGTGTTGTTGATCTGCGAAAGAATTTCTGGGAGGACGTTAAAGTAAACCTAGATGAGCCTGATGATGTCATTGAAACACAGGCAAGCCTGAAGCAACAGGCAGAGTTATTATCGGAAAGGGAAAGGTTTCATGGAAAAGTTGGGGAAGAACTAAAGACATTAAAGCGTTTGAAGGGTTCCCCTTATTTTGGCAGGATTGATTTTCGGGAGGATTCGGAAAAACAGGGAGATCAAATTTATATTGGAATTTCCTCCTTAATGGATAGCGATGAGGATGATTTTCTGGTCTATGATTGGCGTGCACCGATTTCCAGTCTTTATTATGATTATCCCCCAGGAAAAGCGGCGTATGAAACAATTGAAGGAACTATTACAGGAGAAATCACCCTGAAAAGGCAATTTATTATAAGACAAGGCATGATTAAAGGGATGTTTGACACAGGGGTGACAATAGTTGATCATCTCCTGCAGCAAGCACTTGGAAATAATGCCAGTACAACAATGAAGAGTATTGTAGCTACCATACAGCAGGAACAAAATACAATTATTCGAAATGAAAAAAGCGATCTTTTAATCGTACAGGGGACAGCGGGTAGTGGAAAGACATCTGCCGCCCTGCAGCGGATTGCCTACTTATTGTACCGCTATCGGGAAGAACTGAACGCTGATAATGTTCTTCTCTTTTCGCCAAATCCATTGTTTTCAAGCTACATCTCCAACGTACTTCCTGAACTGGGCGAGACAAATATCAGGCAAACAACATTTTTAGATTATCTGCAAGAAGGAATTGGGAATAAGCTTTCAATTGAATCCCCATTTGAACAAATGGAATATGTTTTAAGTAAATCAAATCGTGAAGAATTCAACATCCGTTTGAAAAGTATGGCGTATAAATCCAGTCTGCCATTTAAACTGCTTATCGATCAATTTGTCTCCCATTTGAGAGATGGAGATATTCAATTTAAAAATATCAGCTTTCGTAAGCAGGTTTTAATATCCAAGGAGCAGATTCATGATTATTTTTATTCCCTGGATGATGAGATAGCAATTCCAAATAAAATGGAGCTTGTTTCCAAATGGCTGCTTCAGGAATTACAATACCACCAGCGGCTGGAGAAGGATAAGGACTGGGTGATGGAGCAGGTGGAACTGCTGGATAAAGAAGCTTTCTTAAAAGCATATTATAAATCTCAGAACTCCGATGAAGAGAGCAATGTAGCGGAAGAAGAGGAAATTTTGCGCAGAGCGGTTGTGAAAAAGGTGTTTTCAAAAATGAAGCAGCTCGTAGAAGCGTTTGAGTTTGTAAATGTGTCAGCAACCTATCAGAAGCTTTTTATCGACTGGGAGCCTAAGGAAAGTCCTGAACACTGGAAGGATATCTGTCTTCTTACAGCTTCTGATTTGTCGAGGAAGTTTTTAACATGGGAAGATGCAGCACCCTATCTATATTTTCAAGGAAAGCTGCTCGGTGCCCATGGAGACCGCGCAGTCCGTCACTTGTTTATTGATGAAGCACAGGATTATTCGGCATTTCAATTTGCTTTAATTAAAGATTTGTTTCCATATACGAGAATGACTTTATTGGGTGATATTAATCAGGCGATTTATACAAATACGACAAAAGAGAATCCACTGCTTCCCAAAAACCAAAACTGGAAACATGAGAGAATTACACTCACGAAAAGCTATCGATCCACAAAACAAATCGTTGAGTTTACGAAAAGCTTTGCACCAGGGCAGGAGAAGATTGAGCCATTTGAGAGGGACGGTAATAAACCATTACTGGTAAAGGTGGAAAATAAAGAAAACGTGAAAGAAACCCTCATTGGCGAATTGAAAAAGCTTCAGGATAAAGGTTATGAGACAATCGCCCTTATTTGTAAAACATTAAAAGAAAGTAAAGAGGTATTACATTTGTTGAGAAATAAGGTGTCTGTGAAGCAAATAAATGAAGAAACGTATTCTTTTGAAAAGGGAATAGTAGTACTTCCAGTTTATTTGGCGAAAGGGATAGAGTTTGATGGTGTGATTATTCCTGATGCATCGAAAAACCGATATACCGCAGAATCAGACAGAACCCTTTTCTACACTGCCTGTACAAGAGCGATGCATGAATTGATTATGATCAGTAAGGGGGAGGTCTGTATGTTTATTGAAGAGGCTTCAACTGAAACCTATACAATAGAATAGGCTTCTATTTAACGTTTTGTGAGAAGAAAGTATAAAGCTTTCTTCTCTACATAACTAAAGTATACACCCAAAGGCTTGGTGATTACCAAGTTTTCTTAGCGATTAATGACTTCTGGCAAATGGAAGTATTGATCGCTTTTTTTGTCTCAGTTAAGTTAAATATGGAAATTCATCGTTTATATTTTAATCATCAATCTAGAAGTAAAAATTCATAGAACCTTTTACAAAAAAAATCGTAATATATTGCATTTTACAGAATAACGTAGTACTATGGTTTCACTGATATATTGCATATGGTCAATATAACTTAATAATTGATTGAAAATTATTTTAATTACACATCATGAAGGGAACGAGGAAATGAAGAAAAAGCTATCATTATCATCATATACTGCGATTGGATTCATGTTATTTGCATTATTTTTTGGAGCAGGAAATTTAATTTTCCCGGCCCAGCTGGGGCAGTATGCTGGATCTAATCTATGGTCTGCTGCAATCGGGTTTTTAATAACTGGGGTAGGGCTGCCATTGCTGGGAATATTGGCGATGGGCTTCTCGGGTAGCCGAAATTTACAGGAATTGGCCAGTAGAGTACATCCTGCTTATGGAATCTTTTTTACTGCATTGCTTTATTTGACGATAGGCCCATTTTTTGCAGCACCAAGAACAGGTACTGTGGCATTTGAGGTTGGGATAGCACCATTTGTGAGTGAAGGTTCTCATCAAACAGGCTTACTGATTTTTTCAATTTTGTTTTTCGCTGTAGCACTTTTATTTTCATTATACCCTGCAAAAATCGTGAATAATATCGGAAAAATTTTAGCGCCAGGATTAGTTGTTCTGCTTCTTGCTCTTCTCGTTATGGCTTTGGTCAATCCGATGGGGTCAATGGGAACACCAGAGGAAGGCTATACAAGTGGATCTTTTGTGACAGGATTCCTGGAAGGTTATAATACGATGGATGCATTAGCTTCACTTGTGTTTGCGATTATCGTAATTAATGTTATTCGCTCGATGGGTGTAACATCAAAAAAAGAAATACTTTCAGCAACTGCTAAATCCGGTGGTATTGCAATTGGGTTGCTTGGAGTTATTTATTTGGGGATTGCTTATATGGGTTCCACGAGTACTGGACAATTAGGTCTTCTTGAAACAGGTGGTCCTGTTCTAAGTGGTGCAGCATCCTATTACTTTGGCACGATTGGCTCAGTTTTGTTGGCAGTTGTAATAATTCTAGCTTGTTTAACGACTGCTATTGGACTGATTACAGCAAATGCAGAGTATTTCCATACATTGCTGCCGAAGCTTAGCTATAAAATATTGGTAGTATTCTTTTCAGGATTAACATTTGTTATCGCTAATTTCGGATTAGCAAATATAATTGCTTATTCCATCCCTGTACTGATGTTCCTTTATCCACTTGCAATTGTTTTGATGATATTGACATTCTTATCACCATTGTTTAATGATGCAAGGGTGGTTTATGTGTCAACAATTGGAGTAACCTTCCTGATCAGTA
Organism: Oceanobacillus sp. NCCP-135; assembly: GCF_059698015.1. Classification (NCBI taxonomy): domain Bacteria; kingdom Bacillati; phylum Bacillota; class Bacilli; order Caryophanales; family Bacillaceae; genus Oceanobacillus; species Oceanobacillus sp. NCCP-135. Next base: position 34,293 of record NZ_BAAKSZ010000023.1, on the reverse strand, counting down.
CATTTGATGGTTTAAAAGCGTTAAGCGGATCACTTGGTGTTGAATTTAGCTGGATGAATCCGGTTATATCCTTCTATGAAGGTATGCTGCCATTATATAATCAAGGTCTTGGCTGGCTGATTCCGGCGTTAGTTGTTATTACGATTACAGGTGTTATCGTTCGTATACAACATAAAACAGCGACAGTTCAAGCATAAATAACAAAGTAAACCGGCTTCTTAAAGGGAGCCGGTTTACTTATTCTAAAATTAATTCTCATTTCCAAACTGATTATATGCCCCATGCCTTACTGGACCTACATATTCATTCAATCTCCAGCCATGTTTGATTGCTGCGGTTACAAAGTCTTTTGCAGCAACTACTGATTCTTTGACAGATTTCCCTTTGGCCAGATTTGCTGTTATTGCGGCTGCAAAGGTACAGCCTGCGCCATGATTGTAGGTTGTATCAAGTTTATCTTTCTCAAGCAAAGTAAATGCTTCGCCATCATAGAAAAGATCCAGTGCTTTTTCATGATCGAGAGCTTTTCCACCCTTGATAATGACATTTTTTGCACCTAGTTCATGAATTTTTACTGCCGCTTTTTTCATATCATCAACTGTTTTAAGTGGCCCGTTCCCAGCAAGCTGACCGGCTTCAAACAAGTTTGGAGTAGCAATGGTTGCTCGTGAAAGGAGAAATTCACGCATTGCATCGGTGTTTTCCGGCTGCAGTACTTCATCTTCCCCCTTACATACCATAACGGGATCAAGGACAAATTTTTCAAGCTTGTATTCGTCAATTTTTCTTGCTCCAAGCTCAATAATATCTACCGAACCTAGCATTCCGGTTTTCATAGCGTCAATGCCCAAAGATAGAATTGTATTCAATTGTTTTTCAACAATATCCACGTCAATTGGATATACACCATGACTCCATCCATGATCCGGATCCATTGTTACAATGGAAGTCAGTGCGTTCATACCATAAACACCGTGTTCCTGAAATGTTTTTAAATCTGCCTGGATTCCTGCGCCGCCACTTGAATCTGAACCGGCGAGTGTTAACGTTTTCTTCATTGTCATCTTATTTCCCCCAAACTTTAATTCGCAGTTTTCGCTGACTATTACTAGGATATAATATAATTTCTATGATTAAAAGCATTAAATCCTGGAAAAACATTTGCAATGATCAGTTAATCAAACGTTTGATTAATAGTGTTGAAGTACTGTTTCACGTTGCTTTACTGATGGAATGATTATTGTACAGCAAATTTGTCGATTCTTTAAAATAGCCATTTGGAATTTTCTTGTACATCTTCTGTGGTAGGGAATGTAAAATTTTTCTGAGAATTATAGTGAAGGTTATCAAGTATCAAGTAAATAGAAAACTTACACATTCTCTAAGGATAAGGAAAGGTCGAATACTAGTTTTTCAAAAAGAGTAATAGCTTTTCAAAAATAAGTGGCCTTTGGAAGGAAGGGATTATTTCATTCATTTTCAGGGAACTCTACATATAAACAAGCTGTTTTAGGATGTCACGAAAAGTTCCTTAGAATGTCATTCAATTGTCATTCCAAGCGCGTTCCCTACATAACAAAAAGGTTTATACTATGAACATAGTGAAAATAAGCAGAAAAACATTACTGAATAATATCTCTTGATCAATAGGTAACATAGTTATAACTGGAACAATTGGAGGAGGTTATACCATGATGGAAATGGACCCGGTCTTAATGAGTCGGTTGCTTACTGCGTTGACTCTCGGTTTTCATATCATATTTGCAACACTTGGTGTCGGGGTTCCTTTAATGATTTCGATTGCTGAGTTTATCGGGATTAAAAAGAAGGATCCACATTACCTGATGCTTGCCAGACGATGGGCGAGGGGGTTTGTTATAACGGTTGCGATTGGGGTTGTAACAGGTACGGCGATTGGCCTTCAGTTATCTTTGTTATGGCCTAATTTCATGCAAATAGCCGGGAATGTTATTAGCTTGCCGTTATTTATGGAAGTTTTTGCATTTTTCTTTGAAGCAATTTTCTTAGGAATTTATTTATATACATGGGATCGTTTTAAAAAACCGTATACACACTGGTTGCTGTCACTCCCAGTTATTGTAGGTGGAGGGCTTTCAGCTGTTTTTATTACGACAGTAAATGCGTTTATGAACACACCGGAAGGATTTACAACAGGAGATGGCGGGTTTGCAACAATCAATCCAATAGAAGCGATGCTCAATCCTGCAACTCCAACAAAGGTATTCCATGTGTTGGGCTCTGCATATCTAACAGTAGCGGCAATTCTTGCGACAATTGCGGCCTTTTCCTTATTAAAAAAGAAATCATCCGAATATCATAAAAAAGCTTTAAAACTGACAGTAACGCTAACATTTATATTTGCACTTCTAACCGCATTGGCAGGGGACTTTTCAGCAAAATTTCTCGCAGAACATCAGCCGGAAAAATTAGCTGCTGCTGAATGGCATTTTGAAACGGAAGAAGGGGCAGATTTAGTATTATTTGGTTGGCTTGATGATGATAATGTACCGATTGGAGCCATTCGTTTGCCTGGATTACTAAGCTTTTTGGCACATGGTGATTTTACTAGTGAAGTAACTGGTTTGGAGGAATTTCCGGAAGAGGAACGGCCACCATTATGGGTGCACTATATGTTTGATTTAATGGTAGTCATTGGGATGTTTCTTGCTTCAGTTTCACTGCTATATCTGATTGTTAGCAAAGTGAAAAAATGGAACGAGCATACGAAATGGATGCTTAGGCTTCTTGTAACAATCGGGCCTTTAGCCATGCTGGCAATTGAATTTGGCTGGATTTATGCGGAAGAAGGCAGACAGCCGTGGATTCTACGTGGGTTTATGACGGTAGAAGAGGCAGCAACCTCATCGCCACATGTTGGACTTATGTTTCTGTTGTTCTTCGCTTTATACACGGTATTAGGTGTATTATGTGTTGTTATATTACGACGAATGTTTCGTAATAGTCCTGTGGAAGAAGAACTTGAGAAAAAATATCCTGCGATTGAAAAGGGGGATAACAAATGAGCTATGAAATCATAGGGATTACAGCTTTATGGATCTTTCTTTACGGTTATTTGATAGTGGCTTCAGTCGACTTTGGCGCAGGATTCTTTGCCTATTATGCAAAAATCACCAAGAAAGACCACATTATTAATCAATTAATATCCAGGTATTTATCACCAGTCTGGGAAGTAACGAATGTGTTCTTTGTCTTTTTCTTCGTTGGGATTGTTGGTTTTTTCCCAGACTCTGCTTACTATTATGGGACGGCTTTGCTAGTTCCGGGAAGTATTGCGATTATCCTGCTGGCGATTAGGGGATCGTTTTATGCATTTGAAAACTATGGTTCAAAGCAAAGTAATGTCTATATGTTTTTATATGGAGCTACCGGATTGCTGATTCCTGCTTCATTATCAACTGCGTTAACCATGTCAGAAGGTGGGTTTATTGTTGAAATGGACGGTGTCGTATCACTCGAATATTTAAAGCTATTTACAAGCCCTTATTCCTGGAGTGTTGTGTTTCTGGCGATTGTTTCCGTGCTCTTCATCAGTGCAACCTTTTTAACGTATTATGCTGCCAGAGCACATGATACAGAAGCACTAAAGCTGGTTCGTAAATACGCACTGTTCTGGGCAACACCGACCATTGTTGCTGCGCTGACAACTTTTATCGCATTAGGTGAACATAACCGAAGACATTACAGTAATATGATGGATCTGTGGTGGGTTTTTGGTTTATCTGTTGCATTTTTTATGATTGCACTAGCTTTAATCTATGCAGGGAAATATTATGGTTTAGCGTTTATTAGTGTTATGCTGCAGTTTTTCTTTGCCTTTTTTGGTTATGGGGCAAGTCATCTGCCATTCATACTTGATCCATATATTACCATCTATGAAAACGCAACACATGAATCAACTGGTGTTGCTTTGATTATCGTGTTTATTGCTGGATTGTGTTTGTTAATCCCATCATTGATTCTATTAATGAAGCTATTTTTATTTGATGCAGAATATGTAAAAGGGAAAAAGTAGTCCGTCATTAGTGTGATCACATGCCGTGAACGCTTAAACCAGTCCAAACAGCAATCTTAAACGCAATTTTTACCTGAGGAGATATGTGCATATATGAGTAATTTAAAAAGTATGGTATCCACACAGAAAAGAAATATCTTATTTTTGTTCATTTTATCAGCACTCTCAGGTGCAGTAATTATCGGGCAGGCGTTTTTGCTTGTTGCCATTATTGATGGTGTTTTTTTGCGGGGGCAATCCTTTAGTGAACTTCTTCCATTATTGGGAGGGTTATTGCTTGTCCTTTTCGCAAGGGTTTTATTTACTTATTTAAGTGGGCGTACAGGTGTAAGGATGGGTGTCGAAGTTAAAAGGGATTTCCGAAAGGCTCTATTGAATAAATACGTAAGAAATCCTGTTCAAGCATCATTAAGAGGTCAATCAGGGCAAAGGGTGAGTGTCATGATGGATGCTGTTGATGAAATTGATAGCTATTTTAGTCAGTACATCCCTCAGCTGATTCAATCATCCATTATTCCGCTTTTAATTCTCATCGTGATCTTCACACAGCATGCAAACACAGGCTTTATTATGATAATTACCACACCATTTATTCCCATTTTTATGATCATTATTGGCATGCATACAAAGAAGAAATCAGAGGAACAAATGGATAAGCTGGCAGCATTTTCAGGCAGGTTTCTGGATACATTGCAAGGTCTTGTCACACTTAAACTATTCGGCAAGGCAAAACAGCAAAGGGAAAAAATTCAGGAAAGCAGTTTAAGTTTTAGAGATGCAACCATGGAAATTTTAAAGGTAGCATTTGCCTCTTCCTTTATGCTGGAGCTAATTTCGATGCTTAGTATTGGAATCATTGCACTCGAAGTAGCGCTGCAGCTTATTCTTTTTGATGGTATTTCATTTTTTGCCGCCTTCCTTGTCTTAGTCCTGGCACCTGAATTTTACACGTTATTGAAAGAGCTTGGCAGCGCATTTCATAATGGAAAAAGCAGTAAAGGTGCAGCGGAAAAGATTTCGGAGGAACTGGCTGAAACGGATCAAGCGGTTAAATGGGGTGATATGCACTTGGATAAAGCATTAGGACCACCAAGGATTGAATTGCATGGAGCAGGCTTCAGCTATGGAGAGGAGCAGTTTGCTTTAAAAAATATGCATGCGGAGTTTCCGCCATATGGACAAATTGCTATTGTTGGACGAAGTGGATCTGGAAAAACAACATTGCTGCATTTGATTGCAGGACTAATTGCTCCAAGCGCAGGCGGTGTTCAGTTAAACGGAAAACTATTAGCTGATTACAGAGAAGATGATTGGTTTAAGCAATTGAGTTATATTTCACAGTATCCCTATCTATTCTCTGGTACGATTGCGGAAAATATTGCGATTGGAGGGGGAATGGATCGAGCGCGTAAGGAGATCGAGCAAGCGGCTGAGGAGGCAGGAATTGCTGAGATGATTCAAACTCTAAAATATGGTTATGATACACGAATCGGTGAAGCGGGAAGAGGTCTTTCCGGTGGCGAAAAACAGCGGCTGGCTCTTGCAAGGGCATTTCTGAAAAAGCCAGCTGTCATCCTTTTTGATGAACCAACTACAGGGCTTGATCTTCATACAGAGCGTATTTTGCAGGCTTCCATGAAGCAATTATCCAAGCAAGCAACCGTGGTTACTGTTGCACATCGGCTTTATACCATTAAGAATGCAGACCTGATTCTTTTCCTGGAAAACGGCGAAATTATAGGAAAGGGAACCCATGAAGAGCTGATCAACATGGTGCCGGAATATCTTGAAATGGTTTCCGTTCAGCAGGGAGGGGTAGCTGAATGAGGGATTTAATGATTGTCACAAAATTAATGATGCTGGAAAAAAGGGATATCTTATATGCGATTATTGCGGGGGTTATCGCCGGTATAGCAGCTGTTGGCCTATTTGCTGCGAGTGGCTACTTGATTTCCAAAGCGGCTTTAGCACCTCCTCTATATGCATTAATTGTTTTAACATCAACGGTGAAGCTGCTGGGATTTACAAGAGCACTCACTCGATATGCAGAAAGGTATTTCTCACACCGTGCAACGTTCACGATTTTAAGCAATTTACGTGTTTCCTTTTTTGAGAAATTGGAACCATTGGCTCCCGGAATTTTTCAAAAATACAGAAGTGGTGATCTCCTTTCACGAATCGTAGGCGATGTGGAAAGTCTGCAGAATTTCTTTTTGCGGGTTTTCTATCCACCAATCGTTTTGGTTATCGTATTTCTAAGCACGATATTATTTACCCTTTCCTTTTCGGTGCAAACCGCAATCATTTTGCTTGTGGGGCTTGTTTTGACAACCTTTGTTGTGCCTGCATTATTTGCTGTGAGGCACCGGAAAATCAACAGCCAGGTAAGGGAGAAGCGTGGGGAGCTTTCAACAGAGGTTACCGAATTTCTTCATGGCTTTCGTGATTTGAAAATATACCAGAAGCTTGATGAAAAAGAACAAGATTTAGCCGAAGCATCTGATCGGTATATTAACGAACAGGAATCAGAAGGTATTAACAAGCTATTTAGTCAATCTGTCAATTCATTTGTAGCTCTTTTTGTAACATGGATTGTTTTACTGATGGGTGCTTACTTTGTTGCAGACGGGCAATTGGAGGGCATTTTCCTGGCGATGCTTGTGATGATTTCCATAACTGTTTTTGAAGATGCATCGGCAATGGCTGTTTTTCCGATTCATTGGAATGACAGTAAACGAGCAGCGACACGACTTTTTTCAGTTGTTCGTGAAGAAGAGACAAAGGATGAGGAAAGGGAGTATCTGGAGCTACCTGATGCTAAGCCTCTATCGATTGAAATGAACGATGTGACTTTTACTTTTCCCGGTGACTGGAGAACAACATTCAAAGACATCAAGCTGAAATTGCCTGCTGGTTCAAAAACAGCAATCGTCGGACCAAGTGGATCAGGAAAATCAACCTTACTGCAGCTTATTTTGAAAATATACGCTGCAGACGAAGGCGAGATCCGATTAGATGGCATTCCTGTTAATGACGTTAATCAAGCTAGTATTTGGAAAGCGGCTAATGTTGTTTTACAGGAAAACCACTTCTTCTATGGAACAATTCATGATAATCTGCTTCTTGCCGGAGAAGAATTGACGGATGCGGAAATGGAAGCTGTGTTAACCAGCGTGAAACTCGAACATTTTTCCCTAACAGATCCCGTTTATGAAAAGGGAGAAAATCTTTCCGGTGGGGAAAAGCAACGACTTGCCATAGCCCGGGCGATGCTAAAGAGTAGTAAGCTTTGGATTCTAGATGAGCCTACTTCCTCTATAGATGCTTTAACCGAGCATTCCATTTACGACCATCTTTTTGAGCAGGCTAAGGCTGATACGTTAATACTTGTAAGTCATCGCTTAACAGACCTTAAGAGAATGGATCAGATCATTGTGATGGATCAAGGTAGCATTGTTGAATCAGGTAGCTTCGATGAACTAATGCAGCAGAAGGGTTATTTTTATGAAATGAAGGAAATAGAAAAGAGTTTGTTGTAGATTCCGCATCTCAAGAATATCATAAAAATGGCAAGGAGCTTTGGAAATCACAAAGCTTCTTTCTTTTACGTTGAATTAAACTAATTTGTAAATATAGCTATTATAATTAAGATAATTAACTATTATATTAATTATATTAATTTATATATTGATTTTATTAATTTATTGTTATATACTGAAAATTAGAAAGGAGATGCCAATGTCTTATTCTATTTTAAATACATGTCCAGTTTGTGATCATTCATTGCACGTAACGAAATTACACTGTTCTAATTGTCGTACAACAATTGAAAATACATTTGAATTATCAAAGATAGCCGCTTTATCCTCTGAACAAATGAATTTTATAGAAACGTTTATTGTCTCCAGAGGAAACATTAAAGAGGTCGAGAAGGAATTAGGAATTTCCTATCCGACTGTTCGAGGAAAGTTAAATGAAATTATAGAAGTACTCAGACCTGAGAAGAAGACTGAGAAAGTAATGGAATACAGTAGATCACAGGTTATCACAATGCTTGAGAATAATGAAATTACAGCGAAAGAAGCGGTAAAATTATTAAAAAATAATTAGGGGGAATGGGAAATGAATGAAGAAATTGCAAAGGTCATTGCGATGGTTAAGGAGGGGAAGATAGATTCAGATGAAGCTGCAGAAATAATCGGTGCTTTAAAACAATCCACAGCCAATCCAGTTTCAGAGGATTACCTGAACAAAACCCTGAAAGTAAGGGTGAAATCTGAAAATAGGGATGATGTGAATGTTAATGTCCCAATTAGGTTCATTAATGCCATTATGAAAATAGGGCAGGGGATTTCTGCGAAAATTCCTGGAGCAGAAAAATATACAGGAGATATAGACATGGGATTGTTAATGAATGCTATTGAAAATGAACTTGATGGAAAAATTGTTGATGTACAGTCAGAAAATGGAGATATTGTTGCTGTTTTTATTGAGTAATAGTTGCATAAATAAAAAAGGAAGCATCTACTCAAATGATGCTTCCTGGTAGTTTGAAAGTTTGGGGTTAATTAATAATGTCTTTAAATTCAGTCCAATTCACTATTCGATCCATTTCCAAATCCTGATTATAGGATTGATCCTTAATGATTAATTTTATCGTTTCATCTGTAAGTGTATTTAGCACGGCAGGTTTATCATCAACATAATAATCTAATTTTAGTTCTTGAATGGTATGGATTTTTTCATCATCCTGCATCCCATAGAAAAAACGATTATCCTGGACAGGGAAACCTTGTTCTTTCATCCACTTTTTCGTTCTTTCTCCATGCACCTTTGGTCTTGCCGTAATATAGAAAACTTCATGTCCTTGCTGATGCAGCTCGAGTAAGGCTTCTACTGCACTTGGGAAAGGAGGGCAGTTAGTGAAATAAATTTCTTCCAATGAACTTTTCCACATATCCTTACCCTGTTCATCAGTGAGACCAAAGGGTTCGTGTATTTCTACTTTTTTTAAAGCGTGAAAAACGCCCGATGTTAGCTCCTGGTTTAATTTCCTTTTATATATATTGAAAGCATGCTCCCTTAAGTTGATCAATGTATCATCAATATCAAAGCCAAATTTCATATGCATATCCCTCGATTGGTAATATTATGTGGTGTGGTCACCTGCCGTGTAATTCGGCGTTTATTATTTAGCGTTCCGACGGCGGTTTTAATTGTTTTAGCAGCTGTTGGGACATTTTTATTGGTATCTTCTTTTTCTTTAACAGGTGATGATGTTTTCCATAGACTGGATACCCGCTAAATTTAAAATCCCTCCCAACTCTGACAATGTCTGTGTCCGTGAGTTCAACAGCATCCTTCATCAGGTCAATTCCTGTTCCTTCTAGAAAGGTTGGTGCATTTACGCCACCGATTAGCTTTGGTGCAACATAAAGGATGACTTTATCAATCAATTTATTTTCTAGAAAGGAAGCATTAATATTTCCGCCACCCTCTATTAATACGGAAGAGATACCTTTTTCTCCTAATAGCTTAACAACTTCATTCGGATCAGCAGATTTCGAAGAGCTTGTTTCAAAGATTTTTACACCTAAACTCTCTAATGTTTCTCTTTTTGCAATATCATAGTTCTGACTTGTAAATATCCAGGTTTCGGCCTGCTTATCTGTAACAAGCTGATAATCCAATGGTATTTTCAACGTAGAATCCAAAACAACACGGATCGGATTGCGTCCGTTTGGTATTCTAGTCGTCAATGCTGGGTCATCTTTGAGCGCTGTGTTAATCCCAATAAGAATCGCCATATTTTCGTTTCTTAGCTGATGAACGTCAAGCCTTGCTTCCTCCGATGTAATCCATTTGCTGTTAAAGGAGTGTGTCGCCACCTTGCCATCCAGTGTTATCCCTGATTTTAATGTAACAAAGGGTTTCTTTTGTGCAATGAACTTATTAAATACTTCGTTCATTTTATGTGATTCTTCTTCTAAGATTCCAGTTATCACTTCAATCCCGGCATCCTGCAGTATTTTGATACCATTTCCTGACACGATTGGGTTTGGATCAAGTGCAGCAATAATTACTTTTTTAATTCCTGCCTTCACAATTGCTTCAGCACAAGGTCCTGTCCTGCCATGATGAGAGCATGGCTCAAGTGTTACATAAATCGTGCCACCCTTGGCCATTTCGCCAGCCATTCGAATTGCATGAATCTCTGCATGCGGTTCTCCTGCCTTGAGATGAGTACCTACACCAACAATTCTGTTCTCATTAACAATTACAGATCCAACAAGTGGATTAGGATCTGTTTGTCCTTTCATTGCCTTAGCATTACTTAACGCCAGGTTCATATAGAATTCATGGTTAGTCATTTGGACATGTCCCTTTCACTTCATAATGACCGGATTTATCAATTTTAGTTTGTAAGTATTTCTTGTTGTACTTGGAGATATCACCCCATAATGGTGTTCTGCCTGAAACGGGTAGGCCAGCATTCTCTAAAGCTTCCAGTTTTTTAGGATTGTTGGTTATTAACGTTACAGGTTTGGAGCGTAATTTTTTAAGCACCTGTATTGCATCATCATAGTTTCTGGAATCATTGACAAAACCAAGATTCTCATTTGCCTCAACCGTATCATAGCCATTTTCCTGAAGAAGATATGCCATTGCTTTTGAGAATAAGCCAATGCCTCTGCCTTCTTGATTTGCTAAATAAAATAATGCTCCGATTCCATGTTCTTTTATTTTCTTCATTGATTCTTTCAGTTGAAAACCACAGTCACATCGTTTGCTTCCAAAAATATCACCAGTATGGCAAGTAGAATGCAATCTGATCAGGGCATTGTCTGCGTTTTCGAAGTCCCCGTACACTAGGACACTGGATTGCTGAAGTTCTGCCAGATTGGATGAAGCCAAGTTGTCGATAATCTTTTCATAATCCTCTGTTACTTCGTCATAATTAAGCCAGCAATACCATTCAAAAACAACGGTTTCCCCATATAAGTTAACGGGTAGCTGGATCGGTCCAACTAAATAAATTGCACCTTCTTTTGAATGTATTAATTGTATTTTATCTTTTAAAATCGAAATAACCTTCGATTCGAGTTTCAATTGTCCCATACTGCGTTCTCCTTTCATTACACCTTAGTATAATTAAAAAATCATATATCATCAATTTATCTTTCTCGGGATACAGTTTTCACTGATAATGGTTTTTGTTAGTGTATGATTCTTGTTACTATCTTGCTTGGGATGACGGGGGGATGTGTAAGAAGTAAGAAACAAATAAAAGGGGGAAGTAAAAAGATAAGGTTTGGCTCTTATTTTTTATAATTTCAAGATTTGTGTGTGCAAGGCACGGTCAAAGGATTTGACTCAAAGCAAAGAATTGTCTGAGGCTGAAATAGTAAGGGAATCCATACGGGAATACGCTGCCAGAAACTCAAAGAAAAAAACCCTTTACTTGAAATGGCCGAGGAAGCTGAACGAAATGGGCTTGACTCCAAAGGGGATTTGTCAGTGAACCACGATCATTACTTTTGTGAGATACATGAAAATGAGAAATAATAGAACTTTTTTAGATACCAGTGCATTGATTGCATTAAATGATGCTAGGGATCAATACAATAAGGTGGCGCATAATATTGCAGCAACATTAAACGAAAGTGAATTGATAATTTCAGATGCCGTGATAACAGAGACCTATAACATCTTAAGATATCAGTTAAGTTTCCATATAGCTCGTTCTTTCTTAAAAACAGTACTAGATGCACATCCTTTTAGTATTGCAAAGATGACCCCTCAAATTAGAACAACTACTCTACAAATTCTGGAACAATTTAAAGACCAAAAAATTTCATATTGTGATGCGCTAAGTGTAGCAATCATGAAAGACCAGCAAATCAAAAAAATCTTTGCATTTGATCATCATTTTGAAATAATGGGGCACCAACTTGTTCGATTATAAATTTTCCTTTTATGAGTATTTATAATTGTTGATTCTAGAAGGAACGTAAAAAGAGAGGATACTATCCCTCGCTTTTTAATCCGTTCAAAAGTACGATCATTCATCAACCTTGCCAATGATTCCATAAAAGAAAAGCTTTGTAAGTTCCTCCGTTAATGGCAACATATTTTGCGCAACACCGTCACGTTGCATATATTCTTTAAACATTTGCATATAGAATAAAATCGCTTCATTCGAAATACTTGGGTCAATAAATCCCTGTTCTCTTCCCTCGTTGAATAGGTTCATAAGAAGCGGCAGCGCCTTATTTGTATATAAATCCTCTACGTAGCTCTTCCCTGTTGAGTAATCTTTCATAAAGTCTTGAAAAAAATGATCACTCATTTGATCAGCAAGGTTGCTTTTTTCAAAAGTAATTTGTCTTATTTTTTCATCAAAAGAAAGATCACTGCAAAGGATTGCTTGTTGCTCATCCCAAATCTGATCTACATAAAATCGTAAGACCTTATCCGTTAATTTTTCCTTACTTTCAAAGTAATTATATATCGTAACCTGTGACACCTTTGCTTCTTTTGCTATTTTTGCAACGGAAACTTTCTGCATCCCGTGTTCCATAAATAAAGCTAGAGCTGCTTCTAAGATATTTATTTTTTTTTGTTTTTTACGACGTTCGAATCCGTTCATCTTATTCACCTCATAATTAGTTTAATAAATGTTTTGTAATAAAACAATATAAATAGTTCATAAACTGTTGATATATGATCCACTTTAATATATTATGAACTATAAAAGATGAAATGTTTCATAACTAATGTATTTGTTTAATCCATGGTGACTGAAACGCGAGAACCGTCCCCATGCATCTACCCCATGCATCTAAGGAGGAGAGTTAAATATGTCTGTATTGGAAGTAAGGAATCTGACGAAAAGGTTTGGGAAGTTTACCGCATTAAATGGTGTAACTATTCATGTGAATGAAGGCGAAATTTATGGTTTTATTGGTCCAAATGGTGCAGGGAAATCAACGACTATCCGTGTCTTGCTTGGTATTATAAAGGCAACAGAAGGTGAAGCGAAAATTTTCGGCAAGGATGCCTGGCGTGATGCTGTTGAAATTCATAAGCGTATTGCATATGTTCCAGGCGATGTGAATTTATGGCCAAACTTAACTGGTGGGGAAGTAATTGATTTATTTGTGAAGCTGCGGGGAGGTAATAATAAAAGCAGACGAGAAGAATTGATCAAGAAATTTGACTTGGATCCAACTAAGAAGTGCCGAACGTATTCAAAAGGGAACAGGCAAAAGGTTGCATTGGTTGCAGCATTTTCCTCTGATGCAGACCTATATATTTTAGATGAACCGACTTCAGGTCTTGATCCATTGATGGAACAGGTTTTTCAAGAGTGTGTAGTGGATGCCAAAAACGCTGGCAAAAGTGTCCTGCTTTCCAGTCATATTTTATCAGAAGTGGAAAAGTTATGTGACAGAGTGGGGATTATTCGCCAAGGGAAAATTATCGAAACAGGTTCATTGAATGAACTGCGTCATTTAACACGGACAAATCTGCTTGTTGAGACAAAGCAGCCGATCACTTCATTAAAAGAATTAAATGGCGTTCACGACATTGAGGAAAAAGATCAAGCACTTTCATTTCAGGTGGATACAGAAGAACTGGATGCTGTTATTAAACATGTGAGTCAATTTGGGATTGTAAAACTGGAAAGTGCACCACCAACCTTGGAGGATTTATTTATGCGGCATTACGAAAATAAAGATGAAGCAGGGGCAGGAGGTGCTTCCTGATGGCTGGTTCGATTACTAAAAATACACGCTCCCTGTCCAAATTAATCATGAGAAGGGATCGCCTTCGTATTCCATTATGGATAATCGGCATTTCCTTCTTTACATTAATGGTACCGATTGCATTTGGGGATATCTATTCCTCTCAACAAGAAAGAGATGTTATGGCAGAGACAATGGCAAATCCTGCAATGACAGCAATGGTAGGGCCAGGGGATCTGGAAAATTATACGATTGGTGCTATGACAGCACATCAAATGCTGCTTTTAACAGCGGTTGTTGTTGGGTTGATGAGTATTCTGCTTGTGAATCGTCATACACGCGCAGATGAAGAAGATGGACGTATCGAAATGATTCGATCCTTGCCAGTGGGACGTTTATCGAATGTTAATGCAACGTTATTAGTTTTAGTTATAACGAATGTGTTTTTGGCTCTGGTAACCGGTTTTGGTTTATATGCATTAGGCTTAGAAGGTATGGATTTGGAAGGGTCATTGCTTTATGGTACAGCTTTAGGTGCAACCGGAATTCTATTTGCAGGAGTAACGGCAGTGTTTGCACAGCTGTCAGAGAGCTCCCGTGGCGTGATCGGTTATTCGATCGCAGTGCTGCTTCTGGCTTATCTTGTCCGTGCTGTTGGTGATGTTGGCAATGAAACTTTATCCTGGTTTTCGCCTTTAGGATGGATTACACAATCAGAGGCCTATTCGAATAATAATTGGTGGCCCATTCTATTAACGGTTGGCATATCTATTATTCTATTTATAGTTGCAAATTATTTAAATGCAATTCGGGATTTAGAAGCGGGGTTTTTCCCTGCAAGACCTGGGAGGAAAAACGCATCTCCCTTGTTACAAAGTCCAATGGGTCTTGCCTTAAGATTACAGCGTACCGGCATAATCGCCTGGGCAATTGGCTTGTTCGTCATGGGGGTTTCCTATGGATCTGTTATGGGCGATTTGGAATCATTTTTTGAAGGTAATGAGCTGCTGGAACAAATGCTGGTTGCTGAAGAAGGATACACATTAACAGAACAATTTATTCCGATGTTGCTGATGGTAATGGGAATACTTGCCACAGTACCTCCTCTAATGACCATGAATAAATTGATTGGCGAAGAAAAAAAGAACCGTGTTGAACATTTGCTTGGAAGAGCTGTTTCACGTACGAAGCTGATGGGAAGCTATCTGCTTATATCCATCTTGAATGGATTTATCATGATTTCACTTGCTGCTATCGGGCTTTGGTCTGCAGCTGCTGCGGTTATGGAAGATGGATTTAGATTTGGCACGATTTATGGAGCTGCGCTGGTTTACTATCCAGCGATGCTTGTCATGATTGGTGCTGCTGTCCTGTTAATCGGATTTCTACCAAAACTGACCAGTCTGATTTGGTTATATGTAGTTTATTCTTTCATTGTTCTTTATTTGGGCGGGCTATTTCAATTTCCGGATTGGGTTGGAAAATTTTCGCCATTCGGCTATATTCCACAGCTTCCGGTTGAAAGTATGGAATGGCTGCCAATAACCATCTTAACAATGATCGCTGCTTTTTTAATGATGATTGGAGTTATTGGATATAATAAACGGGATATTGAAGGATGAAGATAAAAGGTAGCTTCCTGAAATTGAGGAAGTACTAGAGGTAGTGAAATGGGAATATTCTATATTTTAGTCTGAGACAATTCTTAATCAAACGTTTGATTAAGAATTGTCTTTTTATGCTATATTTAAATAGCAATAGTGCTTGTTCAAAAAGGAGGATAAAAAGGACCGAGAAGTTCGAGGCGGCGTAGCTCCTGAGTACCGGAACGTATGCAATTAATACGTGAGGAAACGTTCTAGCACGCAGGAAAAGTGTTTTTCTTTTCCAAGGAACAGAAAAGCAAGCCAACGAAGAAATTCGATGTGTCATTTTTACCGGACTTTTTGAACGTCCTCTAATAGTATCATTAGAAAAAAATTCTCGTCATAAATATAGATAGTGATTGGAAAATATGAGGAGAGTAGTTATGGAAGATTGGATTATACAAGTGATGGAGCAGTTTGGTTATTTCGGTATTTTTATGTTAATTACAGCGGAGAATTTATTTCCGCCTATTCCATCAGAGGTTATTTTAACGTTTGGAGGATTTATGACCACCCAATCAAACATGGTGATAATGGGAGTTGTTACAGTTTCGACTGCAGGGTCAGTGTTCGGTGCGATCATACTCTATGGCATTGGAATGTTTTTTGGCGTTAGCAGGCTGGAAAGAATTGTGGAAAAATATGGTCATATTTTAAGGCTAAAGAAAAAAGATATCTATAAAGCGGATAAATGGTTTGATAAGTATGGCGTATGGACAGTATTTTTCTGTCGCTTTATCCCACTCATCAGAAGTTTAATCTCCTTGCCTGCAGGTATGTCACGAATGAGCTTTGTTACTTTTCTACTTTTGACAACACTGGGAACGTTAATTTGGAATGTAGTTTTAGTAACTATTGGTGCAGCAGTAGGGGGTTCCTGGGAGACGATTGTAGGCTATATGGATATTTATTCAGATGTGGTTTATGCAGTGCTCGGTCTGTTGGCAATAGTGTTTGTTGTATTCTATGTAAGGAAAAGGATATTGAAGAATAAATAAATGTTTTAATGCTTATTTAATGCTGATGTGACTTTAGAAAGTGTATCTTTGGTGTGATTAAAGTGGTATAATAGAGCCAATAAATTTTCAAACGGAGTGATTTAAATGTCATTGCCTAAAGAGGATCGAGTATATACGTATTCCGATTATTTATCATGGCCCGAGAATATAAGAGCGGAGATTATTGATGGTACTCCATATTTACAGGTTGCTCCTTCTAGGATTCACCAGGAAATTCTATTAGGATTAGTTCGTCAAGTTGGTGATTTTTTGGACGGAAAGGAATGCAAGGTTTATCCAGCACCCTTTCAAGTTGTGTTAGACCCTGAGGGGAAAAATACTGATGAAGAAGTTAGTCAAAATGTATTTGAACCTGATATAACAATTGTTTGTGATAAGTCGAAATTAGATGATGCTGGTTGTAAGGGTAGCCCAGATTTAATTATGGAGATTATTTCGCCTTCAACTGCCAGAAAAGATAAGATCGAGAAGTTCAATAAATATGAGCAGGCTGGTGTTAAAGAATACTGGATTATAGAACCTCAGGAAAAGATTGTTAGTGTGTTTACACTTCAGGAAAATCAGAAATACGGCAGGCCGAATCTTTACTCAGATGAAGATCAGGTGCAGGTCACTATTTTTGATGATTTGAAAATTAATTTGAATTTGGTCTTTTCATTTTAACTTAGTAAAGCTGTGTGACAATAAGGTCGTGCAGCTTTTTTGTCGTCTAGGATATCATAAAATTTGTGGCTTGTGAATAACAAAACAACCGAATCAGCCACGTCCGGATCCAGTGCTAAAGCCATAGCGAGACTTCCTTCACTTCTGTACGATAAAGAAGACTTGCCGATTGGGAACCATAGGCTTCGTCGTAACTTATATCCTTGTGGTGAAAGTCAACATCGACTCACCGGCGGGTCATCGTGTTTCCTTTTAGCTGAACTTGATTTTTGCTTATAAAGTAAAAATCTTATATTTTGGAGTGAATCTCCTACGTAGGAATGTTCGACTTCTCGAGCCACCCAAAGTACGGGGAGCAGTCCGTACGTTGCTAGACGGGCGCTCTCGTGCTTTTGTTCTGGTGGGAATTACAAGGTAAGAGATTAACTTCACTGAGCAATGAAAGAACATCAAGATGGAAGCAGAACTAATAAATATGTACATTAGAAGGCTCTTTCTCAACTAGGGTGATAGATACAAGAAAATGATTTCAATTTATTAACGGAAACGCCCTTAAAGGTGTAAGAAACTAGGATTGATTCTAATTCCACATGTATCATTGGCTTTGAGGTAGATCCCATTAGAATGGATAAATAAGTTCTTCACTAACGAAGGAAATATATTTTCTTCATTCAAAGTTAGGGAAGATAATTCTTTGTTTTAAGGAATAAAATGATAGGAGAATATAATGAGAAAACAACAAAAACAAGGATTAAAACCATTTATTTTATTGGTACTATCAACAAATATCCCCAAAACAGCTCTAACATTTGGCTTAATCGGCAGTATCATTACAATGCTTGTCGGTCTTTCTATACCATTACTTACTAAAGAATTGGTAGATGGATTTTCCGTAGAAACATTAAGCACCACACTTATCATTATTATTTTTGTAGTATTTATTTTACAGGCAATTGTAGATGGGGTATCAACCTATTTACTAGCAGCTGTTGGACAGAAAATTGTTGCGAGATTACGTGAAATGATGTGGTTTAAGCTTATACGGCTGCCGGTAAGCTATTTTGATAAACATACAAGCGGAGAATCAGTAAGTCGTGTTGTGAATGACACGGGAATCGTAAAAAATTTAATTTCACAGCAATTTCCCCAATTCATTACCGGAATTATTACGATAGTTGGTGCACTTATCATCTTGCTCATAATGGACTGGAAGATGACATTATTGATGATAATAGCCGTTCCCGTTACTTTTGCGGTTATGATGCCACTTGGAAGTAGAATGGCAAAAATATCCAAGGGGCTCCAGGATCAAACGGCTACCTTTACTGGGGAAATTCAACAAACACTAGGAGAAGCCCGTTTAATGAAATCCTCTACAGCTGAGAAATTTGAAGAAGCCAAAGGATTAAAAGGCATTCGGAAAATGTATGAGTATGGTTTAAAAGAGGCAAAAATTTTCGCACTGATTGGTCCTTTTATGTATACGATTATGATGCTGGTGATTGTTATTATTATTGGATATGGAGGAATCCGTGTTGCAGAGGGGTCGATGTCAACCGGTTCTCTTGTTGCCTTTCTGCTGTACTTGTTCCAGATCATTTATCCTGTTACATCCTTTGCCATGTTCTTTACGGAATTGCAAAAAGGAAAAGGTGCAACCGAGCGAATTATCGAGATATTGGACGTAAAAGAGGAAACAGGCAAAGAAGGAATCGAAAAGGATATTTCCAATCAATCCATTCAAGTAAGCGATGTATCATTTGCCTATAATGATGAAGAGTCTGTACTTGAAAGTATTTCCTTTACTGCCCAACCAGGAGAAATGATTGCCTTTGCGGGCCCGAGTGGTGGAGGGAAAACGACGATGTTCGGTTTGCTTGAACGTTATTACGAGCCTACTACAGGAGAGATGCTTATTGGTGACACACCGATAAAAGAGCTGTCAATGAAGTCCTGGCGCAGTCAAATCGGCTATGTTTCCCAGGAGAGTGCAATGATGGCTGGAACTATTCGGGAAAACCTGACTTATGGCTTAAGTTATTCTGAAAATATTCCAGATGAACATCTATGGGAAGTTGCAAAAATGGCATATGCCGATCAATTCATTATTCAATTTTCAGCAGGGTTGGATACGGAAGTTGGGGAGCGTGGTGTGAAACTGTCGGGTGGCCAACGCCAGCGGATCAATATTGCACGTGCATTTCTCAGAGATCCTAAAATCCTGATGATGGATGAAGCAACAGCCAGTCTTGACAGTCAGTCTGAAATGGTTGTCCAGCAGGCACTCACCCGGTTAATGGAAGGACGCACCACGTTCGTGATTGCCCATAGGTTATCAACCATTGTTGATGCCGATAAAATTATTTTTATTGAAAAAGGAAAAGTGACTGGAATGGGAACCCATCAGGAATTGACAAAGTCTCATGCATTATACCGTGAATTTGCTGAACAGCAATTTACATAAACAATAAAAATAGAGTCCTAAAAGTTCCAAGGCTCTATTTACATAGTTAGATAAGGAAGCATAAAAGAAGGTGATATTTTTTTCGAAACCAGTAAATTATAGGAGAGGAGCTGTAAAATAGTGAAACAATTTAATCTAATTCATTTTTTATTTATTGGGTTTTTAGTCACTTTCATGGTTGGATGCAGTAATGAGCAGGAAGAACAAGCGGATCAAGATGAAATAGAGGACTCAAATGGGGGAGATCGAATGAAACCGGAAGAATTACCTGGGGTGTTTTTGGATGAAGATTATGAAAGAATTTACAAACAAATGAGCGAGGATTTTCAAAATGAAGTATCCTTAGAGCAATTACAGAAGATAGGTGATGATTTTAATCAGGATGTAAATACCTATATATTTCAATCAGAGCTTCCTATAGAAAATGGTGTGGTTCAGTACACGTGGGTGGATGATGGCAGCAGTAAAGGAATGGTTGCTGTTTTTGATGAAAGCGGTGTGATAATGGGGTTAAGAGTGCTGCCATTGCAAACATACCCAGAGACGGATGAGGTTTATACGAAAACAACATTTAATCTGCCATTTGAAAATGAGTGGTTTGTTTTCTGGGGAGGAACCAATAGTCTCGTTAATTATCATTATGACTATGAAAATCAACGATATGCCTTCGATTTTTTAATTAGACAAGGGGATAGTACCTATGATGGAGATCCGGCGCTGAATGAAAGCTACTATGCTTTTGGCGAAACGGTTGTTGCACCTGCGGATGGAGAGGTTGTAGAGGTGGAAAGTGGAATAAAGGATAACGAACCAGTTGGTGAAATGAATGAGGAGAATCCAGCTGGAAATTATGTAATTATTGATCATGGAAATGATGAATACAGTCTATTGGCCCACTTTAAATACGATTCGATTGAAGTAGAAAAAGGAGTTCGGGTAAAAGAAGGAGATATACTCGGTTCAGTTGGTAACTCAGGCAACTCAAGTGAAGCCCATATTCACTTTCACGTCGCTGACTCACCTGATCTGGGGAATTCAACATCGATCCGAATTGATTTTAACCATGATGAGGATTTAATCCAGGGGGATGTTGTTACGCCGAAATAGAGTTGAAATCTGATAGTACTATCTGATATCATCTTTACTCTAAACGAAGGCGAGGGTGATATTTTTTATACTTTATCAATTTCAGTTGGATGCTCTTGGAAAGTACTTTTTCGGGATAAAAAAGGCTTTGTAACAGAAAATAAACCAAATGATTAAACAGAAAGAAGGGGCATCCAATGATTCAGCAATTTTTAGAGTGGCTCAATGCTTTTGGACTTCCCGGGTTATTTCTGACCATGTTTTTGGAAGGATCTTCTTTACCATTTCCTGGTGTGATCATCGTATTTTCATTTGGGTTTCTACTTTCTCCCGGGTATTGGGGAATTGCTTTGCTTTCAGTAGGGATGAGTGTTTTCTATAGTATTGCCAGTCTCATCCCATATTTTTTAGCTAAGAAAATGAAAGGGCATCTTTCTGGGAGATTTAGAAGAAGACTGGAAAAAGGACAGGTCTATTTTAAACGTTATGGAATATGGAGCATTGCATTATCACGGCCATTTGGTGTCGGAAATTATATTTCATATGTAGCTGGATTAAGTAATGTTAATCCAATAAAATACTTCATTTTAACCTTTTTAGGGATATATCCATGGTCGTACATCATGATGTTTCTGGGAGATTATTTTAATGGAAACTATGAAGCATTCAAAAACTTTTTTAGTTCTAATAGTGTATATATATACAGCGCAGCCTTTGTTGTAATATTACTTATAGGTGTGTTTATCTTTATGAAGCGAGAATAACTCTTATACCATGTAATAAATTGATTGTAAGACAAAAAAACACAAATCTGATTATTAGAATGTTATCATTATATAGAAACTTAAATAAATAGAGGAGTATAAAGAAATGGATAATCATGTAAAAGTGTTGAATTTCAATCAGATCTATCGTACTCAAACCTTTTATCAGAATGAAGAATATCTGTGGTTAGACTTAGCATCAATTCCGAGTACTAATTTATTTTGTGAGAGAGACTCTTTATTACAAATTGCTAAAAGTCTGGAGAATTACAAACGGAGTAGAATTACTTTTTTGGAAAGCGGTAATTACCATTATGTTTCCTACCTATTATTATTTGAATTACAACAGCCCTTTACCTTACTATTATTCGATCACCACACCGATACACTTCCAAGTCCCAGCAAATCATTGCTTTCATGCGGGTCATGGGTTTTGGAAGCACTTCAAGATAATCCTATGCTGCAAAAAGTCATCATGGTTGGCGTAAATAAAGATTGGAAGCAATATATCCCCACTAATTTACAAGAAAAAGTCACAGCATTCCCTGAACAAATCCTTGATTCAACTACAAGTAATTTAATCATTGGACAAATACAAACAGATTCGGTCTATATAAGTATAGATAAGGATGTATTGGATCCAAATGAAGCCGTAACAGCATGGGATCATGGAACAATGAAACTTAAACAGCTTATGAAAATAGTAAAAGACATTATTTGGAATAAGGAAGTGGAAGGTATTGATATATGTGGAGAATACCCTTTTAATCCAAATAAGGATTATTGGAGAGAGGCAAGAGAAGCAATAAAGAAAAACGAGTATGTTAATAATTTAATTTTAACCAGCGTAAAGCAGTGGTTAAGCTTTAAAAACTCTCAAGTGGCAAAGGCATAGGTCGTCGAAGGTTGTTCACTATATCCTAAACCACATCTGAATCTTTTTCCTGACTAAATCGTATACTTAAGTATAGGGGAATAAGAGGATGGATTAAAAATGGAATATGAAACAAAAGTATATGAGGATCTACTGGCATGGCGGAACAAAGTTCTAAAAAAGTCAGGTCTGTTCACTCAATTATCAAAGAAGGCACAAACAAAAGTAAATGGGATGATCCCAGAGAAAGCTCATAAAATCATTACAGAAAGCATTAAAAATATGGTGAAAGCCACATTGGTAGGTTCGAATATTACTACGAAAAAGCAGCAATCCACTGGCCTTGGCCTTTATGAACGTTTTGTATCCAATCTGTTCATGATAGATCAATAGTTGACATATTAATTTAATCCATAACTTTTAGGGGATAAGATAGTGTACATGAATTAATGCTTGTACACTATCTTTTTTATGGATATAATTAGGATAAATTAAGAACGTTTGTTTGTTGTTCGAGGGGGAGGGGAATTTAGTTGGAGAAAAAGACATACGGGCTTAAAGTGGAAAAGACGTTAATTAAAAGTCCAAGACTTTCATCGGGGTATAGAAGGTTATATGTAATTACTGAGGATGATATCCCTTTATTTGAGGTTAATGAATGGTTAGAAGCTTGTAGTAAGAATAGTTATAAAACAGGATCATCATATGCATATGAGTTAATGGATTATCTGCGTTACTTAAAGAAATTAAAGATTCAATATAGAGATGTTTATAGAAAATCGATAATTGAGGGATACATTAAGTTTTTATTATATGGGGATAGTTCAGATGAAATAGCAGAAATGGAAGGGGCATTGTCCTTTAATGTAGTTTATAAACGTATTTCTATAATTAAACAATTTTATGAATGGCTAGAGGAAAATAGCGAAGTAGATGAAAATCCAGTAAAGTATGGGGTTAAACCAAATAAGCAAGGTAAAAAGAATGTTAAGACTAAATTTCTTTATGGACAAATCTGGAGTTTTGAAATAGAAAAATCATTAGTTAGTAAACTAAGGTACAAAAAAGATCAAAATCATTTAAAGTGGTATAGTCAAGAAGATATCGATGCTATATGGGAGTCTCTTCCAACTTTAAGGGATAAAATAATTTTTGAAATAAGTATCGAAACAGGTATGAGAATAGGTGAAATACTTGGTCTAAAACTAGGGAATTTTAATTCAGAAGAAGGTTGGCTTGATATTAAAAGGGAGGAAAATATTGAGAATGAAGCACGCGCAAAAACCAATGAGAGAGAATTACCTATCAGTGGTGATCTAGCCGATAGAATTGAATTATATATTAGAGGTGAACGGTTGGATTCACTTACTGAGGATATCGACTATATCTTCTTAAACTGGAAAGGAAAGTTTAAAGGTCACCCTATTAGACCAAGAAATTATTTACGTATTATAAAAAGAGCAGCAGAGAAAGTTGGATTTGATCAGAAGGAGATTAGAACTCATAGTGGTAGAAGCACACTTGCGCAACAACTGGTAGATGCACTGAATGATGGCAAGGTAAGTGAAGTATTTATATTGGAGCAATTTGGTTGGCAAAGTATAAAGACACTAAACAGATATAAGACAACTTTTAATAGAAAAGGTAGACATAAAGTTTTAAAAGGTTTACCTGTTAGAAGGATACGGAAAGAAAGTGAAAATTAAGGAGAGAATTCTTTTGGCACAGTTATTTTTTAAATATGGAGCAATGAATAGTGGAAAGTCGATAGAAATTTTAAAGGTAGCTCATAACTATGAGGAACAGAATAAACCAGTTTTAATTTTCACTTCGGGAATTGATAATAGAGATGAGGTTGGTTATGTTTCAAGTAGGATAGGGCATAGAAGAAAGGCACTTTCTATATTTGAAGAGACAAATATTTATGATGTTGTTAAAGGATGTGAGCAAAGGCCATATTGTGTATTAGTGGATGAAGCACAATTCTTAAATAAAGAGCATGTTTTACAGTTAACTAAGATTGTTGATGAACTCGATATTCCTGTTATGGGATTCGGTCTTAAAAATGATTTCCAAAATGAGTTATTTGAAGGAAGTAAATATTTTTTGCTCTACGCAGATAAAATTGAAGAAATGAAAACGATATGTTGGTTTTGTGCAAGGAAAGCTATCATGAATTTACGTTTAGATGATGGGGGAAAGCCGATATATACGGGTGAACAAATTCATATAGGTGGAAATGATTCCTATTATCCGGTATGTCGTAAATGTCATGCAAATCCTCCACTATAATAAAAAGGAGTTTTGGTGATGGGCGAGGGAGAGAAAATTTATAGTCTAGATGAATTAGCTAACACAGTTTTTATGGGGAAGCATATCTTGCTGAAGTATTTAAAGCAGGGAGATATATTTCCTAACGCTGTAAAATTGCCAGCAACTAAAGGTGGGTGGTCTATCCCGGAAACTGATGTAGTCAACTTTATAAAAACTGAAAAATTCAAGGGAAATATAGAAAAAAATAAATTGGTAGAAAAAAATAAGGACCAATTTCTTACTATTTCTGAAGTAGTCAAACTCATCGGAAAAAAATATGAAACGGTTAGGAAATATGTTAGTGATGGTGTGTTTCCAAATGCTATCTTTGTACCATCAAAAAGGGGTTACTATATTCCGAAAAATGATATTAAAGTCTTTGAAGAACAATTAAATGTGAATTTAAATGCAAGAGAGGCAGCAGGTCTTTTAAAAGTTCATGAGGAAACACTTTTGAGATGGTTAAATAAGAATTTAGTATTCAAAAACGCAACAAAAAATGGGAATAATTGGATTATTTCTAAGAACGAAGTAGAAGGACTTATTAATAAATTAGATAACTCATTTAACTTAAACGAGGTAATGGAAAAATTATCAATTACAAGGAATACCGCGTTAAAATGGTCGAAAAACGGGAAATTTCCAAAAGCTTTCAAGTTCAATAATGAATGGTTTGTACCTAAAGAGGATGTTGCATATTTATCAGGAAAAGATAATCATTTGAATGTTAAGCAGGTGGGTAAGCTTTTGAAAAGGGCTGAGGGGACTATCCACAGATTGCTAAATGGTGGTCAATTTCCAAATGCTCAAAAGAGTTCAAACGAATGGAGAATACCAGAGAGTGATGTTGATATATTCCTGAAAAATAATTCAAAGCATAGTAATACAAGAGAAACAGCCGAACTACTAAATGTCTCGGAAGAAATGATTAGAAAATGGTGTAAAGAAGGGGTGTTTCCAAACGCAAGGAAATTAAAAGGGTGGTTAATACCGAAAGATGATATAAATGAATTAAAGAAAAAGCAGAGGGAAAAGGAGTTAGCTGCTTTTTCATTAGTAGAGGTAGCTGAAAGGCTGAATTGTTCTACCAGAACTATAAGGAAATGGTTAAAAGAGAATAAGGATATCACTTTCCCTAATGCTTTTAAAACAACGAAAGGATGGAGGATCCCAAAAGATGATTTAGCTTCTTTTGATATAGAAGTATTAAAATCTTTAAAAAGCATAACTTCTAACACAGTAAAAAATCGGTATTCCATCACTCCAAAAGAACTGCAAACTATAGCAACTGAGATTGGAAATGCTTTGATTAAAAATGACTTAAAAAGTTTTAGTGAACACTTTCTAAATAATAAGAAGCGAACTTTAAATATAGTCAGTAACAAACATTACCAAGAATTCAAAGAGTTTGTTTTTAATCTTTGTAGAGAGGTAAAAAATACATATGCTGTAGGTTCTAGTGGTTATTTTGAGGTTTCTAGAGGATTGAATTATAAAATTTATAATATCTTGATTGAGGGTTCGGTTGAGATTGGTATTGCTAGCAAGAAGAGCAAGTTCTTTCAGCCAATGATTGTCTTGCTAAGGCAATTAACAAATGAATATCTCGATGATTTAAATAAGGCAAGATTAAAGAAGGCACTCAATGGCTTAAACTGTGAACAATTTTGGGCTATAACACAGGACATGGTTGTTCCGAAGTTAGTATCGATATTAACGTCTGATTTGAATGATGAATTTGAGAAGTATGTTAGGTATTGTGGAGAATTGATAAAACAAAGTGGAAAACTAGTGAAATCAATGGGATTAATTAGTTATTGTTTTGTCGGTGACACCGATTCTTCTAAAATTATTGGTATTATTGTAGGGACGTGGGAATTTTTAAGGACGTAGTAGACGAAATTTACTCTTTTTTAAAACAGCATAGAAATAAATATAATTATTACGATGATAAATGGTACATTATTCATAAACGAGTCGATGCAATTGAAAATGTAACCTTAGATTTCAGCGTCTTACAAGGCGAAATAAAAAGTGAAGTTAAAGTGTATATACAAGAACTATTGAGAACTAATATGGATCGAAAAAAAGTTCAACAAAAATTAAATGGTATAAAAAAGGTTTGCGTAGAGTTAGGTAATTTACGATATAAAAATATAAATTCTATTGTTGATATTAACTATCTTCATGTACAGCATTTAGTTACCCACTTTCAAAATATGCTAAATGATAACGGAAAACAATTGTATAAAATTAGTACAATTAAAGGTTTCTTTACCGAAATGAGACTTTTTTATGATTGGAAAATAGATAATCATTCGCATCAGGGACTGGTTAATCCTTTTAGGAAATATAGTTTTGTTAACCTTGATTCGTACATCGAGCATACAGAGTATATACCAGAAGAGGTTATAACTCAACTAGAAAATAGATTAGGGGAACTTCCTTTAATTGTACAAAATGCTTGGACAATCATGATGAATACAGGGATGAGGATATCAGATGTACTAGGTTTAGAAGATGATTGTTTAGATTTTGATAAGGAATTAAAAGTTCCTATGCTAAAATACATACCTAAGAAAATAAGAAATAAGAGATTGAAAAAAGGGCTAGATGAGGACCATATAATACCCGTGAATGATGCTGTTGTAAATTGTGTAGAATCTCAAATTAATCAATCGATTAATTTAAAAACGTTAGTTACTAACGAGAAATTTAAAAAGCATATTTTTTTAATTAGTAATGGTTACACCATAACCCTCCCTTATTCCTTTGATATAATTAAATATATAAATAGGATTACAGAAAAATATGATATAAGAGACAACAATGGAAATAGATTCAAATTTAAAAATCAAATGTGTCGGAAAACGGTTGTAGTTGATTTGTTATCTAAAGGTTATAGTGTAGAGGAAGTAGCAGACTATGTTTCACATTTATCGATTAGAACAACTGAACGTTATTATAGGGAAATAGATCAACAAAAAATTGCTGAGCTTGATAAAGATTTTTTTGATGAATTATTTCAGGAAACCATTGAAGAAGAAGTAAAAGATCATTTTTCACCCGAAGAAAAAAAGGCATTGATGGATGAAATAAAGTTAGGAACGAGGGAAACCCCAGAGGGTCATGGTCATTGTGTGAAGCATGTTTCCTTTGGCCCATGCATAAAAAAGAGTTGTGTTGGTTGTAAAATGCTTGTAACTGGTCCTCAGAAACTTCCAAAATGGAAAAAATTATATAATGAGCAAAAGGGATATATAGAAGACCTAGAAAAAGAATATATAACAAATGGCGTAAATGATTATAAAAGTCATCGACTGTACCAAGAGCAAGAAAGATTACTAGAAATTTATAAGGATACGATTAAAAAGGTAACGAATTTTGCTAATAAAAGGGGAATATCTATCAATGAAGATAATTGATTCTATGAAATTCGACCCAATATATTCGGAAGAATTAAAAAAGCAATTGAGAATAAAGACTTCACAGTATGGGGATTTTGGATTTGCAGAAAATGAATGGTATTGCGAACGACTTCATAAGAGTGCTGCCCCAAAATCAGATTTTACTATTAACTTTGAAAGCATACCGGACGAGTACATAGATATTGTGAAGTATTATGCTTTAAGTATAGACAATACAATTAGTACAATAAGTTCAAAGGTAACTGATATAGGTACATTTCTAAAATATTTAACAAAGTTCTTTCCTGATTATAAACTTGTTAATGTGAATAAAAGGATAGTAAATCATTTTGAGGGTTTTTTAAAAGAAGTAATTGAAAGTGAAAATTATAAAAATAAAATATATGGAGCCATAACTGATTTTTTTACTAAGATGTCTGATTTTCCAGAAATGCCATCATTAGTACCGACAAGAAGGAAAAACCCATTTCTACAATCGAAAAAAAAGAGTAAAGAGAAATATATTCCAAGCTATGTTACGAAACAGTTAGATAGAGTTATGAAGGATGAAACAAATGGAATTCCTTTGCAGATTAGAGGTGTTTATTGGTTACTTCGATCATTTCCCAATAGAGCTACAGAAGTTGCATCAATGGATTTTAACTGTTTAAAACCACTATATAGCTATTATGTGTTAAATATACCCACTTGGAAACAAAATGGAGGGTACATAAGAGAGGAAATAAAAACTATACCAATACTGAATTCTGGGCATGGAAATTATGTAATAGACTTAATAAAAAGAGTGCAAGAACAAACTAAGGATTCTGTTGAAAAATTTTCGGTTAAAGATAGGAATAAAAACAGTTTATTTTTGCTTCCCCGTTTTTTAAAATTACAAGATAGAGGAACTAAAGTTTATCCTTATTCCCCAATTATAACTAAATATGAGATTAAAAAAATATTGGATGATAATCCTAATTTTAGTGTGGAAGAAATATCAATAGCATTGGGAAATATTGGAATTGATGTAACTAGCGCAACCGTCAAAAATCATTTAAGAAAGGCTAATTATGATATCGGGTTGGCTCCACTTGATAGAAATAGGATAAACCATTACCTTGATAGAATTATTCAAATGTTCGGGATTAGGGGAGAATCTGGTGAGGAAATATCTGTAACAACCCACCAATTTAGACACAATGCAACAACAGATAGGGGTTATATCGGGGGATATACAATTGATCAGTTAAGAACTATAAGAAATGATAAAGGAGAACGTATGCCTTTACAGTACATACACCAAATTAAGGAACAACACAAGGCTCAATGGTTGGAAAGTACGGGTCTGACAGGTCCTGAGAAAAGTCCAGTTGAATTTTCTGGTGTGATTAGAAATTTAAGTGATAGGAAGGTATTGAAAAGGTACGAGAAGAACCCACAAGCATATTTAGTTTGGGAAGCTAATGGAAAAAAGGGTGTTGGTTTTTGTAGTAGTATTAATAGCTGTAATCCAAGCGGAACGAGTGTGCATTTTGAATGTTATTCTTGTAATTGGTTTGTGCCAAAAGCAGATTATTACGAAGATTATAAGGTTGAACTTGACTACTGGACGAATATCATGGAACGAGAAGGAGATAAACCTAATAGAGCCGCGCATTTTGAAAATGCAGTACGAAATGTGAATTGTTTAGAGAGAATTGTAGAGATATGCGAAAATGGTATAAGTAAACATCTTAAAAATATTGAAGAGAAGGCTAACGCAGGGGAGATAGAGCAATATGAGGTACAATGAATCCCTGAAGAAAAGACATGCATCTCTTCGTGAACAAACAATAAAGGTCATACAAGAGGCTGTAGAGGATATTAGGGAAACTGAAGGGATAAATGCCCCGATAACAGCAAAAAAGCTACAAGAGTACACTGAGCTATCCAGAGGAACCCTTTATAAAGAGCATGTACTTAAAATTTGGAATTATAAACTTTGGGAAGAAAAACACGTGCTAAGGACTAAAATTGAGAAGGATATAAAAAAATCCTTTGATAAAGATTTAAAGGACTACTCGGAGGAAATTATAAGACTAAATAAGGAATTAGAAAAAGCAAACTTGAAAATTCGTAACTTAGAGGCAAAGCTAGAAAAACAGAAAATGAAATCATCGGTTTATCAGGATGATATAGATGAACTGAAAATTAAAAATCAAAAGGTACTAGGTGAATGCCAAAGGTTATATGGTAAACTAAAAGCGCATGGTATAAGTGTAGATTGATTGGCTGATCAAATTATTAATAGAAAGGTAGATTTTCATTAATTCTACCTAAAGAGAATTGATTAGAGGGTGTGGAATAAGTATAAGGGACTTCTTTATTAGGAGCAATGAACTAGAAAGAACGTTTAAATAAAGATAAAATTTTTGTGAATCCAGAATTATGGTAGAACCGTTGTCCGTGAAAAGATTAAATAACCGGCAAAAGGGGTTAAGGAGAGATGTGACGACAGTGAGAAAAAAGCTGAGGAAGAATATGATCCGATGCAAACATTGTGGTGATGTTATAGAATCAAAAAGTCTACACGATTTTAAAAGATGCACTTGCGGAAAGGTCTCGGTAGATGGTGGATTAGAGTATGCTCGATTTTCTTTTCCTAGTTATCCGTGGGAGAAACATCTAGAAGACTTGTCAGAATTTGAAAGGTAAAGTCTTTAGTACATCTAAAACAGCTCTCTAGCCTTAATGTCTCTAGAATGTGTTTATGTAAATGAGTAAAGGATTATTTTATATAAAGTCCTATAATTCCTATTAACGGTCTCGGCATGAAGTGTAAAATCTAAAAGAACAAGCGGTTTAGCAGTCCAATTTGATTATTTTTGTTAGTTTTACAATGTTTATAAGGAATGCTTCCATGCTAGAACTTAGCATTAATCAATGCAATAACGTTGTAAAAGGAAGTTGATTTTAGAGAAAAGTTTTTATAAAAAATAAAAAAGACAGGAATATTTTTTCCTGTCTGGTTAAGGTTAGAACCAAATAGTATTTAATGAATTTTATAATTTATAGATTTGATAATTATTTTCTAAAGCCTTTAAAAACAAGAACCCCTAATCCAATAATTACAAACATTATTATTATAATTATTAATAAACCGGGTGTTTCCAGTATCAAGCACTCCTTTTCTATAAGCTAACTTTAATCCGTATTAGTTATATAAATTTTAATATCTTGCAGAAACACTTAACACATTGTTATTTAGTTTAGCTTTCAACCAAACACTAGAACCACCAAAACCACCCATCCAAGATGCATTTGCTGAATACGTAACTTCTTTATTTGTTCTTCTTAAATTAACGTCTGATAAACTCCCTCCTAAAACCCAATAATCTTGATTATATGCCTTTGTGAATTTGGAATTTGAGGTATTACTAGGGATATAAATATCGACATAATAATGCATTCCCATATTAATACTAGTTTTAGAAATTTTATATTTCTTAGTAGTTCCGTAAGGTAGATAGTGTCCATAAGGAGTAATAATAGAATTATTACCAGATAAAGTTTCATCTAATACAGGCTCTACTTTAATCGTAACTTCCTCATTTTCCTCATTTTCATATGTAACTTCTTGAGTCTGATTGCTTTCTAATAAGTTAATTTCTATTTCTACTTCATCCTTTGATATTTCTTCAGCCTGAACAGTTAAATCGTTACTTATAAATAAAAAACTAAGTGCAACAACTAAAATACTAACCCATTTCCACTTTTTCATGTTTTTTATTCCTTCTTTATTTTTTAATAGATACTTAGTTGGTTCCCTAATCTAGTAAAACTTACCTCATAACTGAGTTTAACAGATAAGTAGGGGTAAGGAAGTGATATAAATCACGGTATTTTAACTATTTTGATATTAAGCTTCCTATGTTGCCATACTTATGCACCTTTTTTCTTCTAATAGAATACTGGGCTGGTATTTGGCATAATGGAACTATTGTTAGTTAAATGGATTAGATTGGAGTGCAAGTGATTATTGCGGATGAATTGAGCCACTTGTGCGGAGTTTTGAGCCAGTGATTGCGGAAGATAGAGCCACCGTTTGCGGACGGAAGAGCCAGCAATATAAATAAGAACAAACTCTTGTATAATAAAAGTTGCATGCAATCAAGCAGGACACTATTGTGGATTTAAAATAAAGTCACGACGTTTATAAAAAAGTTGCGAAACTTTACCCCTTTGGAATTTTTATCTAAAGGGGTATTTCCTTGTAAAAGACTTATTTAATTAAGTAGTCCAGTGTAAACTGAATTTATAGAAATAATTGAAATGATATATGTAACTTGTGAATGAATTCACTTAAACACTAACTTGCAGGTTTGTGGAAGAGCAAATTATAGCTTTATATTAAAATTTCATATAAGTTAATAATAAAGGGGGGTGAGAGTGTGAAGTGGTCTTTATATCAGATACTAATGATTTTACTTATTGTAGTATCTATGTGGTTATTAGAATATACAAGCGAAAATAGGACTGTTCAACCAACGTCTGGAGAGTGGACTGCTGTAATTTCTTCATACGCCACTTTCTTCATAGTTGCATTGGTTGTAACTTTTATTTATTTTATTTTTTTATTTGAGGCGAAAAAGGAGAAAAACTTCTTTAGTCATCCAATTTGGAGTAATATGCCAATCATTTGTGTCACGGTAGGTATCTTATCGTTTATTTTATTTATTGTCAGTGTAACTCTAGGACCAGTAATGGTTTGGGTAGAAGAGTGGCGTTTCTTACTTTATGTGTTTCTTATTTATTTTCTCTTTTTAATCTTTTTGTTTATTTTTTCAATTGAACATAAGAAACAGAGGTATTCTCAACAACATGAAAAAACCATACATATTTCTTTTATTTGGACACTTATTTTATTCTTTGCTCTATTTATTCTATTCTAGGTATAAATCTGGAGCGCTGAATACCTTTTAGATACTAAAACCTAGAGTTGTTTGATCTACACTACTTAAATAACTTTTATTTGGAACCGCTTGTATATTTTATTATCTATGATAAACTGGAATTGAATTGGAAATATTCTATAAAATGGAAAGGAGATGTTAATTTTGAAGAAACGTAGGTTTTTAATGCCTTTTTTTGTAGTGCTAATGGGTGTTCTATTTATACCTAGTTTTGTAGGCGCAGAGTCTAATAATGACTTAAATACAGAATTAGAACTTACAAAGGAATACGAGATTGATATGGATATGGAAAGTGCATTTGATGCATTTTTTCCAGAAAATACTCTTCAGTGGGGTTACCCTCTTCCAATAAGTGGGACAACGATTATAGACTTAGCTGAAGGGAAGTCAAGTATATCTGTAAATGGCACGAGAGCAAGGGGTACTGGTACTACCAAGGGGAAAAAACTAACAACAGTTGTTTCAGCAACAAGTTCAACAAGAAATACTAGCAACGGTGTAATTAATACAGGCCCTCAAAAAATAGCAATAGGTAAGTTGACAGCAACCTCAAATTCGGAAGTGTCCACATCAAGAGGCTATGTCAATTATCAAACTCTTACTATTCATACGGCAACTCACCAAGGGGCTCTTTATGATGCGCAGACAGGAAATCAACGAACCTACAGCAAATAATATTTACCACCACTAGACAACTCACCAAGGAAAACCACCGCTAGACAACTCACCAAGGAAAACCACCGCTAGACAACTCACCAAGAAAATGAACGAATTTACCGTAAATAAAAAACACAACAACCACTAGAACATTTAATATTTTCTAGTGGTTGTTATATTTAGAAGGAAGATAGGGAATATCATTGTTCAAAAAAAGTATTTTTTCTATCTTTATAATGTCTTTAGTGTTTCTTAGTGCATGTAATTCTAATAGCAGTACAGTGAGTAGTGAATATATACTGCTTGAAGAACAGAATGAAAACTTTACAATACATAGTAATTTCAAATATTTAGATTCATATGATAGTCTTTTTGAAACATCGGTTGAGTTTAATCAAGTAAAAGCTTTCGTTCCAGATGACAATCAGTTGAATACATATGAAGGAATTCAAGATGACTTTGATTATATAAAGCTAGATAAAGGCGACGAATACATAAGCGGAAGAATTATTATTGAAAATAAATCATCAGACGATATAACGACAGAGAATATTTTTTATCAAGGAGGGGAGAAGTGTAAAGCGTCACTTTATTCCCTCCAAAATGGGGGGCTTTTGTTCAAATACCTCCAGTATGTTTACT
>NZ_BAAKSZ010000022.1:0-57212 GCF_059698015.1 Oceanobacillus sp. NCCP-135 | reverse complement strand
TCAAAAAAAATAAAACCTTTATTTTTTTGCTCGTAAAACTAAAAAAGTGGCACATCGCAAAAAGCTCTCTAATAAAAATGCTTGACAAATCAAGTTCTTATTTATGCAACTTCAATAATATAGAACATAAAGCTTTCTATC
Organism: Oceanobacillus sp. NCCP-135; assembly: GCF_059698015.1. Lineage (NCBI taxonomy): Bacteria > Bacillati > Bacillota > Bacilli > Caryophanales > Bacillaceae > Oceanobacillus > Oceanobacillus sp. NCCP-135. The sequence goes on along the minus strand of NZ_BAAKSZ010000022.1, from coordinate 57,071 downwards.
TTCATTTTAATAATCCTGCATTATAACTATGAATTATTTTAACACAGTAAACTGTTCTTTTTTATTGAATATATAAGTGAATTATTATATACTAATATACATATAGAAAAGGAGTGTTTTATTATGCTGAAAGTAGCAATTGAAATGGATAAAGCAGCAATTATTTTGAAATTGTTAGGTGATAAAACTCGGTTGACTATGATGAAAATTCTTGATAGCCACGATTGTTGTGTTTGTGAATTTGTTGAGATTTTTAAAGTTAGTCAACCATCTATTAGTCAACATCTACGAAAATTGAGAGATGTTGGATTAGTGAGAGAAGAAAGAAGAGGGCAATGGATTTTTTACTCCATTAACAAAAATAATGAATATTATCCATTTGTTCTACAAATTCTTGACCAATTATCAAGTCAAGATCATAAATTAAAAGAATTAGAAGATCAAGGAACACGAATTACGTGTTGTTAATTGGAGGTTTAAATATTGTCATTAATGGTTATTTTAGCAGTACTCATTTTCCTCGTTACGCTGATTTTAGTAATTTGGCAGCCTAGAGGATTATCAATCGGTTGGTCAGCGGTCGGGGGTGCAATACTCGCATTGATTGTCGGTGTAGTTGATTTTGGTGATGTAGCAGAAGTGACCGGTATTGTATGGAATGCTACATTAGCATTTGTAGCCATCATCCTTATTTCTTTAATATTAGATGAAATTGGCTTCTTTGAATGGGCTTCTCTGCATATGGCACGGATTGCAAAAGGGAATGGTATAAAGATGTTTGTTTATATCAGTCTCCTCGGTGCAGTGGTTGCGGCGTTCTTTGCAAATGATGGAGCCGCATTGATTCTAACACCAATTGTACTCGCCATGGTACGAAACTTAAATTTTGCGGAAAAGATGGTTTTTCCCTTTATTATGGCAAGTGGGTTTATTGCGGATACAACCTCACTTCCGTTTGTAGTAAGTAACCTGGTTAATATTGTTTCAGCAGACTTCTTTACTATCGGATTTGTGGAATATGCATCACGAATGATTATTCCAAACTTATTCTCGCTAGCTGCAACGATTATTGTCTTGTTGATCTATTTCAGAAAAAGTATCCCTAAAACGTATGATTTGTCTAAATTAAAGGAACCGAAAGAAGCAATTCGGGATCAGAAAATGTTCAAACTATCCTGGTATGTGCTTGGGGTGCTGGTCATTGGCTACTTTGCAAGTGAGTTTATCCAGGTACCTGTATCCATTGTGGCTGGAGTTATTGCCATTTTCTTCATTTTGATGGCAAGAAATAGTAAAGCAGTCAATACAACGACAGTAATAAAAGATGCACCATGGAATATCGTGTTTTTCTCCATTGGAATGTATGTGGTGGTCTTCGGCCTTCGTAATGCGGGACTAACCAACCTGTTGGCAGATCTTATTCAGGTGGCCGCAGAACAGGGATTATTTATTGCAACGGTAGCCATGGGATTCATTGCAGCAATTCTTTCATCGATTATGAATAATATGCCGACCGTTATGATTGATGCTATTGCGATAGCTGAAACAGATACAACTGGTGTTATTCGTGAAGGATTAGTTTATGCGAACGTAATTGGATCGGATTTGGGTCCAAAGATTACTCCGATCGGATCGCTGGCAACCTTATTATGGCTTCATGTATTATCGAAAAAGGGAGTAAAAATATCATGGGGAAGGTATTTTAAAACAGGTATTATTATAACTATTCCCATTCTGTTAATCACTTTATTTGGTTTATACCTGACACTACTACTCTTTTAGTTTGAACTAGTGAAAAAAATAAAATGAAAAGGAGCGTCATTATGTCTAAAAACACAATTTACTTTTTATGTACTGGGAACTCTTGCCGTAGCCAAATGGCAGAAGGTTGGGCCAAAAAATATCTCGGAGATGAATGGGAAGTCAGAAGTGCTGGAATTGAAGCACATGGTTTAAATCCTAAAGCTGTAAAAGCAATGAATGAAGTGAATATTGATATATCTAATCAGAAATCAGAAATCATTGATACAGAATTCTTGAACAGCGCAACTTTGGCTGTTACGCTTTGCGGAGATGCTGCTGATAAATGTCCAATGACACCACCTCATGTGAAGCGAGAGCACTGGGGATTTGATGATCCAGCAAAGGCAGAAGGTACTGAAGAGGAAAAATGGGAAGTATTTCGGCGCGTTCGTGATGAAATTGGTGAACGTATCAAACGTTTTGCAGAAACTGGAGCATAGTTATAGGAAAGCCATGAGAAGACTCACAGCTTTTTTATAACCTTTAATATAAGCATATAGTTATCTGTTAATAAGGAGTTGTATAGACATGAAAAAAGTTGAAATTTTTGATCCGGCAATGTGTTGTTCCACAGGAGTTTGTGGACCAAGTGTTGATCCTGATTTGACAAGATTAGCATCAACTGTTTATTCATTGGAACAAAAAGGCGTAGATATTACACGCTATAATCTGGCAAATGATCCAGCAGCTTTTTCAGATAATGAAAAGGTTAATCAAGTACTTCATGAAAAGGGAGCAGATGCATTACCAATAACACTTTTAGATAATGAGGTAGTAAGAGTGGGGACATATCCGGCGAACGAAGATTTTGCAGAATGGTTTGAAATGAAAATGGATGAACTTACACTTAAACCTCGAGTTCGTGTATCTGTCAAATTTGATTAACGAGGAGGAACTGATATGTATCCATTATTTAATCCGACACAACATGTAAAAACACCAGTTTTATTCTTTACGGGTAAAGGTGGTGTAGGAAAAACCTCCACAGCATGTGCAACGGCGGTTTCTCTGGCAGATAAAGGGTATAAAGTGCTTCTGGTCAGTACTGATCCAGCATCAAATTTACAGGATGTATTCGGCTTGGAGCTATCTAACAATCCGATAGAAATTCCCGGAGTAAAAAACTTATTCGCTAGCAACATTGACCCGGAAGAAGCTGCAAGATCCTATCGAGAGAAAACGGTTGAACCGTATCGAGGTAAACTTCCAGATACTGTCGTGAACCAAATGGAAGAACAACTTTCTGGTGCTTGTACGGTAGAAATTGCGGCATTTGATGAATTTTCTCATTTACTAGCTGATGAATCAATTTTAAATCAATTTGATCGTGTATTGTTTGACACAGCTCCAACTGGTCATACACTAAGACTCTTATCGCTTCCTACTGCCTGGAGTGGCTTTTTGAATGAAAGCACTCATGGCGCATCTTGTTTGGGTCCACTCTCAGGTCTGGGAGATAAGAAGAATATGTACTCAAAAGCAGTTCAGGCTCTCTCTGATTCCGAAAAAACAACGCTTATGTTAGTTGCAAGACCAGAAGAATCAACACTCATTGAGGCAAATCGGGCATCTTTCGAATTGAGAGAAGTTGGAATACAAAATCAAATGCTGATCATTAATGGACTCCTACTTTCACATGATTCAAATGATGAAGTTGCTACTGCATTTTATGAAAGTCAGCAAGATGCGTTAAGTCAACTACCAAATAAGTTAAAGGAAATCAACACATTGTCATTACCGTATGTTCCATATTCTCTTACAGATTTTGATAGCCTGCGACAGCTTGTTAATGGTAATCCATTTATTGCTAACGAAAATTACAGTGAAGATATTGTATGGAATCAATTGTCCCAGTTACGTGACGTTATCGATGATTTCTCGGATAGAAATACAAGAGTTATTTTCACAATGGGCAAGGGCGGTGTAGGAAAAACATCCGTTGCCTCAGCCATTGCTGTGGGACTTTCGAAAAAGGGACATAAGGTTCATCTAACAACTACTGATCCAGCATCTCATCTTGATTACATGTTCAAAAATAATGCTATAAATGAAAATTTATCAATCAGCAATATTGATCCGGAAATGGAAGTTGAAAATTACAAGCAAGAAGTTATTTCTGCGGCAGGGGAATTAAGCGAAGATGCGTTAGCATATTTAAAAGAGGATTTAGAATCCCCATGCACAGAAGAAATTGCAGTATTCCGTGCTTTCGCAGATGTAGTGGCAAGGTCAGAAAATGAAATAGTTGTTATTGACACAGCGCCAACCGGTCATACACTGTTATTACTCGATTCATCTGAGGCTTATCATAAGGAAATGAGTCGCTCTACGGGTAGAACGCCAGAAAGTGTGAAAACATTATTACCTCGTCTTCGTAATCCAGAAGAAACAGGAGTGGTGATTGTAACGTTAGCAGAAGCTACTCCTGTATTTGAATCAACCCGTTTACAAGAAGATCTTAAACGTGCTCAAATTGTTCCAAAATGGTGGATCATTAATCGAAGTTTATCTGCAACAGGAACGGATGATAAAGTTTTAAAGGCAAGGGCTTCAAGCGAAAAACAATGGATTGATATGGTGGAAAATGAATTGGCTGAACGATGTGCGCTTATTCCGTGGACAAAGGAAGTTACTCTAGACAATGATAGTAAGATTACTCAGTCATAAGTGTTTATGAAATGAATTGGGAGGAATATGAAATGAATATAACGGAAAAGGCAAAGCAAAATTTACAAATGATTTTTGAAGAAAAAGGTGGTGAAGGGATTCGCTTCTACGCTATGGGAGCAGGCTGTTGTGGACCGCAGTTAGGAATATCTTTGGATGAACCGGAAGAGAATGACATTATTGAAGAAATCAATGGAATAAAAGTAGCTATTGATAAAGATGTAAAGGATTCGCTAGAAGGATTAACACTAGACAATGATGAGACTCCAAATGGATCACAATTTGTTTTATTGGGAATGGATCAGTGCTGTTAGCAGAATGATACAAATACAACGATAAAATTTATTAACTCATAAACAGACGTAGATAAATTATATAACCAATGTTTTAGAAGACCTGAATCGCAAGGTACAAAAATAACCTTTGATTCAGGTCTTTTTGTTATACATTAACTTGAATTTTGATGCATAGTCTAATAATCCCTATACAGCAATATTCCTGTTTTTTATTTGATCACCACAATAGCAAATTCAATAGAACAGGTGGATTATGAATGGTATTATATTCAACCTCGCTAGGTTTAAAGATGTGATTAATAACTATTATTTCACCTGACTTCTTTCTATTTTAATCCAATTATTCCGCTCGAAATTAAACTATTTTTATTAATTGTGTATGAATGATATCACTATGTCAAAAGATAAAGAATGAATCTAATATCCAAGGAGAGTTTTGGAGGTGAAAAATATATGAATACTTTAAAAAAGATCGCACTTGCTTTAGTTATCATTGGTGCAATTAACTGGGGACTTATCGGATTTTTCCAATTTGATTTAGTTGCTTCCATATTTGGTGGTCAAGAAGCTGGACTTTCAAGAGTGGTATATGCTCTTGTCGGAATTAGTGGTTTATATTGCTTAACCTTATTATTTGACCCAATGGATGAAGGAAGTACTTATAGAGCTAATTCCAATCCAACTAGAAATTTAAACTATGGCACAGAGTTTAGCGAAGAAGAAGACTTTTCAAATGTAAGGAACCTTGATAAAAAAGAGTAGTTAGTAAAAATTAAATGCATATATTAATGTTGAAATTAAAATAAAAGTAGAAGGAAACATATTTTAATATCTTTAAAATTCGTTCCCTTTTTTGAATTGTGCTAAAGTTTTATGCCCTTTTGTCAGAAATTTTCCTTTTATTCTTGGAGATAATCTTCATCGTCTTCTGGATATCCTGTATCTTCATCCATTTGATATAAATTTTCATTAGCGTGAACCGGTCAGAAGGAATCGTCAAGAGGGGCTTAGATTAGGGAAATCTTCAGGTCATTAAGGAAAATTTGGAAGAAGATAAAGCTTATTGATCAATTAAACAAACTTATGCATTAGCGGCAAATAAAAAGAAAATCGACCTAATTGATGATAAAAGGTCGATTTTTTCCTATTAAATCCCATAAGAGGCGTTCCGCAAATCAATTTATAGTTTAATAAAAGGACGAATCGGAGGAATAAATCTCCGTTTCGTCCTTTTTCTCAATTAAAAGCTATTAATCAATCTCTTCTAAATTTAACTCTTCTGATTCACCATCCATTGTAATAATAACTTTTATATCCTCAATGCTACAATAATCACAAACTGGATTATTAATTTTTAATAAGCCATCCTTATCCAATTGCATGTTACCATCCATATGTCCAATACCTTGTTCAATGTCGTACTTTACATTACTATTAGGGGGGTCTCCTTCACCAATATATTTTATTACAAAATTTCCATCTTTAATTTTTCCATCTTCAGCAAATGCCTCATAATTAATAGACCAATTAGTACTTTTATCAGAAAAGTTAATGGTTTCATGCTGATTACAAGCAGATAAAATAATTAGTAAAAAAAGTAATTATAGAGGAAACCTCTTAAACACAGAAATCCATCCTTTCCATATTTTTATTTAGATCTTATAATGTATTAATATCATAGAAAATAATTTGCCCCCTTCACTTATTGAAATAAATTTCTCACTTATAAAAGAACTTATGTGCACACCCATTGCTTAAAGAAAGTAAAGATCCTAGATAAGTAAAATAAAAGTATGGAGATCGTACCTGTCTTTCCCACTTGATACAAAACTCCATACAAATTTGTCAGTAATTTTAGAATAAACCTATGATGGATCTGATAACGAAATTGACATACATGTTTAAATATATATAATTTTACTGTTTAGATAAAGCCATTATCAAAACTAAATGGTTCTGGCTCTTCTTCATTATCAAACGGATCTGGCTCCTCTTCGTTTGCGAGAATGATTTGGTTTTCTATCTTCATGTTCTCAACAGTTAACTGTACATAAGAAAAGGCATAACTAAATAAGAGTAATGATAAAAACATAGCAAAAATAATTTTCTTCATAATGGACACCCCTATTATTAATATATTTTTGATAAGACATCATGTGCATAATTGTAGTAAATAGCAGATAACTTGTATTTTCTATTATTAAAATAATAAGCAGCGAGAATTTTTAAATAATAAACTTTTTCATAATCCAGTTGCTTTTCCTTTAAAAAAGGTAATATCTTTTTGATTATTAATGGCTCTATGGAGTTATCAGTACCATTAATCAAATAATTAAATACTTTAAATTCGTAGATATAGACGGAATCCGATTGATTCAATGTGTCAATTAAGTAAAGACCTTCTAGCAGCCATTTATTAGCATTGGCTAAATCATTTGAATGATAATACTCTTTCATCAAGCTGGATACTGGTACTATTTTTTTGATAGCCGGTTTATTTAATCGTTGCTGAAAACTTTTACTAAAATATTCAATTGCTTTATTCGAATTACTCCTTAAAGAGTTTAACTTACCTAAATTTTGGTAACATAAACTAAGTATATCTTTATCATTTATACCACTTGCTATTGTGGATGCAAGTTCATAGTTTTCCATTGCTTTATCGAACTCATTTATCCTTTGATATGATATTCCAAGCAATATATGACACTCTGCACACCTTTTTAAATTGTATTTATTCTGGTAATAAATCAGTGCTTTATTAGAGTACACCAATGTAATATGTACTCTTCTTAATTTACTAGCTGCTAATGAAATAGCATAAAACAGGTCATTAAATTCTTCTGTAGAAACTTCTATATTCCTATTTAAATATCTTTCAGCGTTTTGAAAAGAATTTAAAGCATCTTTATATATTAACTGGGAGAAGTAATAATTACCAGAGAACTTCAACCAATAATAATTCTCCAACTCTGTGAAGTTTCTAGATATTTTCTGGAGGTATTTATATTGTTCTGCAGCTTTCTTGTGTTTACTTATTATTATAAAATAGCGTAGTTTGTGGATTTCAATTAAATTTACTGGCTGCCCACTTACAATGGGTTTATTTTCAATAAATATACTATTAAAAAGTTTACTAGATTTTTGTTTATCCCCCTCTAATAAATATTTAAACCATTCTTGAATTAATTTTGTTATCTTAGCATCTTCATCTAATTTGTTCTCAATTTTCAATCTCTCATTAAGCAACCTAATTGTTTCTTCGGTGGGAATGATTTTGCTGTTCTCAATTTTAGATAAGTGGGAAATGGAAATAATGCCTTTCGAAAGTTCTGATTGTGTCATATTCGATTCTAATCTATAGTATTCTATGATTTTTCCAATATTTTTTTTATTACTACCCCCCTCTTACTTATTATAAAAGAAATTGAATATTATTTCTATTTAAACAGGGAAATGGACCTTATTTTTCAATGTTTCAATTAATATATTAAAATTCATTGAGAAACGAGATATTATATGAAAATTTTCATGAAGATTGGTTATTTTAGACTTTATAAGATTATATTAAAGACGCTACTGCCATAAGGTACAATATAATCTCGTCTTTTATTACTGTAAATATACACTTTATTCCAGCAAAAAACCTCAATTTGATTGGAATAAGAGCTCCTATAATGAAATAACAGGGTGATAAAGTCATAAGTAGCGTGGTATACTGTTCCATAAGATAATATGAAAATGGGGAGGTTACAAAATGAAGCTGCCGAAAGAATATATGGATGATTTACTTGTTCGAATGACACACCATTCGAGTGCAATAGAAAACAACACAATTAGCTTACCTGAAACCGTGTCAATTATTCTCCATCATACCGTACCGAATAAAGTTTCTTTACGTGAATTATATGAAATTGATAATCACCGGTACGCAATGGAATATTTGCTTGATCCTGAGACATTACAAAAAGATTTCACACTGGATATTTTAATGGAAACACACTCTTTATTGATGGATCGTCTACATCATGAAAGAGGAAAATTTAAAACAGAAGTGAACTATATTAAAGGAACGGATTTCGATACAACAAAACCAAGTGAAACACCTCTAGCCATGAAGCAATGGTTGGATAATATAAATTATAGAATGGACATAGCAACCTCAAAAGAAGAAATCATTCAACTGGTTTGTGAAAGTCATATTTTGTTTGAACGTATTCATCCATTTGCGGATGGGAATGGTCGAACAGGAAGATTAATGATGAATTATTTGTTGTTAAAAAATGATATAGCCCCATTGATTATTGAGAAAGAAGAGAAGGAAAGGTATATTTATTTCTTGTCGACACAAGATGTCGCAGAGTTCAGGGAGTATGCAGAAAAGAAAACAGAAAAAGAAAGGAAAAGAATTCATTCATTTAAAGTCAATGAATCGAAGTTGGAAAATGACTTTGAATCATAGTGTTGATTGGGAATAAAGTCGTTACATTTATAATTTAGTTACTGTATGTATTCATCGGTTACTTTATAAAAGTTTATTTTTTCATATTCTATTCCCCCTAATAAAAAAGAAAGCAACGAAAGATCATTGCCTTCTTTTTAATTCATGCTTGGTGGCGGTGAAACGCCAATTGTAGTTAGCCATATTTTATCGATTAATTTTTCTTCTGCTGTTTCGCATGTGTATGAACACTTTGGAAGAAAGAAGTTTTAACCTATAAATAAGTTCTAATTTTATTACGCAACTCATATGTTTTTTCAATTTATTATTTTTATTAATTATATCAGCTTCTGAAACGGCTCTGCTTTAACAGGTCCCATCCCCCGTGGAATTTCCATTGTCTCGCTGATTTTTGATTCTAAAGACTTGGCAATATATTCTACAGCAACAGTTGGATCTACTTTATCACCACATGTGTATACATCGATACTGGCATAACCATGTTCGGGAAAACTATGAATGGTTAAATGGGACTCGGAAATAATTACAACGCCACTCACACCCTGTGGTGCAAATTGATGAAATGCAACCTCCCGAATTTCTGCGCCTGCCTTGAGTGCTGCCTCTATAAATATACGTTCTATTAATTCTATATTATTTAATATATCAATATTGCAATCCCAAAGTTCAGCTATTATTTGTCTCCCCATTATTTCCATTTGTAAAAATATCTCCTTAGGTCTAAAAAAATATATCTATCGAAAAGTATAAACCGTTTGACTCATCTTTGCAATTTGTGTGATCATGCAATATATAGAGGCCCCGAAAGTGTAGTCCCTGCTTTGAAGTAAATAAATTATTATTTTTTGAAACTTTTTTAAAGGAAAAACGTAATACAATATAGAACGTATAATTTTGAATTAAGAGGTGAAGCTGTGGGTTTGTTTTCGAAAATTTTTTCAGGGAAAAAAAGTGAGCCTGCTCCAAAGGAAAGAACTGTATTATCGATAGAGATCGGAGACATCTTGACCTATGATCTGAGGGATTACGAGGTGGTAGGGAAAATCACATATCGGGATGGAAATTATGAGTGGTATGGGTATCAGTTATTGGAAGGAAATGATACAATTTGGTTATCTGCTGAAATGGATGATGAACTGGAGCTCGGGATTTATAAAAAGATTCAGTTGCCAGTATCAAAACCATACCCAAAAGAAGTGACGTATGATAACAAAACCTATTATTTGGAAGAATCAGGTACAGCCAGGGTAATCGGAGAGGGAAGAAGCTCAAATTTGCAGGGGACAGAAACGAATTACGCTGATTATGCTGATCGTGACGCAGTAAGTTTTATTAGTTTGGAATCATGGGGAAATGAGATTGAGGTAAGCCATGGATATCCAATTGAGGCATATGAGATTAAAATTTTGGCGGGATCCAATTAAGAAATAGTTCAACTAAATTTACTGGGAGGAATATACATGTTTAAATTTTTTAAGCGAGTGTCAACAGTTGTAAGTTCGGAGTTAAATTCAATGTTGGATAAAGCGGAAGATCCGGTGAAAATGCTGGACCAGTTTATGCGAGATATGGCCGGTGATATTCGCGAAGTGGAAGCAGCTGTCGCAAAACAAATTGCTAATGAGAAAATGCTTAAGCGAAAAGCAAATGATGCGAATGCAATGGTGGAAAAAAGACAGAAGCAGGCTGAACAAGCGCTTGAAGCTGGTAATGAGGATTTAGCGCGTCGTGCCCTTGAGGATAAAAATGAACATGAAACGACTGCAACAACTTTAAACGAGTCATGGGAAAGAGCTAAAAATGATTCAGAAGTGCTGCGGAGCAAGCTGGATGAAATGAAAAAAGAATATCAGCAAATGCAACTTAAAAAGGATTCACTAAAAGCACGTGCTGAATCTGCTAAAACACGAACAAAAATGAATCGTACAATGTCTTCAATCGGCAGTGATGAGTCCAAACAGGGATTTGAACGAATGGAAGAAAAAGTTATGCGTTTTGAAGCAGAAGCAGAAACAAGTGAAGATATGTCTCAAAAAAGCCGTACATTGGATGATGAATTTGAAGATTTAAACAAGAACAATGTTGATGATGAATTAGCTGCATTAAAAGAGAAAATAAATCAAAAATAAAGGCAGGCAGCAATGGGAGCAGTAAGTTTTTTATATAGGCTTTTGAAAAACCTCTATAAAAAGCTGCTCCTTGTTTTGTTAAGAGGGGGATTGATTTGTTAAAAAGAAAGAGTTTACTTATTGGACTATTATTTCTTATCCTACTATTAACTGCATGTTCTTTTAGTGGTCAACAAGAAGGTTCCATAACGGCAGAAGATATTCCAGATGAGCCTCCAAAGGATGAAATCTCTACTGCGATCGGGAGTGCTGCAAACAATGAAATCGATGATATTATCGAGGCTAATTTTCCAGTAATGGATACCATTACTGGCGATTCGAAAACAGCTAAAATCTATGCGACAAAGGAATTCACGCTTACGGAGCTTGCTTCAGTACTTTCTACCGCTGTTAAACCAGAGGAAATCAGTGAAGTGAAGGATAACCAGCAAATTTTAATTTATCCAGATGATTTTATTACATTGCGGGAAAGTGATGAGGATCAGGATGTACTCCTGATCGAGGTTGCAAGTGACGAGTTTGTGAAGCGAAATTATTCATCAAGTTTTTTAGGTACATATTTTACAATTAGGCTATTAGAGAATATGTTGGGTGTAGATAATTGGGGAAGCAGATCCCGAGGTGAATACAGAGGTATGAAGGATATACCTAATCGTGGAAGCACAACATTCAGAGGCGGCGGACCAGGAACAGGTAAATAAATAAGGAAGGTGATAAAATGGAGCCATTTATAGCTACACTTATTTACTTTGCAATATCTGTAGTAATTGTTTTAATTGGTTTACTTATATTTGAGAATATGACACGTAAATACAAGGATATGGAAGAAGTAAAAAATGGGAATTATTCTGTTGCATTATCCATTGCCGGGAAGATAATCGGGATTTGTATTATATTAGCCTTTGCTGTCTATAACAGTGATGTTATTTATGAAACGATAATTTGGGGCATATTTGGTGTGATATTACAAATGATCGCATACTGGCTGTTTGATTTGTTTACAAGAAATTTTTCAGTGGAAGAACAGCTGTTAAAAAATAATGTTGCCGTCGGAATTATATCGATGAGTGTATCGATTGGATTGGCATTTGTTATCGGGGCGTCTATTACATAACATTAAACTCTGTGACCTTGTCATTGCATGGTCGCACTGTTTTTTTATAGGGAGGCATTCCTACTTGAACTAGAAGGTTAGATATTGAACTCGGTTCTTTTCACTGCGTTCTACCAATCCGACGTCTCACCTCTTTTCTGATCATGCTAGGTTTATATGATGGAGTGAATGGATTTTGAATGAAGCAGCAGTTAGAAAAAGCAGAATTATTTATTGGTCATCAGGAATTGTGTCTATTTGCGGGATTATATTTGAAGTGTTATTTGGTGCGTTAGGGTCTTATATATTAGGTGATGGTGTTAAACAATATACGCTGACCATTTCGCTGTTTTTGACCGGCATGGGGATCGGTGCCAGTTTAAGTGAAAAGGTAATGAAGCATTTAATCATTACTTTTGTATGGATTGAATTTGGTGTGGCAATCATTGGCGGATTTTCCAGTTTTACCATGTTTGGTATAACAGCATTTTCCCCTGCTGGAACCGAGGCATTTTATTTATATTTTATTACATTATTGGTTGGAGCTTTAACAGGGGTCGAACTTCCAATTCTTATTCGAAAAGCGAATGAAATTGGTGTCACCTTAAATAAAAGCACAGCACGAGTTTTATTTTCGGATTATGCAGGGGGCTTAATTGGTGGATTATTATTCGTCTTTTTATTACGCCCTCAATTTGGTATGGTTAAAACTGCTTTTTTAGTTGGGTGTATCAATTTAACGGTAGCATTAATTGTTCTGTGGCTATTTCGTAGGGAAATTCGTCACTTTGCACTGCATGCTGTTATTGGAGTCATGATCGGGGTCTTGTTAATTATTGGATTATTTTTTGGGGAAGCAATGGCCTTTAGTTTTGAACAAAAGCTTTACAAAGATCCAATTATCCATATGGAAGAGAGCAGCTATCAAAAAGTAACCTTAACACAGGATGAGGAAGATGTGCGACTTTTTTTGAACGGCTCCTTGCAATTTAGCTCAACAGATGAATATCGCTATCATGAGGTACTGGTTCATCCAACGATGGCTTCTGCAGCGAATCACGAAAACATCTTAATATTGGGTGGTGGTGATGGTATTGCAGCGAAAGAAATTCTGAAGTATGAAGAAGTGAAAAACATAACCATTGTTGATTTAGATCCTGCAGTTGTGGAGTTAGCAAATACCAATCAGCATTTACTGGAATTAAATGAGGGTTCACTAAATAATGATAAAGTGCATGTGGAAAACGGGGATGCTTTTCAGTTTTTGGAAAATACGGAGGAATGGTTTGACGTAATAATTGTCGATCTGCCCGATCCAAATAACGAAAGCCTGAACAAGCTTTATACAAAGGAATTTTATTCTTTGGCTCGAAACCATTTAAAGCCCGGCGGAACAGCAATGGTTCAAGCAACGAGTCCGGTTTTTGCAACTGAAGTTTATTGGACGATATCTGAGACAGTCGCATCGACAGGATTATTTACTGAAAACTTACATGTCGACGTTCCAAGCTTTGGCAATTGGGGATTTGTCATGGCAAGTCGTGAAGCTATAGATCTGGGTAAAATGGACATAACTGTCCCAACAAAATTCATAACGGAAGACATTATTTCTGGTCTGACAACCTTTGGCAAGGATGAAGATGAGCAAATGGAAAATGATAATGGAAATCCTGTGGAGTTAAAGCCGAATACATTGATTGATCCACATTTGATTCAGATTTATGAAAGGGCATGGGAAAATTATTAGATAGACTGTCCTTAAAATTTAAATGCGTAGTGTTAGTTGAGAGACAAGGGACCAAAGTTGAGAGAAAAGCGAGCTAAGTTGAGAGAAAAGCAATTAAAGTTGAGAGATAATTGTCTTTTCATGTATTATCTCTCAACTTCTACCCAGTTTGTCTTAACTTCTACCTGATTTCTCTCAACTTCCGCCCTATATCGGTGTAAATCTCCAATAAAACGTCTCTCTACGAACTTGTCTCTCAACTCTTTCAGCTAATAACAACCCAAGCCCCTGTTGAAATTACACTTTATCTATTATTAATTCCCCGCTGCAAATATATCATTTCATTAGCAAGCTTTTGAATTCTATCGGTAACATCCTGATCGATAATTTCATCACTTTCTTCGTTAAAGGCATCGTTATGGATAAAGACATTACCTGTTGGAACTAATCCTTTAAAAAAAGAAAGGATTGGCTTTAATTGGTATTCTGTTACTAGAAAATGTTTATTGGACCAACCTGTTGCTACAATCCCTGTTACCTTATACTTGAAGGCATTTTCGGGGAAAAGATCCAGCAGGTTTTTTAATGCCCCCGAAATGGATGCTTGATAAATTGGTGTGCCAAATACCAGAAAATCGGCAGCCAAAATCTTATTTACAACATCCCAAGTATCATCATTATAATCCGATAATGGGGCACCAACTGCAAATTCAATCTCAAACTCTCTTAAGTCAATTAATTCTGTTTCGATGGTTGGGTCAAGTCGTCCGGCTGCGACTAATACATCGTTTACGGCCAGAGATGTCTTTTCACCAGCCAATGCTCCGGATATCCCGATAAGTTTCATTATAATTACCTCGCATTAATATTAGTATTTACTTGGCAGTAAGAAGCTTATCTTATTCTAATTTTTCATGCAACTAAATTGCTTGAAACCGAGCGTGACACTGTATTTAATAAACCAATGACTGGTTTAACCAATAATACGGGCGGGGACCCATTTTGTTCGAGGAGTTTTTTATGCTGAAGTACAAAAGGATAGAACATTATATATGGATAGTAATAATGTTCAAAAGGAATAAACCTATAAATAGTTATGACAAGATTTAGAGTGGCTGAGGTCATCCAATTGTTACAGCTTTCGCATCCTGAATTTTGAGAAATTAAACTGGTTGAGTTATTATAGATTTTTCCTTTGATAGATAACAGCTTATATATTTACCTTTTGATATTGTGAGCTTCATTATCTGATAGGAATTAATGAGGCCAATGCTATATACATTTCCCAACTATATTCAACAGGCTTTCTATAATATATATATCGAAATCGTTACATCAAGTATATAAATAGGAAATACTACAAATCAGTGCTAGTATAAAGGTATAGTAAATGAAAGATTGAAGGGGTACTAGTGGTTTTTATTATTTGTGTATTAATTGGTGTAATCACCGCATTTCTTGGCGGACTAATGGGCCTCGGTGGGGGCATTATCCTAATTCCAAGCTTGTTATTTTTGAATCAGATTTCAGAGGCGTTTTCCTGGGCAACCCCACAGACGATTGTAGGAATTTCCCTGGTGACAATGATTTTCACGGCATTGTCGTCAACCCTCGCATATTTTAAGGTCGGTCGCGTAGATTATAAGACTGGCTTGTTATTCTTATCTGGAAGCATCCCAGGAAGTGTATTGGGCTCCTGGTTAAATCAATTCGTCAATAAAGATGACTTTTTATTATACTTTGGCTTTGTTATGATTATAATTTCCATGCTTTTTCTTATTAAACGAAAAGAACCAACACAGGCCCTGCCCGGCAAAAATAAGACATTACGAGTTTTTCATGTAAACGGAAAAACATATCAGTACACGGTTTCAATCTGGCAGGCGTTTTTTCTTTCTCTATTTGTCGGAATGCTATCCGGTTTGTTTGGGATAGGCGGCGGTTCCATAATGGTACCAGCTATGATTTTATTATTTGGATTTCCAGCACATATTGCTACGGCTACATCAATGTTTATGATATTTTTTGTAAGTATTATTGGTGCAGGTACACATATCGCTTTAGGGCATATTGCATGGCAGTATGTATTCTTTTTTATCCCTGGTGCCTGGATTGGTGGAAAGCTTGGTGCAATGGTAAATCAAAAGATGACGGGAAAAACGCTTGTCTGGATATTGCGGATCTTATTAATTGTTATAGGAATACGAATGATTTTTCAAGGTATTGGATAAGGAGTATGACATATGCAGGAGAAAATTTATTTTTATTATACAAATGATTTACATAGTAATTTTGAACATTGGTCGCAGGTTACAGGTTTTCTGAAAGATGCAAAAGCCAAAAGAGTAGCTGCAGGTGATTCTTGTTGGGTTGTAGATATCGGTGATCATATGGATCGTGTTCATCCAATTGCTGAAGCATTTGTGGGAAAAGCGAATGTTCAATTAATGAATGATGCCGGATATGATTTGGCAACAATAGGCAATAATGAAGGAATAACATTAACACACGATGATCTGTTTCATTTATATGATGATGCTAATTTTGAAGTGGTTTGTGCAAATTTACATAATTTGAAAAATAACAAACCGGATTGGCTAAAGCCTACGGTAAAAATAGAATCGGTAAATGGAGTTAAAATAGGAGTTATTGGTCTAACTGCACCATTTAACGCTTTTTATGAATTGCTTGATTGGCATATATCCCCGCAATTTGAAGCCTTAGAGAAATACATAACAAAATTGAAGGAATCTGCTGATATTATTATTTTGCTATCACATCTTGGGATTAATGAAGATCAGGAAATTGCTAAGAGATTTAAGGATATTGATGTGATAATTGGTGGGCATACACATCATTTATTACGTACTGGAGAGTATGTGAATAATACGATAATAACAGCAGCCGGAAAACATTGTGCATATGTTGGGGAAGTCATTTTAACTTGGGATAATGTGGATCAGGAATTAGTGAAAAAAGAGGCTTATACAACTGACATTACGCATTTAGCAAAAGATCTGCAAACAGAACAAAGATTACACGAAATGAATGAAGCGGCGGACAAACTGCTAGGAAATACAGTTGTACAGCTAAATGAAACAATAGAAGTGAAATGGTTTAAACATACTGAAATCATGCAACAGTTGACTAATACCGTTAAAAATTGGACAAAGGCAGATTGTGGCATGTTAAATTCAGGTCTTCTATTGGATCAACTGCCGGCAGGGGATATAACGTATAAAGATATCCATCGTATTTGCCCACATCCGATTAATCCGGTGATGGTGGAGCTTAAAGGTGATGAGCTAGTTGAAGTGATTCGTGGCTCGCTTACGAAAGATTTTACGGAATTGAAATTAAAAGGTTTTGGATTTCGCGGCGAAGTCCTTGGGAGAATGGTGTTCGCCGGATTAGATGTGGAAACAGATTTTCATGAAAATGGTGAAGAATATGTAAAAAATGTTTTATTTACTGACGGATCCCCTCTTGATCCTGATCAGACCTATTCTGTAGCGACGGCAGATACGTTTACATTTGGTCGTTTACTGCCAGAGATAGCAAAATCAGAAGTGAAACGTTATTTCTTACCTGAATTCTTGCGAGATTTATTGGCAGATACATTGCGTAAAGACTATGCTGGAAAATAAGCGGATATTCAATTAGTGACACTGTACCTCCTTTGTGCATACAAATATATTGTACATTACGAAGGAGGCCTTTAAATTAATGATTACGGTTAATCCATTAGAGGTTGAGGGAATGTTTTTTACTGCAATACGTGTAGAATTGCCAAAAACAAATTTATTAATGATCTCAAACGAAGTTGGCTACATTATGTGTGGAGCATTGGATGTTGATCTGTTTAACAGTAATGAAAAATTAAGAGGGCGTAATATCATTGCCGCCCGGGCAGTAGG
The DNA here is from genome assembly GCF_059698015.1 of Oceanobacillus sp. NCCP-135. Taxonomy (NCBI): domain Bacteria; kingdom Bacillati; phylum Bacillota; class Bacilli; order Caryophanales; family Bacillaceae; genus Oceanobacillus; species Oceanobacillus sp. NCCP-135. The sequence goes on along the minus strand of NZ_BAAKSZ010000022.1, from coordinate 38,978 downwards.
TGTCAGGACGATTGATGATTTATTACATGCACCATTAGAAAAAATAACCGATGCTTCCAGGTCCTATGGCTGGGAAGAAGGAATGATAGGCAAGGATGCATTGGTAAAAATATCGTAATAAGGATGTCTTCCTGGTGGGGAAGGCATTTTTTGTTATCGTCTATGAAAGCAAACGGTCGCATAGAATGCCTCTCTTACGCACAAACAAATCAAAAGTAGTTGGTTTTATAAGCACCAATAGAAGATAAGGCAGCACAAGTATAGTTTTAAAAATACCCAATTTTTTAAAATATCCATAGCGTTTTCATTTATAATTTGGTACTATTTTAATGGAACAAATGTCGAAAAAGGTCGTATTTTATAGGAGTTGTGGAAAATATGAGACTTGCCAGTACAAAATCAGTAACTCCAGGAATGATATTAGCACAATCCATCTATAATGAAAATGGTGTTGTACTGATCCAAAAAGGGATAAAGATAACTGAAAAGATGCTCGGGAGATTATTAAATCAAGGGATTACATATATTTATATAGAAGATGAATTCACGCAAGATATTAATGTGGAATCCGTACTTTCAAATAAATTAAGAGTAGAAGCCAGTAAAACAATTAAAGAAACTTTCCTAGAACTAAGAGATAGTGGTATAAAGGAAAGATCTTATATCCTTGAGAAAAAAGGAAAAAAGCTTACAAATGTCGTGCAGCAAATTATGGAGGATTTACAGAGCAATGAAAGGTCATTGTCCTTGCTTACCGAAATTTTTATAACGGACGACTATATTTTTCATCACTCTTTAAACGTAACAATATATTCGCTTGCGATCGGTGTGGAAATGAATTTCTCCAATAAGAAATTAACTGAAATAGGTATTGGAGCAATGCTGCATGATATTGGAAAGATTTTTATTGATCCGGAAATTTTACAAAAACCAGGTAAACTGTCAGAAGAGGAATTTGAAATTATTAAAGGACATACAACAATAGGTTTTGATTTTTTACGGAAGACAGCTAATATGCCTGCAATTCTATCTCATTGTGCATATCAGCATCATGAACGATTAAATGGGTCTGGTTATCCGCGCGGAATTAAAGGTGATGAGATTCATGAATACGCAAAATTAATTGGGATTGCAGATGCCTTTGACGCAATAACAAGTAATCGCGTATATCGTGATGCAATGCTGCCACATGAAGGATTGGAAATTCTTTATGTAGGTGCCATAAACTTATTTGATAAAAATATGATCGAGGCATTTAAAAGGAGCATTGTTGTATATCCGGATGGTCTGTCACTACAGCTTAGTGACGGGAGAGAGGGGGTTGTGGTCAGACAAAATAAACATATCTGTGATCGCCCGGTAATCCGGATCCTGTTAGAAGATGGAAAACGTCTGAGTACATCTTATGAATTGGATTTAGCCAGTGTAATGAATGTTACGGTAACTGCAGTTAAAATAGATTAAAGATTATTTAGGATTCTAACCCCTTTAAAACAAGCATAAATTATTTTACAAGGGGGTTTTTTTATGCTGAGACATCAAAGAAGATTTGGTATGAATAGAACATCTCCTCCGGGAAAAAATGCGCTTGTTATTACGATGATTCTTTTTGCTGTTTTTGTTCTACTAAGTATTTGGATTATTGATCGAGGTATAAAACCAACTTTGATGGAGATAGCGCAAGCAAAAACTGATGAATTTGCAACACGAGCAATTAATACAGCTGTGCGTTTTGCCGAAAATTATGACTTCGAGGATATTGCTAATATTACATATAATAATAATGGAGATCCAGCAGTATATAATTGGAATTCAGCGATGATCAGTGAAATAAATCGTGTAGCAACAGACAGGGTGGAAGAGTTTTTTCTGAATATGAACAGAGGGGATCCGCTCGTTTTTGATAATCCACTTCAGAATCCTCCAGAATATAGTGATGGGGCAGAAGATCTCGCAAAAGTGGATCCCACCATTATAGAGATTCCGCTTGGCCAAGTAACAGGTAACTCTGTACTTGCCAATTTAGGCCCAAAAGTACCGGTAAACCTTGAGTTTGTCGGTAATGTAAGAACGAATATTTATCAGGAAGAAAAAGAGTGGGGGATTAATTCTTCCTGGGTTTCTCTCTACCTTTATGTTGAGGTTGATGTACAGGTAGTCATCCCATTTACTACAGAGGTGGCAAAAGTTCATACTGAAATTTATATGGATGGCGGAGCAATTATGGGGGATGTACCAGAATTCTATGGTGGAAGTGACCCTAATATTGCTATTCCGAGAGAGGACTTTCAAGGAGACTTGCAAGATGAATAAATTTATTGTATAGTAAATCTAGAATTAAATATTAAAACCTTATCAGATCGGTGAGGTAGAGGTGCAGATAATATGAGTAGTCAGCAGGAGAATGACAACTTGGATTGTTGATAAAAGGATTGTTTGCCGAAGCATAATGAGGGTCAGACTTATTATAGCTGGTATAGCTTTGAAAAAGGGGTATACTGTCATGCTAAAATGAATGTGCATGGAGAACTACTGATCGAAATGGAGGATAACGAATATTGTAAGGACAATGATGGTTATTTTCTATCGTTGTCTTTTTGTGTTTTTAAGGACAATATAAATTGATTGCGTATCCTCGATCGTCAGCATTTTGTCTTTATCAAGCGTTTCTCCATGTTCCATTCATACATATATATAAACGGAGGTAACATCAATGGAAGGCACAATTCTTTCAATTATTCCAGCACTGCTCATGCTGGTACTTGTACTACTTACTAGAAAGGTTTTATTATCTTTAGGAGCAGGTATTATCGTTGGAGCATTAATGATTCATGATTTCAATATACTTAGAACGCTAAATGAGATTTGGGAAATATTTTATAACATCTTTGTTTCTGAAGGCTCTTTAAATAAAGGGAACCTTCTCCTACTCAGTTTTCTATTATTATTAGGAATAATGACAGCGTTGCTGCAGGCATCAGGCGGTAGTAAGGCATTTGGCGAATGGATGATTAAACGTGTTAAAACACGTACAGGTGCACAGTTTATCACACCCATATTAGGATTTATAATTTTTATTGATGATTATTTTAACAGTCTGGCAGTTGGGCAAATAGCAAGACCATTAACAGACAGACATAAAATTTCCCGTGCAAAGCTTGCGTATTTTATTGATTCAACGTCGGCACCGGTTACCGTATTATCACCAATTTCAAGCTGGGGAGCTTATATAATCGGTATTTTAGGTGGTTTGTTTGCAGCAAATGAAATAACGAACATTCAACCACTGGAAGCATTTATAAAAATGATACCATTGAATTTATATGCACTTTCAGCATTATTACTTGTTTTTCTTGTTGCCTACTTTAAAATGGATATTGGAGCAATGCGTACACATGAAAAGCGTGCTATTGAAACAGGTGAATTGCTAAATCCAGAGCAAAATAGTGTACCTGGTGATTTAGGAGATACATTTAAACCGCATAAAAGTGGAAGGGTATTCCATTTGCTCGTTCCTATTGCAGTTCTGATTGTTGCAACTGTTGTTTCGATGCTTATTACAGGAGTAAATGCCACTGAAGGTAATGCAACAATTTTAGCAACTTTTGCAAATACAAATGTTAATCTATCTTTATTTGTTGGTGGATTGATTGCTGTACTAACATCATTAGTATTCCATTTTCAACAAAATGAACCGAGGGCAAATATCGTTAATATCTTTATTGAAGGTATTAAAACGATGCTACCAGCTATTTATATCTTAATATTGGCATGGATGATTGGCTCGGTTATCGGCACGTTAGAAACAGGGGAGTTTTTGGCGCAAATAGTCAACGATGCTTCTATTAGTTCATCCTTACTGCCATTCTTATTTTTCCTGATTGCCGGAATAATGGCATTGGCTACAGGTACATCATGGGGTACATTTGGAATTATGCTGCCAATTGCAGCAGAGGTGACTGCTATTACAGATATAAATATGCTACTTCCATCATTGGCGGCAGTGCTAGCAGGTTCTGTATTTGGCGATCATTGTACGCCTATCTCAGATACAACCATCCTATCTTCAACTGGTGCGGGAGCAAATCATATCGATCACGTTCTAACACAACTACCATATGCAATAATTGCCGCAGCAGCAGCATGTGTGGGATATTTGGTAATTGGTTTTACAAATCAAGTATTTCTTCCTATAGTGGTAACTTTTGCAATTGTGATCGCTATTGGATTATTTATTAATTACCTGGCAAAAACAAAGCTAAATAAAGCATAAATAATAAAAAATTCTTTCATCCTTGGATGAAGGAATTTTTTATTATTTAGGGAATTATCAAATTTGTGAACGTGGGCTGTGGATAGTGAACGAAATTATCTAGTCATGTCCAGCTCTCCAGGCGATATCCGCGCTCACCGGTCGATATCCTGCGCTCTCCCGGCGATATCCGCGCTCACCGGTCGATATCCTGCGCTCACCGGGTGATATCTGCGCTCACCGGGTGATATCTGCGTTCTCCCGCTGATATCCTGCGCTCGCCGGGTGATATCTGCGTTCTCCCGCTGATATCTTGCGCTCACCGGGTGATATCTGCGTTCTCCCGCTGATATCCTGCGCTCACCGGCAGATATCCCCGCTCACCCGGCGATATCTGCGCTCACCGGGTGATATCCGCGCTCACCGGTCGATATCTTGCGCTCACCGGGTGATATCTGCGCTCACCGGGTGATATCTGCGTTCTCCCGCTGATATCCTGCGCTCACCGGGTGATATCTGCGCTCACCGGGTGATATCCGCGCTCACCGGTCGATATCCTGCGCTCTCCAGGCGATATCCTGCGCTCTCCAGGCGATATCCGCGCTCACCGGGTGATATCTGCGTTCTCCCGCTGATATCCTGCGCTCACCGGGTGATATCTGCGCTCACCGGGTGATATCCGCGCTCACCGGTCGATATCTTGCGCTCACCGGCCGATATCCCCGCTCACCCGGCGATATCTGCGTTCACCGGGTGATATCCGCGCTCACCGGTCGATATCTTGCGCTCACCGGGTGATATCCGCGCTCGCCGGTCGATATCTTGCGCTCACCGGCCGATATCCGCGCTCACCGGTCGATATCCGCGCTCACCGGGTGATATCTGCGTTCTCCCGCTGATATCCGCGCTCACCGGGTGATATCTGCGCTCACCGGGTGATATCTGCGTTCTCCCGCTGATATCCTGCGCTCACCGGTCGATATCTTGCGCTCACCGGCCGATATCCCCGCTCTCCAGGTGATATCCGCGCTCACCGGGCGATAACACCTTAGCTAATACTTCTGCTAGTAATACACTTTTTTTGCTCCAAGATAAAACAATACCTATTCGCTTTTGCTGGTAGCCCATATACCTAACTGAAAACTCCACAAACCGTTGTAAATTACTTCCATAACTAAATGATAATATAGAAAATTTAATAAATTCTTTGACATAGTAAGAAAGTACCGTTATAATACAAGCATAAATATCAGAAAAAATAAACATTTTAAACATTTCCTGTTACAGTCGGACATACACTGATTTGTAACAGGGAATAAAAAAAAGAGGAGGTCTATACATGGAAACACGTTCACAATGGGGGACAAGGGCTGGGTTTATTTTAGCAGCAGTAGGTTCGGCAGTTGGGCTTGGTAATATTTGGCGGTTTCCAACTGTTGCGTATGAAAATGGTGGTGGCGCTTTCTTTATACCATATTTATTCGCTTTGCTAACAGCTGGGATTCCCATATTAATAATGGAATTTTCAATGGGGCATAAATTTCGTGGTTCAGCTCCACTAACCTTTAAAAGGTTGAATAAGAAAACAGAATGGATTGGCTGGTGGGGCGTTTTAGTTGCATTTGTTATTTCCACTTACTACTCTGTTATTATTGCTTGGGCGATGTCTTATTCAATCTTTTCATTTAATCTAAATTGGGGTTCAGATACAGAGGCATTTTTATTTAGTGATCATTTGAATTTAACTGTAGATCCGGGTCAAACAGGGAGTCTTGTTCCTGGGGTATTAATCCCGCTGATAATTGTATGGGTTGTAGTGTTAGGTATTTTATTTAAAGGTGTTAAAAAAGGAATTGAAATTGCCAATAGAATTTTTATACCGTCATTAGTAATTATTTTTCTTATTATTGTAATTCGTGCAATAACTTTACCTGGAGCCATGGAAGGACTTGAGGCATTTTTTGCACCTGATTTCACAAGGATAGCTGATCCAGATGTATGGATTGCGGCATATGGACAAATTTTCTTTAGTTTATCCATAGCATTTGCAATTATGATCACATATTCCAGCTATTTACCGAAAAAATCGGATATAACAAATAATGCATTTATTGTAGGGTTTGGTAATTCATCTTTTGAATTGCTGGCTGGAATCGGAGTATTTGCTGTTCTTGGATTCATGGCTACTGGGGCTGGTGTAGGTGTTGATGAGGTTGTTGCAGGTGGAGTAGGATTGGCATTTGTTGTATTCCCTGCAATCATTAATGAATTCCCGGCATTAAATGAATTGTTTGGATTCTTGTTCTTTGCATCATTGGTTTTGGCAGGATTAACATCCTTGATGTCTATCACTGAAACCTATGTTGCTGGATTAGTAGATAAATTTAAGATTACAAGAGCAAAGGCGGTACTGTTTGGTGGAGGATTAGCAGCGGTTATTTCATTAATATTTGCTACACAAGGTGGTTTGTACTTCCTTGATGCAGCAGATTACTTTATTAACCAATTTGGTGTTGCATTGTTAGGATTGGTTGAAGTAGTATTAATTGCTTGGGTTCTGCGCAGAGTTAAAAACATTCAGGCACATGCAAATGAAGTGTCAGATATTCGCCTAGGTTCATGGTGGACGATAAGCTTAAGTATTATCACGCCAATTGTCATGGGATATATGATGTTCGGATTGTTCAAGCAGAATTTAATGAAGGAATTTACTGGAGAAGGAAATACCACTGGTAACTATGAAGGCTATTCAGATACGTTTATCATGTTTGGTGGCTGGTCTGTTGCAGCAGCAGCATTACTTGTTGGAATATTAATCTCAATGACTAAATGGAAAACATCTGACGCAGCAGATGAAGAAACTAAGAAGTCTGGGGAGGCAAAATAAATGAGTGGTGGAGCAATTTTCGTAATGATCCTTGGTATGGTAATTATATGGGGTGGTCTAGCGACAAGCATAAGGCATGCCATGAAAAAAGCCAAAGAAGTAAAATAATATTCAAAAATAAGTAATAAGAGCCTTTACCAATATGGTAAAGGCTCTTATTTGCTGTTAGAGAAGTATAAACATTTCATAACTCCACAAGTGCAATTAGGATATTCGACTAAAAAGGTTGTACCCCAAAGTATAATAGTTTTAAAAAAGTAAATCTTCATAAGAATTTCTTTAAGTGCATGTTTAAAACCCCAATATCCTGACAGACATCGCAATAAATGAAAATCCCATCTTCATATAAAAAAGAGGATGAAAGGGATATAGAAGTTCAAGGCGGTGAAGCTTTGAGCACAAGGGAAATTTCATCGAGTTAACGTCCCAGGTAGGAAAGGTGATTTACCATTCTAAGAAACATAACGTATGCAATGAATATGTGAGTAAACGCTAGCATGCAGGAAAAGTGTTTTTCTTTTCCGAGGACGAAGAAAGCAAGCCAACGAACTTCTCGTGTGATAATGACCTCTAACTCTACGTTCGATACAATGGTTTTCGGTGGACCGAACTTTAGCACAGTCCAATGGTTTTAGGTGTAGTGAGGCTTGGCACAGTCCCAGGACGTATCGTTACATAGTAGGAATCCCTAAGATGTGTCATTTTCACTGGAGTTTTAGAACAACCCCTATAATGAATGCCAAGTTTTCTAATAATTATTCTCCTTTGCCATACGCTCCCATTTTCTTAAATAAGGGTATGGATCAAATGACCATTCACTATTGCCGTTATCTTTATACATTCCGTAATGCAAATGTGGTGGAAATTTTCCAGATGTTCCAGGCGGGCCGTAACCAGTCGAACCAACACTGCCAAGTTCATCGCCTGGCTTTACTACTTGTCCAACTTTAATGTCATCATTATAGCCGCTCATATGAGCATAATAATGATATATGTTAAAGATATCTCTAATCCCAATTCGCCAACCACCATATAAATTCCAACCCATCATTTCAATAACACCATAAGTTGTCGATTTTACGGGTGTCCCATAGCCGGCGAATATGTCCGTTCCTTCATGTATTCGTAAACCTCCGAAACCACGCCTGTCACCCCATGTATTATTATAGCTGTAGTTATATTGAATAGCTAAAGGGAAATCCCGGTCAGTTAAGTTAATATCCTGAAACGTTTTAAATACTTTGGCTGTATTCATAATGGTTTGGACAGTAAGATCTCTTTTGTAATAATTCCACAATGCAATCTTAATATCATCCCTTGTTTGACCCTGTTCCAAAATGATATTTGCCATCGTATACAAAATATCTTCGGGGTCTTCAGGGTCTGCTTTTTGATCTCCATTTCCATCCTTCCCTTTTCCACTAAAAAACGCAATGATTTGTTTATCTTTAATCATTGGACTATTTCCAAGTCCAAACCAAAGCTCAGGTGGAACTTCAATGGATATCGTTTGTTCGTTATCATCATTATCTTTAATATTTCGTTCATAATTTTCAATTGCTGCAAAGTAATACCACGGGATTTGTGTTAATGCCTCTGTTTTTTTAAAAAGTGCCATCCGTTCCTCGTAAATATTCTCTTCGGCATGAATGGCTTCAATTTGGATAAGATTTGCAATTATTATTAGTATTGAAGTGATTATTAATTTATAGATATGTTTCACCCCCTGTTAATAAAAAGTCTGTTGTTAGACAGTATGTATTTTTAGATTAAACCTGATTTCTTATTCATTGAAAAAGGACTAACCTTGAGTTAGCCCTTAAATGCTTGATCGTCCTAATGGAATGTTGATTACCTTAAGTAGTAGTAATATTAATCTTCAATTGTGTTCCCCTGAGAAGATTTTTCCATTTCATTTATAATCCTGTCAATCGTGTTATCATAGTTTTTATTGGTTGTCGTTGAGTTATGCAAACTATGGATGTCTCTGATTAATACATCATTATCTGACACATAAATATTAAAAAACTCAGGCATCACTGATACGGCTGTTTTCTTTGCAATATCTGCTGCATCCCTTTCTTCTATAGCATCATTTTTTTCATAAGCAATTAATACTTCTTCATCTGTAACGAGTGTAGCAACCTCTTCGAATCCATCATTTCGTAAGATTATCCTCGTAATCATATTTGCCATTTGCGTACGATCTATTGTCACTTGATGATTATTTTCTACATCATCATCAAGCTGATCTTTTGAATATCGTACATAACCCAGTCTATTGTTCAGTTCCTCATCTGCTGGAGACTCTATTTCTCTTGCAGGATCTAGTTCATTAATGTTTTCATCTCTTTCATCCATAGCATTATCTGTATTTCCACAACCGGATATTGCAAAAATTGCTATTAGAGCACTTGAAATAAAATGTTTTGGTTTCATGACTTCCCTCCTTCTTACAACCAAATCGTTTTCCCTAATAGTTTGCATTATAGCCTGGATATCATGCATATATTATTCTGGTTATGATGGGGATGGATATGATAAACTATAGTAAGCTTAAGTGGGGGTGATTAGCTTTGATTGAAATACATGGTAAAAATTACGAAATTATAGAAAATATAAAGGATGGCTTTCAAGAGGGAGCTTTAAATGAACGTTTTTCTGCTATTTTATCTAAATATGACTATATTGTAGGAGATTGGGGCTATGATCAGCTTCGATTAAAGGGGTTCTATCACGATCGACATGCAAAGGCATCCATTGATACAAAAATAAGCGCATTGGATGATTATTTATATGAATACTGTAATTTTGGCTGTGCTTATTTCGTAATGAAAAAAATACCAAAGTAAAAAGAGCAGTAGTTCTAGATGAACTACTGCTCTTTAATTGAGTGGACATCCCTATCTTCAGCGTCGTGAAGAGGATGAGTACCAGGTGTTTGCCGCGGTAAATCCTCGTGCAGCTCTTTATATGGATAAACATAAGCACTTTGCCTCTTTTGCCCCTTTATCCATGGTGTTGATTTACCGTGAACAGGCTCTTCCTTATTGATCGAAGAACCAAATGCCCCTTCAGGAAATTCCTCTGGTATTAATTCATTGCGCTGGTTTCGAACATTGGAAAAATCAGAATAGGCCTTTTTATCCTTCTTAGCCATAAATGGTTCACCCTTTCTTCTTACCTATAGTTTCCCTGCAAAAGAAAGGATATATTATACCAAATATTGGATTAACCTAATATATCACAGTGGATATACCACAGCTTCTATTGACTATTGGGGAAGATATCAACAAATCATTACGGTGAGGCAATTAGTGCATTCCAAATCTATGCAAAACTTTTTAAGTAGTCATCTGTTTTCTTTAAGCCTTTAGAAACCCTATTGTTAGAACTTTAACATTTTCTTAACTATATCATGTTTCATGTTTTTCTTCATGCTAATTATGGTATGATAGTGGTGTTACCAAGTTTATTGGAGGTATTATAAATGTATTTTGTTGATCGAAGTAAAATAGAACAAACATTATTATATATGGAAGAAATCCTAAAGGAAGCAGGGAAAGCAAACTTTGCGACTTTCTCAGAGTATTTAGCATTAGAAAGAATGATACATCTACTGATTGAAACTACCCTTGACGTCGGCAACATGATGATTGATGGTTTTATTATGCGTGATCCAGGAAGTTATGAGGACATCATTGATATACTGATTGATGAGAAGGTTTTACCAATCGACGAGGAAAATGGCTATAAAGAAATTATTCAATTACGGAAAATGATTATAAATAATTATAATGCAATCGATCACGAAAAATTAAAAGAAATATTGAATAAAAACAAACCTGTTCTAGATAGGTTCAGTTCCCGTATTCGGACATATTTAAATAATGAATTAGGAGTTGCCAATGCATTTTCAACTGATAAATGAAGGTGATAATTATGAAAAAAAGAACCCCAACAAAGCAAAAACTATTAAATATTTTGAAAAAGGACGATGAACTTTCAATTAATGAAATAATGGGTTACTTTACCATTTCAGAAATAGCAGTACGTAAACAAATCCATGATTTAGAGCAACAGGGTTTTATTAAGAAGAATCCAATTAAGCAAAAAATGGGACGTCCATATTACACCTATGAACTGACAAAACAAGGGCATGACACATTTCCTAATCAATATGAAAAATTACCACTGGAACTATTGCGGGATCTTGAGGAGATACACGGCTCCCAGGCTGTGAATGATGTATTATCACGACGGATGGACAGGGAAAGAACCTTCTTTGAAAAAGAGATAAAAACAAATGAATTTGATAAAAAAATAGCTGAAGTAGCACGACTCCAAGATGAAAAAGGCTATATGGTTGAAGTTGATAAAACGAAAGAAGGACATTACGAAATGAAACATTTTAATTGTCCGATTTCTAATATTGCCACATCTTATCAACAAGTATGTAAAAATGAAAAAATTGTTTATGAAGAGGTTTTTTCTGATAGTAAAGTAATTTTTCATTCTTGTATAACGAAAGGTGATAATTTTTGTAAATGGACAATTGAAAAACCGGAAGAAGGATGAAGATGCGATCTCTCATTCTTCTTCTATTCTATGTGATGAAAAGAGGACTTTTACTTGAAAAACTACAAAGGTTATTTAATCGATTTGGATGGAACGATGTATCAGGGGAGTGAACCAATTGAAGCAGCAGCCGAATTTGTAAATACGTTGCAGAAGAAAAGTATTCCTTATTTATTTGTAACAAATAATTCTTCCAAAACACAAGAAGCTGTTTCAGATAAGTTGAATAAAATGGGAATTAGATCGACACCAGACCATGTTGTAACAACTAGTCTGGCAACAGCCAAATTTATTAAACATCAAAAGGCTGATGCAAGGTGTTATGTTATCGGTGAAGCAGGTTTACATGCTGCATTGGAAGAACAGGGAATTACAATTGTAGAGGACACTTGTGATTATGTTGTAGTTGGAATAGATCGGGAAATTAGTTATGAAAAATTGGCTAAAGGTTGTATTGAAATTCGAAATGGGGCGACTTTTATTTCAACAAATAGTGATGTCGCCATTCCAACTGAACGTGGACTATTACCTGGCAATGGTGCACTTACTTCGGTGATAGCTGTAAGTACAGGAAAAGCTCCAATTTTTATTGGAAAGCCGGAATCAATTATTATGGAGGAGGCATTAGGAATACTGGGACTATCAAAAAACGATACGTTAATGGTTGGTGATAACTATCATACAGACATTCGTGCAGGTATTAATGCAGGAATAGATACGCTAATGGTTTTAACCGGGGTAACACCTTTTGCAGAACTGGTAAACTTAGAAATAAAACCTAATTATCATGTTCGAAGCTTACGTGAATGGATTGGCGAAATTTAGATCAGCCCAAGAGCGGCGGAAACATCATCCCGAGAGCGGGAATATCAGCTCGAGAACCGGAATATTAGCCTGAGAACAGAATATTCTTCCCAAAAAACAAAAGAAATCGGCACAATCGCCGATTTCTCCGCTAGGAACAACTACAATTTATTAATCATCTAAAGCTTTATCATCAGCGGTGCCATGTGCTAGTCTGCTTGAAGCGGCCGCTGCAATAGCTCCTACAATATCGTCCAAAAATGTGTGTACATAACCTGTTGATTTGTCATTTAACCTTTTCAAAATCCCTGGCTTCTGTTTATCAATATAACCGTAATTCGTGAATCCAATAGAACCATAAACGTTAACAATGGATAAAGCAATTATTTCATCGACACCATACAGGCTTTCATCTGTAACAATTGTTTTTTGCAATGGTTGCTCCAGCATCTTTTTCTCTGCCAGTACATCTAATTGGATCCCCGTTAATACAGCATTTTGAACTTCTCTTTTCGTTAATACACGATCAACATTATGCAGACACTCTTCCATACTTAAATCATCATGATATTTTGATTGTAAATAATAAACCAGTTCTGCAATATCATCTAATGTAACTCCACGCTCGGTTAACCACTGTCTTGCTTTGATTTCCAATTCACTTTTCTTTGTATTTTTACCCACTAAGATCACCTTTTTTCTAAAAAATTTTGGTTAAGAATTGCCTTTATAACTCATACACTATGTTAAAAGCAAATGGGGGAGATAATTTTGCCTTTATTAGATATGCTTACTGCAAATTATGCTATACATGCTGAAGGGAAATTAGAGTTGGATGGTAAAGATGGATATAAACAAGATGACTATGTTTATTTTACCATTATTGCAGACAACAAGGAAATTATTCATATGGAACAGGCGGCACTAGCTTATTATTTAAGTGAAAATAGGTACAGTAATACTGCGATTCCTATACCAAATATCCATGGTGAATGGTTTACTTCCTATCAGGACAAAAACTATATGGTTATGCAGGCACAGCGAGATTTCTTGGAAAATAAGTATTCCACAGGTGAATCATTAGCATATTTTCATCAAATTGGCTCGTCTTATAGCTATGAGCCAAAAACAATTTCCAGTTATGGCCAATGGAAACAATTATGGATCGATAAGCTCACTGCTTTTGAAAGTAGTATAGAATTGGAAGCCAAAAAACATTCTTCCGACTATTATCGTTTATTGATGGATGTTTTACCCTATATTATCGGAATCAGTGAAAATGGGATTCAGTATATACAGGAAAGTCAGTACGAAAGGCGCTACCACGAAGCGGATCAGGGCACAATTGCTTTTAGGCGTTATACCAATGAATTGGAAAAACCGATATTATGGACAGATGAATTAGTATATGACCATCCAACAAGAGATTTGGCAGAATGCATTCGCTTCATGATATTAAATAAGAAGGAAAGGTATAAGGTGACTACGTTTATAAATGACTATCAATCGATACGATCACTATCCGTGTTTAGCTGGCGCTTATTGTATGCCAGATTAATTTTTCCTATACATTTTTTCGATATAATTAACCGCGGATTTACAATGCAAAACCTAGAACAATCTTATATGGAATTGCAGGATATTCTAAAAAAACAACTAATTTACCAAGAAAACCTGAGGGAAATATTTGAAATGGTAGGAGTTGATCATGAAGTTTTACAAATACCTGTGTTAAACTGGTTATAAGTTACAACTTTCAGGAAAGAGGTATGAACATGTCAAACCCACTCATTTATATTACAAGAAAGATTCCAGAGGAGCTGATTGAACCATATCAGGAGTTATTTGATTTTCGGATGTGGGAAAAAGAAGCTGAGCCGGTACCAAGGGATATTTTATTAGAAGAAGTAGCAAGAGCTGATGGCTTATTATGCATGTTAACAGATAAAATTGATAATGAACTGTTAAGGAAAGCCAGTAAATTAAAAATTGCTGCTAATTTGGCGGTTGGCTTTGATAATATAGATATGGAAGCTGCTAAACAACATGAAGTAATTATAACGAATACACCTGATGTCTTAACAGAGACTACAGCTGATTTGGGTTTTGGATTGTTGATGGCAACCGCCAGACGAATTATTGAAGCAACTGAGTATATACAAGAGGATCGGTGGAAGAACTGGTCACCTTATTTACTTGCAGGCACTGATATTCATCACAAAACAATTGGAATTGTTGGCATGGGGAGAATTGGTGAGGCAATCGCTAGACGTGCAAGAGGCTTTAATATGACAATATTGTATCATAATCGTTCAAGAAAATATGAAGCGGAAAAAGAGTTGGAGGCAACTTATGTTAGTTTTGATCAGCTATTAAATGAAGCAGATTTTGTTATATCTGTTATTCCGTTAACAAATGAAACCAAGAAATTATTTGATCAATCTGCATTTAATAAAATGAAATCAACAGCTATTTTTATTAATATTTCACGTGGTGCTGTGGTGGATGAAGATTCATTACTTGAAGCATTGAAAACGAATCAAATTAAAGCAGCAGGATTAGATGTATTTGCAGAGGAACCAATTCGCAAAAATCATCCATTATTAACGCTGAATAATGCCGTATGCCTTCCACATATTGGTTCTGCTAGCAATGAGACACGTACAGAGATGATTCAATTATGTTTAGCTAATATTGCTTCGGTTTTACAGGGGAAAGAGCCAAAAACTCCCGTTAAGTAAAGGTGGAGATATTGGGGATCAGCCAGTAATAAAAGAAGCAGACAAATGAATGTCTGCCTTATCATCTATTATTTAGAACACCTGTTCAATTTCTTTCACACCTGGAACCTCAGCCATCAATGCGCGTTCAATTCCTGCTTTTAAAGTGATGGTAGAACTTGGACAGTTGCCGCATGCACCCATCAGACGAAGAAGTACAATGCCTTCATCATCAACATCAATTAACTCTACATCTCCACCATCACGTAGTAAGAATGGACGTAGTTTGTTCAAAACTTCTTGTACTTGCTCTTGCATTATCCATCTTCTCCTTTCCTTATAAATCATTATATGATGAATTTGTTAAAAAATCTATCTGAAAAGCAATATTCACTATTATAAGTCTATTTTATTTTACCTTTATACGAACATTTTGTAAAATAAAAGCAACTATAAAATAGGGGAGCAAGTGGTGAATGAAAATGTATTGATTACAATATACGGCGCAGAGAAAATTTGCGCAAATTGTGTAGGTGTACCAGGTTTTCAAGGATACTTCTGGGTGGCTACAGGCTGCAATTGGAAGGAAATATGATGATGAACCGATTACATTATAAGGAATTAGATAAACATGGCAAAGTGTTACAAGCTTCATTTTATATATCAAATGTTTGTATAGTAAATTTATTATTTGTATACTATTAGTTAACCATGAAAAAGGAGGTACTGCCGATGGTGATTACAATTACAGATCACGCTAGTACGCAAATTCAGGAAATGATGAAAGAAGAATCAGATGGGGCACGTCTACGCTTTGGGATCAAAGGTGGCGGTTGCAGTGGATTATCTTATTCATTGGGCTTTGAATATGACATCAATGATGAACTAGATACATTGGACGAAATAAATGGAATTCCTGTTGTGTTTTTCAATCAAGATATTCCTATTATAGAAGGGACAACAATTGATTTTAAACAGAACATGATGGGAGGAGGATTTAGTATCGATAATCCAAATGCGATTGTATCATGTGGCTGTGGATCCTCATTTAGAGCGAAGGATAGAGAAGGAACACCAGAAAATTGTTAACAACGAAAAAGCAGCTGGAGTACTTGTAAGGTACTCTGGTTTTTTAATGGTCACAATCGAACACCCTGTTGATATCAAAACTTTTGCATAATTACAAGCAATTATGACTCCTGGCTTATCGATATAAGTTATACTATAAGTAAAGGGGGTTCTATGATGACCGAATCGTATAATCATGACCATGGAGTGGACAGCAAACAGTTGTGTGTGTCAAAGGTGCCATTTTTTAATCATTTGGACATAGATGAAATGTTAAAAATAGCTAATATGAGCAGACATATGGATTTTAAGAAAGGTGAAATTATCTATCATGAAGGAGATCCACTTGAATATTTATATATTGTACATCAAGGTCGTGTGAAAAGCTATCAGCTGTTTGAATCAGGTAAAGAGCAGTTACTACGGATTATAGAGCCTGGAGAATTTATGGGGGAACTTGCATTATTTACAGAAAAGCTATTGGATAATTATGCTGAAGCAATGGAGAAAACAAATATATGTATGATACATAGAGATGACATGCAGGAATTAATGCAAACTTATCCTATGATTGCGGTAAAGATTTTAGAGCAGTTTTCGAATAGATTAGATCAAACGGAAAAACTCGTGGGACAATTAAGTTCAAAAGATGTAGAAACACGAATTGCCAGTTATTTAATGGAATTGGCTGAAGGTAAAAATTCAGTCGAAATTGTGTTGCCAATGAGTAAAAAAGACCTTGCTTCCTATTTAGGAACGACACAGGAAACGGTAAGCAGAAGATTATCTAGTTTTCAAACGAATGGGTGGATTGAACAGACAGGGCATCGCAATATAAAAATTATAGATATGGAAACACTTTTAGCTGTAGCATCGGGATAAATTACCGGTGAAATATCGTTTGGAGGGCGGGAATATCTGCCGGAGGGGTAAAGCTAGCGTGGACAGAATAATCCGTAATGCTAGCTTAAATTTTTTTCAATCTTCTGCAGCTGCTAAGATCGCTCCGTTTTTCGTTCTAAAACATACTAGTAGAATGTCTTGGCTGAATCCGTGCTTTTGGATCGATGTATTGTTTAGCATTGTTAATGGCAGTAGGTCCTTCGCCAAATCCAGTTGCGATTAGTTTTACTTTTCCTTCAAAGGTACAAATATCTCCAGCTGCATAAATTCCAGGGATATTTGTTTCCATTTTAGTATTCACTACAATACTATTTTTTTCTATTTCCAAATCCCAATCCTTAATTGGCCCCAGTGTTGAAATAAAGCCATAATTACATAGTACAGAATCAACATCAACTTCTTTTATCGTGTCACCTTTTACTTCTTCTAAAATCACTTTATTAATTTTATCCGTTGCAACAATTTCTTTTGGTACAAATGGTGTCATAATATCAACAGTAGAATTCATCAGCTTTTCAACACTATGTTCGTGAGCTCTAAAGGCATCACGACGGTGGACAAGGGTTACTTTTTTTGCAATTGGTTCAAGCATAAGTGCCCAGTCAACTGCGGAGTCACCTCCACCTAAGAGGATTACATTTTGGTCTTTATATTTATTCATGTCTTTCACATGATAATGCAGATTTATACCTTCAAATTGTTCACAGCCAGCAACATTTAAACGTCTTGGCTGGAATGCACCGTTCCCGGCAGTGATAATAATTGTTTTTGAATAATGAATTTCCTTGTCAGAAATTAATTTGAATGAACCATCTTTCAATCGTTCCACTTTTTCAATTGATTGCTCAAGCACGATAGTTGGTTCAAAAAGTTTTGCCTGTTCTTCCAGGTTATCTACTAAATCCTGTGCACGAATCTTAGGAAATCCTGCTATATCATATATATATTTCTCTGGATAAAGGGCTGTTAACTGCCCGCCAGTATGTGGTAAGCTCTCGATTATTTTAACGCTCGCTTGACGCATTCCGCCATAAAAAGCAGTAAATAAACCAACAGGGCCTGCTCCAATTATGGTTATGTCATATACTTTTTCAGACATGGATAATCCCTCGTTTCTCTATATTAAATTGAACGCCATTCCTATAGTATCATAAACAAATAAACCATGTGTACATAAGTGCACAAGCAGAAAGGTAAAAGGAGAATAATAGAAAAATTAAATATTAATCATTGCTTTTTTTGGTCTTGAAATCTAGAGCGAATACAGGTATGATATTTCATGGAGATATATTACGTTTATGTAACAAAGGTATTATAATTATGTTAATTCAGATTTCACACTTGAGATGAAACCAACTGTTCTATTTCCTTTTAAGTGAATAATGTCACATACGTATAGATTGAAAAGTAATAATAAATTGGAAGTGAAAAATATGAAAAAACCAAATATAGTAATCCTCGGTGCGGGATACGGTGGGATTATGACTACAGTCAAATTACAGAAAATATTAGGGGCAAGCGATGCAAAGATAACACTTGTAAATATGAATGACTACCACTATCAATCTACCTGGTTACACGAGAATGCCGCTGGAACATTACATCATGATCGAACGCGAATTCCCATTAAAGATGTTGTGAACACGAAACAGGTGAACTTTTTACTGGATAAAGTACTTTCTATTAAACCAGATAAACAAAAGGTTAAACTTGAAAATGGTGTACTGGATTACGATATCCTTGTAATTGGTTTAGGATTCGAAGCAGCAACATTTGGTATTCCGGGATTAGCCGAGCATGCATTTACAATCAGCAATATAAATAGTGCTCGACTTATAAAGGAGCACATTGAATATAACTTTGCACGATATCATACAGAAAAAGAAAAAAAACAGGCTCGGCTTAATATCGTTGTTGGTGGTGGTGGCTTCACCGGGGTTGAATTTTTGGGTGAATTGGCAAACCGCATACCGGAATTATGTGAGGAATATGATATTGAGAAAAACTTAGTCCGAATTATTAATGTAGAAGGATCACCGTCTATTTTACCTGGATTTGATGCCCAGCTTGTTGAATATGCAATGAATTCTTTAGAAACACGTGGTGTTGAATTTATAACTGATGCTATGATGAAAGAATGTAAGCCTGATGAAATTGTATATGAAAAGGATGGAAAGCAAGAAAAAATTCCAACAATGACTACTGTTTGGGCTGCAGGTGTTCGAGCAAACTCAATTGTTGAACAATCTGGAATGGAAACAAATCGGGGAAAAGTGGAAGTTCGCGGCGACTTGCGGGCACCTGATTTTGATAATATATTTGTCGTTGGGGATTGTGCATTAGTCATGGATCGAGAAATTGGCAGTCCTTATCCTCCGACAGCACAAATTGCTATCCAGGAATCGGGTGTAGTTGCACACAATGTGAAAGCTCTCATAAATGGAGAAGAAATGGAGCCTTTTAAAGCAAATATAATGGGTACCGTAGCTTCTTTAGGTAATAATGATGCAATTGGAGTTATATTAAATAATCAAAAATTAATAGGCTGGAAAGCTACTGTTATGAAAAAAATAATTGATAACCGTTATCTTCTGAAATTAGGTGGAATTGGCTTGCTAATGAAAAAAGGGAAATTTAATATATTTTATTAAAAGGTTTTGGATATGCACTAAAAGAACGTCCACTAAAAGCAAAGGGAATGTGGCTGCCTTTGCTTTTTTACATTTTTATTATAAAATGAAACTGGTATGAAGGTAGAGAGTGAAGGGAGATACGATCGTTGATTCAATTAGTTGTTTCAATTATGTTATATTTTGTAATATTTTTTGGCATTGCTTTTATATTAAATATGCTGTTAAGAAGAACTTGGCTAATGGCGTTTATTTATCCATTTATTGTACTTATCATTGTTGATGATATGTCAACAGTAGAATATTTTAAGCATCCAGGTGATGCATTTTCAACTGCCTTTTCAAAATTAGGGCAAATAACCCCAGTTGATATAACGATTTTACTATCGGGTTTTGCCGGAACTATTGTTTCTGGAATTGTTATTAAACTGCTGCGTAAGAGTGGTTATCGAATGTTTTAGTTGGAATAATGAATAAAACTTTACTAGATTGGAAATGATGACACCCAGAGAGGTGTTATGAATGAAAATCAAAAATTTTATTCGAAGAAACCTAATGTTACTGTTGTTCTTAGGGGCATTTTATGTTACAGTAACATCCATTTCGAATATATCTTTAGCTGACATGCGTGACTGGAATAAAAATATAATTGGTGCTCAAGATTCAACTGTAAATCGACAAACAGTGAATAAAGAAACGTCGAATCAAGTACAGGCGAAAAAGAATTCCCCCTCTAGTGATGAATTTAAAGAAGCAAAAACCTTAGAAGAATGGGGCGACTTTGCACAATATCCTAGTCAGACCGTTGTTGCTACCGGTTATACTGCAGGTGTAGAATCAACAGGGAAAAGCCCGAATCATCCGGAATACGGAATTACTTATTCAGGTGTTAAAGTAAAACGAGACTTGTATTCTACTATAGCTGCAGATTTAGATGTTTATCCCATAGGAACAATATTATATATTCCAGATTATGGTTTTGGAGTAGTAGCTGATAAAGGCAGTGCAATAACTGGAAATAAAATTGATCTTTATTACCATACAGTTGCAGATGTTTATAGCAATTGGGGTAAACGTGAAATTGAAGTTTATGTTATTGAAATGGGTGAAGGGAAATTAACAGAAGATGAACTCATTAAGTTAAATGAAAATCAGGCACTGCAGGCGTTCAGACAGCAAATAATAGAAAGTTAACAGAAATCAAGGGCTTTTCAAATCTCATATTGAAAGCCCTTGATTTCTTTAATAAAATGGATAGAGAAAAAAGGCAATACCTACACCAGTCAGTCCACCAAAAAATACTTCTATTGGCTGGTGTCCTAATAATTCTTTTAACTCCTGGCGTTTTTCATATTCTTCTTTCTTGTTCCAGTCTTTTGCTCCTTCAATAAAATAGTGAAAGTCTTTGATTAACATATTTAACACCACTGCTTGTTCACCAGCATGTCGACGCACGCCGGTTGCATCAAACATGGTAATAATACTGAAAACGAAAGCTACTGCAAATACAGTTGATGTTACACCTTCAACAATACCAACTCCAGTAGTTAATGCTGTTACAGCTGCAGAGTGACTGCTTGGCATTCCTCCAGTACTGAATGCGAGACTTGGTTTAAACTCTTTTGTTACGATTAGTTTTATCGGGATTTTAACTGCCTGGGCAAATACAATCGATACTAATGCAGCTGCTAAAGGGAAATTCAAAAAAAGTTCCATTAATGTGTAAAACACCTTTCCTGATGAAAATTTTACTACATCTCAGTGAGTGAAGTTCCACTTTATGTGAAACTTTAAGTATATACAACTATAATTGTAGTTATTAGTTTATCATAATGTTTATGTAAACGCATGTTATACGGAGAAAAAAAGAGCCATTCAAAATGAACGGCTCTAAAGGTATTATGTTTTTAGGCTTTTGCGCTTGTCCATCGTGATGGAACCCGTTTAGCCAGTTGAATCATAAATACTGCAGCTAAACAAGCAAATGCCGTATCTTTAATAATAAAAGGAATCATTCCCATCCAGGCAAGGGTGTAGGATATATTCAGCTCCAGCCACGTATTCATAGCTAGATACATATAAGAAACACCAAATCCATAATTAATAATTAAGCCGATAATTGCCGCTGTTGAATAGATAGCTATAGAAGGCTTTTTACTAAGCTCACTGATCCAACCAACGAAAAACGCAACAAGGATAAATGAAATAATAAACCCACCTGTAGGACTTACTAATGCCATTGGCCCTGCAGAAAGCCCTGCAAATACCGGCACACCAGCTACTCCTACTAGCGTATATGTAATCATCGCAATACTTCCAAGCTTCCTGCCGAGCATTAACCCAGCTAAAACAGCAAAGAATGTTTGTAATGATAATGGCACAGAGGTTCCACCTATAGGAACAGTTAATATTGGAAACCAGACGGTGATATTAGCACCAATCGCCATTAAACAAACAAATACTGCTCCAAATGTTAAATCAATCGGACGTAATCCTTTCAAACTTTCCTCCTCCTTTTGTATAATTTTAAATGGAAGGAGGGATGTTGTCAACCACTTTTATTTAAGGTTAACAATAAAAAACAGCCTTTACTTGAAAGACTGCTCCAATCTACTTATTTATTTGATTGCTGCTTCCAAAGCAATTTCCATCATTTCATTAAATGTTGTTTGACGCTCTTCTGAAGTTGTTTCTTCCCCTGTTAAAATATGATCAGATACTGTCAAAACAGATAAGGCCTGGCGATCAAATTTTGCTGCCAATGTATAAAGTGCGGCAGTTTCCATCTCGATTGCAAGTACCTTATATTTTGCTAATAATTCATTGAGTTCCTTCGCATTATCGCGATAAAAGATATCACTTGTAAACACATTACCAACACGCAGATTCATTCCTTTTTCTACACCTACATCATATGCGTTTTTCAATAAATCAAAATCAGCCAATGGAGCATAATCGATTCCATTGAATACAAGCTGATTGACTTTAGAATCTGTAGTAGCACCTTGAGCAAGAATAACATCTCGCACTTTTACATCCTTTTGAATTGCACCACATGTTCCAACACGAATTAATTTCTTTACATTGTAGCTCTGAATTAATTCATTTACATAAATAGAGATGGATGGTACTCCCATACCAGTTCCCTGTACCGAGACTCTTTCACCTTTATAGGTTCCAGTAAAACCTAACATTCCACGAACCTCATTGTACTTTGTTACATCCTGTAAAAATGTCTCAGCAATATACTTCGCACGTAGTGGATCTCCAGGTAATAAAATCTTGTCTGCAATTTCTTCTTGTTTCGCACCTATATGTACACTCATCTTATTTCCTCCCAATTAAAGGTATTGTTTCTAAAATAACGTTATCATAACGTCAAAATAAAGACAAATATATCTAAGAAAATAAGGATTTTTATAGTTTTTAATTCCAAAATACTAAAAGATTGTATATAATAGGATTAGTGCAGTTTTTACTTAGGATTTATAATGTACTAATAATAAATAGTACATATGAAACTAATATAGGTTTGAAAGGATGATCGTAATGAAAGAACAAACATTTACAATTACTGCGGATACTGGTGTTCATGCACGTCCAGCTACATTGTTGGTAAATAAAGCAGGGCAATTTGAGTCAGAGATTGAGGTTTCCTATAGTGGAAAAACAGTTAATCTTAAATCAATCATGGGTGTTATGTCACTTGGAATTCCAAAAGGAGCGGAAATTAAAGTTTCTGCTACAGGTAGTGATGAAGAAGATGCACTTAATGGTGTTTCTGAAGTAATTAAAGAACATCTTGGTGAATAATTAGGAAATTAATTAAAAAGAAGCTGGAGATTATTAACTCTTCAGCTTCTTTTAGCACATGATGTAAAATATATCATTGTTGGTTGTGGATAAGATAACTATGCAACCGGATCAGCCGCATCGAGCTCCAGCGCTCCCTTAGATAAAACTTCCTTAATCTAAGTCACATCGACTCCCTTTACTCGGGCATCTAGGATGTAGGTCAGTTAGACGTTGCCATGTAAGGTTCTCGGGAAGCTCTGGCGCAGTCCCAGGACGTGTCGATTTTATTAAACATCCTTTAACTAAGATCTTACACGATTGAGTTCATATACGAGATAAACGGGTGGTCTGCGTTTTGTTCCACTGATAGGAAAGTTTAACTTTTTTAGGAAATCAGTATAAGTGCAACTAAAGCTTGGTGATAAGCCAAGTTTCCTAATCAGTAGTAATTTTTTTCGTAATATTTCTCTTCAAGATCCTTTAGCTTAATTCGTGCTTGTTTATTAAATTCACTATCTTCAAGCGAAAGTTTTTCTTTATATCTACCCACAGCAGCTTTTAGTGATTCACTGTAATCTGGAATAACATCTTCGTATGAGTGTATTGCAGGTTTTTTTACGTTCATTTTTTCATGGTGCGCCAATGCTTTACGTTCGTGGAAAAATACACCCCGCACCTCCCCAGGGTTATGCAGGTCTCCTTGTAATGGATGTTTATCAACGGCTAGTACTTCAATTAAATAGCGATCACCCCGGTCTTCCTTCACCTCTCCTATGTACGTTCCAGAATTGTAATGGGCACGAACAATTTCACCGATAGTTACAGTTGCCAATTTTAGTTCCCTCCTTATTTTTATTGTGCCAAAAATAGAACAGATTTGCGAACATTTGCTATCCATTGTTTAGAAATAACCATATTTTTGCTATACTGTATACAGAAGGAAGTGAATAATCATGATGCCATTTTTATATTTTCCGGAAGACAAATCCGAATATATTCCAGCTTTTATTGTATTAGTTATTTTTATGATCTTAGCTGTTGGAGCAATGTATTGGTTTTACAAGAAATCTAAAAAAGACGAAAAGGAATTTAATGAAAAATATAATATTAATGATACAAAGAATTTACCGAAGAAAAATGAATAAAACTTTGCTCACCTTATTTATTTAAGTTGTTGGGATTCGCTCAGGTCAAGAAAAGGCACTACTTTAATTATACCTTGATTGGTTGGGGGGATTTATTACACAGATAGGTAAATTTTACCTTTTTAGAAATCATCGGTGCATAAGTAAAACTTCAAAGTAAATTCAGATTGTAAACGAAAGGTATTGTTCGCCTGAATGAAGGCATATACTACAGAGTTTAGGGGTTTCTTTGAAAGCGAAATACGTTTTCAAGAATCCCAATTAACGATAAGCCAAGTTTGCTAATGTTTATCATTTTAATATCATGTAGATACTACTTAGTAAAGTAAGTGATTAAAGGAGAAATCTGCATGCGCTTCATATTATTAACTATTATTATTCTATTCTTGACTGCTTGTCAAAATGATAGTCAGACGTCACGTAATGTGGACATGTATAATTCAACGGGAGATATGGTAGGTACCGCTGCTTTGGCTGAACAGCCTGATGGGGTTCAAATAAAACTTAAACTGGAAGGATTAACCCCTGGCTTTCATGGGATACATGTACATGAATATCCGAAATGTGAGGGTCCTGAATTTACCAGTGCGGGCAATCATTTCAATCCGGAGGGGAAAGAGCATGGGTTAATGCATCCAGAAGGGCCTCATTTAGGTGACTTACCTAACATCGAAGCTGATGAGGCTGGGCTTGTGGAGGCAGAATTAATGCTGGCCGGTGCTACTCTTATGGAGGGTAAAAATTCTTTATTGCAGGGGGAAGGGACTTCATTAATTGTACATGATGGACAAGATGATGGAGTTAGCCAGCCGAGTGGTAACTCTGGTGTACGGCTTGTATGTGGTGAAATTAAGACGGATCCTAATGCAACCTCAACAGAATCACCGACAGATCCTACTGAGTTTAATGAAGAACAAGAAGAATAATCTGATTTAAGAAAAAAAGCCATACTACCTTTGGAAGTATGGCTTTTAAATTTAAAGTAATATACTCAACTTTCGCAGCGTAAAATGAACACATAAGTCTTGAAGGAATAAGGAAGGCTGAAAATACACTACTCGAGTTGACTTTGGTTTAACGGTTCGTATTTGCTATAAGATGTGTAACAAGTTAGAAGGCAGAAATGTGCTATAATGCCGCTGCGGAAATACATGTCGCTTTCCGTGGGCGGCTGATCAGCCTCCTCGAGCTAACGCTCTGTGGGGTCTCATCCAGGCCTCTGCTCCCACAGGAGTCTCCATGTATTCCCTCCGCTGATTTTTAATTTTTTCTTTCGTATTCACTGTAATGCAATGCTTAACAATCGATGTTGCACTGTACCAGCATTTGATTGGAGCGGAGGGCAGTTGACTCCTGCGGGAAAAGCACGAGTCTGAAGACCCCGCAGGAAGTGGTTTTCTTCCGAGGAGGCTGAGGCCGTGCCCGCGGAAAGCAACTGCCCGCAGCGGAAATCAAATGCGGCAGTAATTGCACATTTTATATTTGTGTGTACAACGATCTTTTATGTTTATCAAGGTTGTCAAGCCAACAATTAGAAACATTTTGGGTTGATCAAAGTTAACTGTTTGAGCTTATTTTATTGGTGCGAAAGTTGAGTAATATAGAAATCAGAGCATGCAATTCTGTTAGCTTAAGTTTCAGCTTGAAAGATTTAAAAACCAGATTAATAGCTGTGTTTTTGAGGTCATCTCCATTGCAATATTTAAAAATAAATCCTATAACTGCAAGCTTTATAGCGTTCCTATGTTCCATTTTGTTCACTTAAATTTTTGCGGAAACGGTAACTAGGATCTGCTATTTACTGCATTAATAATCCGATTTACTCCTTCTTCCAAGGTCGTCCGTGGACAAGCGATATTCATCCGCATGAAAGAACCACCTTCTACCCCGTAATCAACACCAGTATTCAGACCAACTTTAGCCTTTTCTATCATAAATGTTTTCAATTCATTACTATCCATACCTAAATCACTGCAATCAATCCATAGTAGGTAAGTTCCTTCTGCTTGAATTACTTTGAGTTCCTTTGTATGCTTCTCAAACATTTCTGTAACATATTTCTGATGGGATTCTAAAACAGTAAGTAATCCATCAAGCCATTCTTCTCCGTGGGTGTAGGCAGCCTCTAGTGCTGTATTCCCCATTGTATTAAGCATATTATGAAATCCCTGTTTACCAAATTGAGCATCCAGCTTTTGATGCATCTCTTTATTCGCTGTAATCACATAGGAAGCATCTAAGCCAGCAAGATTAAATGTTTTTGATGGAGCCATAAAAGTAATGGTCTGATCAGCGATATCTTCGGAAAGAGATGCAATCGGAATATGGCGGTTTCCCGAAAAGACAAGATCACAATGAATTTCATCTGCCAAAATTAATACATCATAGTTTAAACAAAGCTTGGCCATTTCCAATAATTCCTCTTGCTTCCAGACCCGTCCAACCGGATTATGTGGAGAGCATAAAACAAATGCTTTTACGCCTTGTTTCAACTTTTCTTCGAAGTCTTCAAAATCAATCTTATAATAGCTATCTTCCAAAATAAGCGGATTTCTAACCACTTTTCTATCATGTGCTTCGATTACATTGTAGAACGGTGTGTAGACAGGTGTTTGAATTAAAACCCTATCATTTGGGTTGGTAAACGCTTGAATTGCCATATGTAAACTTGTAACAACTCCAGTGCTGAAGGATAGCCATTCCTGATCAATTTTCCAATTATGTCGTTTCTCTACCCAATTCAAGATAGATCCTTTCACATCATTATCGATAATGGTATAGCCATAAATTCCGTGCTGTGCCCGTTTTACTAAAGCATCATTAACAGCTTCTGGAGCTTTGAAATCCATATCAGCTACCCACATTGGCAGGACATCATCGGTTTGAAAAACTGGCTGGAGCATATCCCATTTTACAGAACGTGTATTTTTTCGATCATATAAAGTTTCGAAATTTTCCATGTAAAAACCCCCTTTTCAATAATCCTATTATAACATGAATGAATAAAGTCACCAATGAGGTAAAATGGATAAAAAAAAGCAAAGCGTTTAAACGCTTTGCTTACAGGGGGAATACGAGAAAGTCTTACAGTTATAGTTATACCCCGAATTAAAATATATAAACACCAATTTTAAAAAAACTTTTTAAAATGAATCCTTTTCGCTGAATAAACTTCTTATATAGATGAAGGATGTAAGCAGAGAGGGAAGTCATAGATGAAAGAAGACGCAAATAATGAAACATCAGGGTGGATATTATTTTCAATGGGAAGAGCATCTTTTTTTACATGAATGCATCCAGCACGAATAGGGGTGTAGATGTAGCTGGCAGTAAACAATTGATCAAAGAAAATAATGAATGGAAAGTACTTGATAGAGCGATGGAATAAGAAAAAAGCACCCCATGTCTTGAACTGAACATAAGGTGCTTTTAGGTCATTAGAGTCTTTTTTCAAGTTCTTCTTTCTCTTTTTCAAATCCGGGTTTACCAAGCAGGGCAAACATATTTATCTTATATGCCTCTACTCCTGGTTGATCAAAAGGATTTACTCCAAGCAAATATCCACTAATGGCACATGCTTTTTCGAAAAAGTAAACCAGGTATCCGAATGTATAGGCATCAAGCTCTGGCACTTCAACAATTAGGTTAGGCACCTGGCCATCTGTATGGGCCAAAAGCGTTCCCTGAAAGGCCTTGTCATTAATTTCATGAATTGTCTTTCCAGCAATATAATTAAGCCCATCTGAATTCACTTCATCTGCTTCTAAAATCAAATCCTTCTTTGATTTATTCACATGAAGTACTGTTTCAAATAGATCTCTCCGTCCATCCTGAACATACTGACCAAGTGAATGTAGATCTGTTGAAAAGTTAGCTGAAGAAGGATAAATTCCCTTTTGATCCTTTCCTTCACTTTCACCAAATAACTGTTTCCACCATTCTGCAAAATATTGAAGCTGTGGCTCGTAGTTAATGAGCATTTCGATTGTTTTTCCTTTGTTATACAGGATATTTCGTATTGCTGCATATTGATAAGCAGGGTTGTTTTCAAGGTTAGGCTCATCCAGGCCATTCATTGCTTCATTAGCTCCCTGCATCATATCATCAATCGAAATTCCGCTGACTGCAATTGGTAATAATCCTACTGCAGTTAATACAGAATAACGACCACCGACATCATCGGGGATGACAAACGTTTCGTAGCCTGCTTGATCCGCACTTGTTTTTAATGCACCTCTAGCCTTATCTGTTGTAGCATAGATGCGTTTCTTCGCTTCCTCAACACCGTATTTTTGTTCCAAATAATTTTTGAAAATACGAAAGGCGATTGCTGGTTCAGTAGTTGTACCACTTTTTGAAATGATGTTGATCGATATATCTTTGTCTTTTAGTACATCAAATAATTCACTCATATAGGTTGAACTCATGTGATGACCAACAAAAATTACTTGTGGTGCTTTACGTTCTTCATTGGAAAGAAGATTTTGAAATGAATGGGTAAGCATTTCAAGTGCAGCCCGTGCCCCTAAATAGGATCCGCCAATCCCAATTACAAGCAAAACATCTGAGTCTTGTCTGATTTTTTCAGCAGTCCTTTTTATGCGGGAAAATTCCCCTTTGTCATAGGTTTCCGGCAAATCAACCCATCCTAAAAAATCACTTCCAGCTCCCGTTTTATTGTGTAGTGCTGTATGAGCAGTTTGAATATAATCACTCAGGTTATCTAATTCTTTCTGATTAAAAAATGTAAGTGCTTTGTCATAGTTAAATGAAATGTGAGTCATAATAATCCTCCTTAAGAAGCTTTCAATTTCTGTATATATCATACATTTTACTTTAACCAAGTGAAGTTAATAAATCAAGAAAGAACACATTAAAAAAAATCCAAATGAATGGTCAATAACAATATTATCCTATATTAAAGTAAAAAAAGAGGCAGCTTAAACTTAATTGACTGCAGCCAATTTAGTTTAGATTGCCTCTTTTTATGATAGAAAGAAAATATAAAATTCCAGGCTCTATATAGCTAAGGACAAGGTAGTCACATTCAGTTCTAATGCGTATGCGTAGTAGATTTTCGCCTTCTCCGTAATCTAAACCAACATCGGTTCGCTATTAGCTCACTGTATTTCCTTTTAAATGAATTTAATAGTTAAAAACAGAAGTCTTAGATCATCTAATACTTTGAGGTAAATCTCCTGTGAATGAATGTTTAACTAAGACAGCCATATACGGCAAAGCCCAACCACCTGATGTCCTTGAAAAAAGAAGCAGGCTTTAACTATGTGCGATGCAAACTCTAAGAAGCTTTCCTTGCACGGTGGGGCGTAGTACATACATCGTATTTTCACTTTGGATCTTATTTTTTAAATTCTTCTGATTGCTCTATCCATTCTTCTAACTTGTCTTTCAATGTATTGAATCCAGTAGTGCCATTATCTTCTTGTTTCGCTACTTGAGGTTTCTTCACTTTTGCCGGTTTCTTGGGTGCTTCCTCTGTTGCACGGATAGATAATGATACTTTATTATTCGCTTCGTCAACATTTAGGACTTTAACTTTTACTTCATCCCCAACAGTCAGATGATCGTTAATATCTTTTACATACCCATGCGTTACTTCAGAAATATGAACTAATCCTTGAATCTCCTCATCCAAAGCAACAAATGCTCCGTATGGCTGTATTCCTGTTACCTTACCTTCTAAAATTTGACCACTCTCAAATTTGTTTGTCATGCTGAACAACTCCTATATCCATTTTCGATTCATTTCACACAATAAACTATTTTATCATAAATAAGCTTAACTAGCAAAAAAGATAGAAAAATAGACTGGAGTATGGCAATGGGAAAGTTACCATGGGGCAAGTGTCACAATAATATCATTTTTATTTAAAATTAAGTCTGCTTGTGGGTTAAACTCCCATTTATCTTGGCGGATGATTCCTAACAGTAGCTGATTTTTCTTTAAATAATATACAGAAGCTTCCAGAAATGATTTATTCACTAATCCCTCCATAATTTTTGTGTGATAGAATTGCTGGCTTTTCAGTAATTGTAATATATCTTCAAATGGCATTGCCGTTTTGACCCGGGACAGCTCATGAAAGAGTAATGCACTCATGAAGTCATTTGATTTAATAATTGTCGTTGCACCAGCCCGTAACGCATTTTCTATCTGCAGTTTAGATAGAATTTCTGCAATAATTGGAATGTCTTTGTTATTGCCTCTAATTGCAACAGTTGCTAATATCGTATAGATGTCAGCCTGTCTCTCTTTTATTGAAATATCAGCAGTTATAATAACTTTATCTGCTGTGGCAATATTAGCTCGGTTTAACGTCTGATCTTCGGTTGCATCCCCGTGAATAAAATGAACGGGATAATGCTGGAAGGCAAGATGGTTTAATGTTTTATCAATGAGAATAATTCGAACATGTGGATCGTTATCGACTGTTATATCAATCAGCTGTCTTGTCCGCTCATTCCACCCAATAAAAACAAGGTGTCCGCTGCCTTTAAAAGCTACTTTGCCACTGGCTAAATTATGCTCATGTTTAAATGTAGTGGCAGCAAATGTAGTGATGTAATAAGCAATTAATCCACCACCCGAGAGGATTAATAGAATAGCAACCACTTTACCCTCAAATGTCAGCGGAACATAATCACCATAACCAACAGTAGCACCTGTTACAAATGCCCACCAAATCCCATCAAAAATAGTAGGGAATTGCAGTGGTTCTATTAGGTGAATGATTCCACCAAATCCAATCATAAGTAAGAGAATTGTTAAAAGCAGCCGGATTATAATCGGTATTTGTAAGTAGATATGTTTAACAAGTTTCATGCTCATATGCTTCACCTTTTAAGTAAATTCTATCTACTTAGTATGGACAAAAGGGATAGCAGACTATACAAAAAGGATGACAGAAATTTAGTGTCAGCCTTCATGTTTTCTATAAATCAGCTATTTTGCAATCTTTGTTTCAAACTTGTATATATTTCAATCCAGAAATCACTATTTTCACGAAATGATCGATTCATAAACAAAAGCATTTCATTAAATTTCTCTTTGTAATCCGCTGCATTCTTATCCGGTAATTCGTCGCGGGAGTCATCAACAAATTTTTGAATTTTTTCCGCACGCGGTCCCCATTTTGTTACTTCATTCCCATTTTCATCGATAAATATAAAAATTGGAATCGAGCGTGATTGACCGTTTGTCAGGTATTGATCCATTAACTCGAGATTTTGATCACGGAGCAGTATTCGCACATCGATACTGGATGCTTCAGCTAGTCGAAGTAAAATGGGCATGTTTACCATGGCATCCCCACACCAATCTTCAGTTAAGGCAATAGCTCGGAGGTTCCTGTGCTTTAGCTCCTGGTGAAATTCTTCATCAGCAGGTAATGAAAAATGATCATAAACCTGTAACAAACCATCCTTATTTTTTTCCATGGATTCAATGTATGTATCTGGTGACATTCCTTTTTTAAACCAATCGTTCAGACCCATAATTTATCGCTCCTTTTAAATGCTTTTCTTAAATGGTACCTAATTGCGATAGTTACGTAAACAAATGTGCTCTTATTATAATTTTTTGCTATGATTGTACTAACGTTTTTAAAGGAGGAAGTAAATTTGGAAAAAGTAAATCAGGATTTTTTATTGGAACTCTTACATACTCCATCTCCATCTAGTTATGAAATGGTGATCCAGAAAAAATGGATAAATTATGTGAAAGACTTTACAGATGAAATTAGAACAGACAATGCAGGAAATGTAATCGGGATACTTAATCCTGACGCCCCGTTTAAAATATTGCTGGCAGGTCATTGTGATGAAATTGCACTCGTAATTAATCGAATTGATGAGAATGGCTTTTTGCATTTTGATAAAATGGGTGGAATTAATCCAAAAGCTGCAGTTGGTATGAAGGTTACTGTCCTAGGCTCTACTAAAACTACGATTGGTGTTATTGGTGTGAACGCACAACACCATGGTGGCTTGAAAAATGACTTTGGTCTGGAGAATTTATTTATTGATTGTGGCTATAAAACAAAGGAAGAAGCTGAAGAAGATGTACAAATTGGGGATTTGGCTGTATATAAAACAGAGCCGGAAATATTAAAGAATCGTTATGTGGCAGGACGTGGATTGGATAATCGAACAGGTGCCTTTATCGTAGCAGAAGTTCTAAAAAGGTTGGCAAAAAAAGGCTGCTCTGTAGGTGTATATGCAGCAAGTACAGTTAATGAAGAAACAAATATGGGAGGTGCATACTTTGCTGCTGCAGGCATTGAACCTACCATGGCGATTGCTTGTGATGTGACATTTGCAACTGATTATCCCGGGGTAAATAAAAATAAGCATGGAGATGTTCGCCTTGAGAATGGTCCAGTACTTGCTAAGGGAGCACCAATCAACATTAAAATAAATAAGCTTCTCGTACAAACCGCAATGAAATTAAACATGAATGTGCAATATGAATTAACCCCAAGAGTGACCGGAACAGATGCAGATAAAATGCGTTTAACTGGGAGAGGGGTTCCGGTATCACTAGTATCACTACCTCTTCGTTATATGCACTCGCCTGTTGAAACAGCAAGTATAAAGGATATAGAAGAAGTGATAGAATTACTTGTTACAATGATAGCTGACATGTCTGGAAATGAAAGTTTAAATCCTTTGGAAGATTAAGCCAATAATAAAAGTATAAAAAAATCAACCGACAGTCTTCGTTTAAAAGGATTGTCGGTTGATTTTTTTAGAGGTAGAAAAGTATAGAATTTAACTACTATTGGGGTACTACCAACAGAGTTAAGATAATAGCTTTTTGTTGGTGGGATCTTTATTAGAAAAAGGTTTAGATAAAAAGATCGGTTATTTCAACATTTTCTACTAATCCGATCTCTGACCTCTTGCTCCTAGAAAGATGTACAAGCATTTTTCTTAGTTAACTACATATTTTACGGAGAAATGACAATATCTCATTAATTAGTTCTTAAGTCTATTTAATATAACAAATTTTGTGAAAATATAACTATTATTTGTAACTAAAGAAGGGGGGAAGTCCTTTGTTTTCTTCCTATCAGAAAATATAGTTACAACAATGATAAATTTAATAGGACCATCTAATCATTTTTTGGATTATATCAAATAAATAGAAAATAATAGATTTATTGGTATTGTCTGGTAAACCCTTTCACGTCAATGATTTTATTTATTTTTATGACAAAATACACATTTAAACAGGTACATAGCCTATGAAGTAATAGAGGAAAAAACAATACTAAACTATCAATTTTGAATATTCAGATTAAAATCGACATAATTCGACACAATCACTGTTGTTATTCTATTATACTTACATTAACAACTTAGATGCTTCGAATTACATCACCAGAAGTTCAAAACCTATTATTCTAAGAAAAGGAGGGGTGGAAAGTTTTGTTCTTTCCAGAAGAACATAGGCGGTAGGGGCCGCTCTGTTTTAAAATCGAGGGGAGGAAATGATATTGAGGAAAAAGAAAAGAAAACAGGTCAAAGCATTTAGTATTGCAGCATCATTTCTAATGACTTTTTCTTTAATTGCACCTGGAATTAGCAGTGCGGAATCATCAAACAAGCTGCATACGTCATTAAACGATTCCAGTAAGGTAACAGAAGCTAAGGTTAGTGATCGGTTACTCAATGAATTTAAAGATGATGAAAAAGTAACTTTTCTAATTAAATTCACTGAAAAGACGGATACAGCAAAGATAGCTGAGGAAGCTAAATCAAGTGCTGCTAAAGCAAATCTTTCGGCCCAAAAAGCAGAACTTGTGCAACGTTCGGCCGTGGTATCAGAATTAAAAGCAACATCCCTGGCCTCTCAAGCAAATGTAAAGCAGTATCTGGAGCAGGAGCTTGAAAAAGGGAATGTGAAGGATTTCCACTCTTATTATATTGTGAATGGATTGTCAGTTACCGCTACGAAAGAAGTTGCAGAGAAGATAGCTACATTTGCAGAAGTAGAAAAAATATTACCAAACGAAACACGCGAATTGTATACAAACGTAACGAAAGATGCTAAAACACCACAATCCGAAATTGCAAATGTGGAATGGAACGTTGAACGTGTCGGCGCTCCTGCAGTTTGGGATATGGGGTTTGATGGCACAGGCACAGTTGTAGCAAGTATTGATACAGGTGTTCAGTGGGATCACCCAGCACTTAAAGAAAAATATCGTGGATATGACGTGGCAACAGGTGAAGTAGAACACGATTTTAACTTTTTTGATGCAACCGTTGGTGAAACGACACCCTATGATGATCTAGGTCATGGTACACACGTAACTGGAACAATGGTTGGTAGTGAGTCAGATGGATCTAATCAGGTTGGGGTAGCTCCTGGTGCTAAATGGATCGCAGTTAAAGCATTCACTGCAGCTGGAGGAACGGATGTTGATCTCCTAGAAGCAGCTGATTGGATTATGGCACCAACAGATGCAGATGGAAACGCTCGTGTTGATTTGGCACCAGATGTTGTTAATAATTCATGGGGCGGCGGACCAGGTCTTGATGAATGGTATCGTGAAGTTGTGCAGAACTGGAGAGCTGCTGATATTTTCCCAGAATTTTCAGCGGGTAATACTACTATATTTAATCCAGGTGGGCCAGGATCTATTGCAACACCTGCAAATTATCCTGAATCATTTGCCACAGGTGCAACGGATGCAAATGATAATTTAGCAAGTTTTTCTTTAGAGGGGCCTTCTCCATATGAAGGTGATATTAAACCAGATATTTCAGCGCCTGGTGTTAATATTCGTTCATCTGTACCAGGTGGGAATTATGAAGGTGGTTGGAATGGAACCTCCATGGCAGGACCTGCTGTATCTGCAGTTGTGGCACTTTTGATTGAAGCAGATGCTAGTTTAACTGTCGATGAATTGGAAGAAATTATTATGAACACAGCGACACCATTAACAGATGGAGAATATCCTGAATCTCCAAATATGGGATATGGTTATGGGTTAGTTAATGCATATGATGCAGTTTCATCTCTTGTCACAGGTCTTGGAACTTTAGAGGGTCAGGTTACAAAAGAGGGCGAAGATTTAGAAGCACCTACCTTTGAACATGAAGCACCTGAGGAAACTTACGCAGGAATGGCTCTCGATTTAACTATCCAAGTAAGTGATAACATTAGTGTTGCATCTGTAGAATTACAGTATCAGGACGCTAATGGTGATGATCATACAGTTGAAGCAGATCGTATTTCAGGAGATTATAAAGCTGGTGAATACGCAGTTTCAATTCCTGGGGAACACATTGATGGTGATTCTTTCACATATCAATGGGTTATCAATGATTTTGGGAATAATGAAGTTACCAGTGATGAATATGTTGTAGCAGTTGAGCAAGGAATTACTGTAGGTTATTCCGAAGACTTTGAATCAGCTGTAACTGGCTGGACTTTATTTGGTGAAAATAACAGCTGGGAACGCGGTGTACCAACATCAGGACCAGGAGATGCTGCATCTGGTGAAAATGTTTATGCAACGAACCTGGCTGGAGCGTATGACAGCAGTGCGAATGCTACACTAATGATGCCGCCGATTGATTTGCCGGAAGGAGAGTCTTATTTACAATTTAATCAATGGCATGATTTAGAGAAATATGATTCAGGTACTGCGTATGACTTTGGACACGTTTTCATATCAACAGATCAGGAAGAATGGACGCAAGTTTTACGTGTGGAAGGTCTAACTGATGCTTGGGAAAGTGCTGAAGTAGATTTATCTGAATATAGTGGCCAGCGAGTATATATTGGTTTCAATCTAACAACTGATGGCAGTGTAACACGTGATGGCTGGTATATTGATGATGTTGCATTATCTGATACGTCAAAAAGTAGTAGTGCATCACTAGGGGTAGTTCCAGGTAAAGGCTTAGCACTTGGAATCGCTAATGGCAATAGCAATGGGAAAGCAACAGGATTGAATAAAGGGAACAACGGTCTTGGTCTTGGCTTAATTAATAAAGGGGACAAGACAGCTTTAAAAGACAAAGTCGATCCTGCTAAAATAGTACCTGTATTACCTATTAAAGAAAAGCCGCCAGTGGAAGAGGACGTTATTAATCCAACATTACTTCCAATCGGCGCACAAGTTAGTGTAATTGAAAGTGGACGATCCGTAAATACAGATCCGGAAAATGGAAACTATTCATTACTTCATGCTGCAGGAGAATTTACTGTTCAGGCTGAAGCTTATGGATTCCATTCCGATCAGCAAAGTGTAACAATTGCAGCAGATGAAACGACTGAAGCTGATTTCACTTTAGAAGAAATCGATCAGTATACAGTAAGTGGTACAATTACGGATGAAGCAACAGGTGAAATGATTGAAGGGGCAACAGTGCTTCTTGTGGAAGATGCCAATATTACACCTGTCGAAACAGATGAGGATGGTAACTATTCTCTAACAGCATACGAAGGAACCTACACATTAAAAGTATTAGCAAGTGGTTATCACGCTGCAGAGGTTGAAGTTAACCTTGATGGTTCGGATGCTACTGTTGATGTTGCACTTGAACCATTTTACACCGTTCCTGGCGGAGAGATCGGCTATGATGACGGAACAGCGGAAAATGCACGTGCATTCTATGATGCAGGCAATGGCTGGGCAGTTAAAATGTCCTTACCTGAGGGTGAAGAATCTGGTATCGTAACAGATGGCGTATTCCAATTCCATGGTACCGATTGGCCAGTCCCGGGTGGTACTGAATTTGCTGTAGAAGTATGGGATGCTACAGGTCCTGATGGAACACCAGGAGAAAAAATAGCAGGCCCAGTTGAAGCAGAAGCGACAAGAAGTTTGGATGAATGGACTGTTGTTGACTTAAGAGAACATGCTATCCAAGTTGAAGGCGACTTCTACATGGTTTATATCCAAACAGGTGCAAATCCTAATGTACCAGGACTTGCAACAGATGAAAATGGTCCAAATGCTGAACGTAGCTATCAATTAGTTGCTGGTGCTTGGTCCCAGTCACCTGCTATTGAAGGAAACTATATGATCCGTGCACGTGTGAGTTATGAGGTTGAAGAACCTGTGATAACATCACCTGCAGAAGATCTTATAACAAATGAGGCTGATATTACAGTTGAAGGTACTGCTTCACCTACAACTACTATTCAATTGTTGAATAATGGAGAAGAAGCAGGATCTGCAGAGGTTGGCGATGATGGTCAATTTGCAATTCCTGTGGAGCTTTCAGAAGGTGAAAATGTTGTTATGGCAGTATCGTTACTTGAAGGTACACCAACAGGTGAATCTGCTCCTGTGACAGTAACATTGGATACAGAAGCACCGGAATTAACCATTGACAGTCCGGCTGATGGTGAGGAAACAAACCGTGAAACAGTGACAGTTGAAGGTACTGTTTCTGATCCAAATCTTGACTATGTGGAAGTAAACGGTCAGGAGGCAGCTGTAACGGATGGAAGCTATTCCAAACGTATCCTGCTTGATGAAGGAGAAAACACAATTGAAGTTATTGCAGCGGATTTAGCTGGAAACATATCAGAGGAATCTGTAACAATTGATGTGGACTTCACTCAACCGGAAATTGAAAACTTAACACCAACAGAAGATGTCTACATCAATGCTGGTGAAAGTGTGAAATTTGAGTTTGATAGTGAGCCTGGACTAAGAGCAACATACTTTATCCATATGCCACTAACAAATACGGTTGCCAATGCGACAGAGCTTCCAATGATGGAAACATCTGAAGGTCATTATGTTGGTTATTGGACAGCAACAAGTAATGCTTATGCTGAAGGTGCCGTTATTGAAGTGAAAATAGTTGATGACTTTGGTAACGAAACCCGTGAGCAAGCAGAAGGTAAATTGTTTATAAATGTAGAGTGACCTTATCTCTTTCAGGTAGAAGAGGTCATTCTGAAAAGTGCAGAAGCATATCGCTTCTGCACTTTTTAATGCCGTTTTTTAAAAGTTTGGACTGCGTTTACTCGTCCCGCCCGAACAAATTCGCACTTGGAAGTGAAAGCGAGGTGTATTCAGTTTGCAGGGCTATAAAAGTAATGAAATATGCGATAAAATGCTTTTCTAAATTCTTAAGAGCTAATTGCGAAGTCTCAAAGTGCAAGTGTCCCAAGGTGTTAAGGACAAGGCTAATTTTATTTTC
>NZ_BAAKSZ010000021.1:0-64757 GCF_059698015.1 Oceanobacillus sp. NCCP-135 | reverse complement strand
GCAAAAACCGGCTTTTGTAGGCTTTTTTTTGAATTATATGGGGGAGAACTTTGGACTGTCAAGTTTACTAGGTCACTTTGATTATTCCCGAAAGACTTA
This sequence comes from Oceanobacillus sp. NCCP-135, assembly GCF_059698015.1. NCBI lineage: Bacteria > Bacillati > Bacillota > Bacilli > Caryophanales > Bacillaceae > Oceanobacillus > Oceanobacillus sp. NCCP-135. The sequence goes on along the minus strand of NZ_BAAKSZ010000021.1, from coordinate 64,658 downwards.
TTATGTAGGTCAGATAGTTGAACAATTTTATATCCATTAAAATTTTGAGGAAGCTTGTCTGAACGGATTGTATATTCAGTTGTTACGATTGAGTTGTTTTGAAAATAAAAAAAGTAAAGTAACAGAACCATTCCAATTAAAAGGTATAGCCATTTCTTTTTCGTTTCTTTCTTCAACATTTGCCTCCCTTATTTTTACCGATCAACTAATTCTGCCACATTAGCATAATGATGCGACTATTCTTTTTGAATAATCTTTGCCCTTGAGTTTTAATCAACTTTTAGGGTATTCAGAAAATAGTGTGGAAAAGTCAGCGCCATCTGCTCCATAATAAAAACTTTAACTTTTGGGGTTAACCACCAAACCTTGATTTCATGCGGTTTTATTTTTATGATTTGTTCTAAAATCAATTAGTTTTCAAGTTATGTCCCAGCCTTCTCTGGTACAGGATTTGCAACAATCTTTTCGTCGGATGATCTTCCAGCGTCTCAGTTTTAGCGCAGAAAGAAATGAGGATGCTTTCTTTAGTTCCAATAATAACCTAAATAAATCTGCTAAACAGACTTATAAATCAGAACTACTATGCCGGATTTAAACGTTTGTGTCCCTACAAGACTCAAATTTTTCGTATCTAAATTTTCTTTAAATAGACGTTTCCCACCACCCACAACAACTGGATGAATCATGAGTCTATATTCATCGATGAGGTCATGCTGCATCAGTGAATTGACTAATTGACCACTGCCATGAACTGTAATATCTTGACCAGATTCCTGTTTTAAATTAGATATTTCTTCTGCTAAATTACCTTTAATCAGCCTCGAATTATTCCATTCTACATCCTCCAGTGTTGTTGAAACAACATACTTTGGAAGACTGTTCATTCTTTCAGCAAATCCTGTATCATCTGTCATCGTTGGCCATGCAGCCGCAAACCCTTGATAGGTTACACGCCCCAGTAAGAGAGCGTCACTTGCAAATAGTTCATCATGCTTAAATTTCTCCGATTCCTTACTCCAGAACTGGGCACTCCATCCACCGTACTCAGATTTATCACCACCACCTGGATCTTCCATAACACCATCAAGTGTAAGAAATTCTGTTACAATAATTTTTCTCATGTTCATTCTCCTCGTATATTTTTTATTACCTGAAATCTGAGATGTGTTACATTAGGTGACTCGATTACTCTTGTGGATTTCAGTCATCTTTTCTTATTTCTTTTGGATGTTTTGCAGATGCTTTTCGAGACAATTCCACATTTCTGTAAAACCTTGGACAACTCCCATGTCAACAATGGATTCCAACTGTTTTTCAGAAGCGAATTGCGTACGGTTAACGATTTTCGTCTTCCCTTTATATTCGATAAAAGTCAACGTAACCAGCATTTCCGGCATACTTTCAACCGTATTTCCTTCTTTATCAGAGAAAACATCCGTATAGACAATTCGCTCTGGCTCATCAATTTCATGATATAATGCCTTTCCCCATGATTCTTGCCCGTCAGAGGAGCGCATACAGAAATGCCAGACACCACCAGGTTGAATATCTGTCTTATAATTTGTCGTCTTCCACCCTTTCGGTCCCCACCAGCTTTCCAAATGATTCGGGTCTGTAAAAACTTTAAACGCAAGTTCTCTCGGTGCATCAAAGATACGTTCAACGACAAGTTCCCGTCCTTCCACTCTCGAAGTCGTTTCATAGATATGTTTATGATCGCTCATGGTTAATCCTCCTTTCTTTCTTAGACTGCCAGTTCCAGTTTCAACCCATTGCTGATTGCTGCTGTTTCAGACGATCAAGTATCTGACTCGCACCTTCAATTAGGCCATACCGTCTTGTAAATGGTATTCATGTCCATCATTTGAATCCAATTTCGTTATCATTAATCATTTTCACCTTACTTTTTTTTGCAAATCGCTTAAATAATTGTCCAAGCGTTCGAATCGTTCTTCCCAGATATTTCGATATGAAGCCAACCATTGATCCAATGCTTGAAATGGTTCTGGACGCAGTTTATAAATGCGTCGATTAGCTTCTGCTTGCACTTCTACAATTTTCGCTTCATTGAGAACGCGAAGATGTTTAGATGCCTGGGGCTGACGAATTTGAAGATGGTTGGAAATTTCCCCAACTGTTCGGGGACCTTCCTTCAAATATTCAACAATTCGAAATCGATTGGGCTCTGCAAGTGCATTTAATATGGTTTGATTCACGAATTGATTTACCCCCTTACCATGACAACTGCTAAATTAATAAGACGTTCCCCCTCCACACCTTCTGAGTATACCTATTCTGGAATATTCTTGTCAAGGAATATTCATGAAATGATTGATTTTCTTGATCCGCTTAAATGTAGCTGTGAAATAAAGTTTGACCATTTTCTACTTATGCTATTCCATAAAAGCGTCATTTTAATGGAATAACCTTAATTCTGAAGCAATACTCATTAATTCCTTCATGTCCATTACTTGAAGGGTAGAAAGGTTAAGTAAATCCATTTATATCAATACCTTCCTTGTTTTCTATGAGCAAATAAGTGGCCCAATTTAATGTTTATATTGTTTAAGAATTCAAAAATGGCTTATTTGCGCCCAATTGCGTAAGATCCAGATAATGTTTGTTGCCATTGGCTTGCTGAACTAGCAGAAAAAAGAAGTCCTCCTGATAGTGAAATACAAAAATGGATAATTGCTACATTAGTAGTTAAATTTGCTACTAAGCTCCCTATTATAAATATAGAAAAACCAGTCCATATAAAAAAGGTTATAGCTAATAGCATTGATGCCATTATAACTAACATATAGTTCTTTTTAAGTAAGTTTAAATAATTTTGATAATATAGGCTCATCAATAGTGTTCCCCTTTTTTGCGACTGTGCTATGGCAAACAAACCCGTTTGTTTATTTCTGTTTATTTTTCATCTTTCGCTCAAGAAGGGCAATTATTAGATGACCTATTGTCCCACCCATAAGCATTGAAATCCACCAAATCCAGTAAAACTCACCTTTCCATAAACCAAGTATTAAAAATACAGCAGTAAAACCAAGCAAAGTTCCAAATAGCATATTTAGTCTCATAAAAACTCCTTCCAAATATAATTATTGAAATTACTGCGTTGTAAAAATTATGTACGTAATGATTAAATTAATTTTATTAAAGCTCACTTATTCACAGTCCATTTTTGACAAAAAAGATAAAATAATCATCAGGCATCCAAACGTGTTCGGCATCGGCAACGTATCCACGCAACCAGAGAACACCGTTGATTCGTCTGAGATAAGATCCTTTCGGGAAAAATTCGTCTTCGGTTAGTGGCTTTGAGGCTATTGTGATGGAGCCATACGGTGCTTGATGTAGCTGGGAAGACTTTCTCGAATTACCTTCAGGCTGATCAAGGTACTCCAGTCTTAGATGAGGGGCCAGTTCAAGTGGACACAATCCCTAACCATGTTGGCTCGCTCTGTTAAATAGTTGAGCGGTAGTAGCTCCCTCAGTCAAGCCCAGATTGCGCACGGTAAGCTCAACAGTCTTCATTCTGTATGCCTTAGCAGATGTCGTAAAATTATCATCCGCAAATAGCCTCGCTCCGTATTCGTTCATCATAATAGAGTGTTGTTGCAATTTCTGGATAAGTTGCGACTTCGTAAGGCCGCCCACCTCGACCGTTCTAGTTATACTTAGGCAGTCCGGGTATATTTTTCCATTTTCGATACTCATTCGTAATCACTCCTAAAAAATGGGTTTACTAGATTTAGGGGCGGCACAAGGCGTGTCATGCTTTTTAAAGAGCCCTATCTAGTATCCTACCTTTCACAAGAAAAATATTAATCGACCTTTAATTTAATAGCCCTCGTTGCAATAAAAGTTTTAATATGATTGTCTAGTATTCTTGTTCCACCAAAATCATCCTCATAAAAACCTGAAATAACAAATCCAGCATCAATTTGTCCTTGAATTTGGTCTTCCAAAGTATGTGCATATTCTATTGTTTGGCTTGAACTGATATAGTCCTGAACTTCGACCTCTGGCAGATAGTCTAAAGTGGATGAAGGGATGGAATGTTTCACATCAAGAATGCCTTTTCTTTCTTGATTATCATCAAAAATCCATAGCAGAGGATTCGTAAATCCAGCAATTAAAATACCTCTATTTTTTAAAACTCTTTAAGCTTCATTCCATACAGGACGAACATTTTTCACAAATAAATTTGAAACGGGATTAACAACAATATCAAAATATTCATCTTCAATATCGCTAAGGTCTGCCATATCTCCTTGTACTGTTTTTAAAGTTAGTCCATCACGTTTGGCAACCTTTTCATCTTGTTCCAATTGTTTTTTTGAAATATCAGTAACTGTTACATCTGCTCCGGCAGCAGCTAAAACTGGTCCTTGTTGCCCTCCACCAGATGCTAAGCAAAGGATTTTTAATCCCTCTAAAGATGGTGGAAACCAATTCCCTGGAACTGCTTTTTCAGTAGTGACTGTAATTTCCCATTCACCTGATTTACTTTTTTTAATTATTTCGCTACTTACAGATTGGGTGTATCTAGAACCCTCTTCAACCTTCTTGTCCCAAGCGTTGCTATTTTGTTTTGTTGTATCCATTATAATCCCCCTAGCGTTTTTTCAGTTATCCTGCAAGCTTAATTGATCAAGAGCGCAATTCCTTTTCAAGATTTGCACCAGCTAGTGTAATAACCCTTGCACCTTTTCTGCCAGATAATTTCTTAGCGATAAAAGTTCACCTTCATCAAAAGTGCAGATCCCTTCATTATCCGTGTATATATCAACCACTTTTCTAACTGTACTTCTTAATTCTTGTGGCAACGTTTTTAGTCCCCAGTTACCAGCTTCTTGCTTTGATGAAATTACTCCTTCTTTTAGATACCAAAATACTCTTAACAAATTTAACGAACAATAAATTGGGTCTTCTTCAATATTCTCCAGACACTCCTGAAAATCACCTACTATTGACGATATATAATCTGACCTTGGAACGAAAGGGAAAACTTCATTAATAGGTTCCCCTTCTACACATATACCTCTGTAATTAGTTATCGTTATATGTGCAGCTATATCTGCATCAGTGCTAATATCTTCATTTATAAATTTATATGTACCCCTTAACAAATCATTTTCATAGCGTTTTCTCCAGAACTCGCTATAATGAAAATCAAATGGACAGGGATGTTGCCAATCCTTTAATTGGTCTGTACTTAGGAAACTTATCTCAATTGGAAATGGGGCATTAGAATATATAAATAAGAGCTTTGCTAAATTCCTTTTATCCTCAACTTTCAATGATTTCTTCGTAATAACCAAAACATCAATATCGCTACTTTTAGGATTAAACCCTCCCATAGCTAAAGAACCGTGTATATAAAACCCTATGAAATCTTCATTGATTATTTTCTTAATCTCTCTTTTTAGATTATAAATAAAATCTTTTACATCAGAAGGACACGTTTTCCAACCATAACCCACTTTTCGTTCCTCACTTCTTATTCTAATTAACATTCACACCTTAGCTTAACAAGAATTTAATAAAACCCACTACTCCTTTACTAAATCAATCTCTTCCGACTTCCCATCCCACTGTACAGTTAAATTTATATCTTCAGCATCATCATCGAATGATCCATTCACAAACCAAACACCATTATCACTAGAGGGAAGATTATTACCATCAGCTGTTGATTTTCCTTGTTCCATAATATAACTTATCTTCTCTGGTATAGGTTCCTCTCCGATATATTTAAAAGTAAAGTTTTCATCTCTTCCATAATTGACCTTCCAATCATCACCTTTCCAGATATAAACCAACTCTTCAGTTTTTGAACAAGCTGTTAAAAATATGCCAGAAACAATTAATAGTATTAAAAATCTTTTTAACATTAAATTCTCCTCCCTCTAATTTATGAAACATAAAACATCCCGTCTTTTTATTACATACGGAACTGTACAATAAAAAATTTTCAATATTATTAAACTATTCAGATTTTTGTTGAAGCGATCACTCTTATTGAATTGAACCAGCTACTTTAAGAAAAGTTATTAACATTTATATTCCATTTTCAAAAACTCAAATGTGCTGCCATTTGTATCTTGCATAAAAGTCTCTACATCTTTAAATCCGACTTTTCTATATAGTTTTATCGCTCTTTGATTAAAAGTTGCTACTGATAATGTGATTTTTTCAGGTTTAAATTTTGTTTGAATAAAGTTAATGCCTGCCTTTAAAAATTCTATCCCATTGCCTTTTCCAGTTAAATCTGGACTCATTCCTAAGCCAATATCAAAAGTTCTGTCAGCAACTTTACGAATACTAAAGAAAGCAACCAATTCACTCTCTTTTGTTACAGCAAACGTTGAATTCCCTCGTTTTTCTGGGTTTAAAAATTCGTCTAAATCTTCTTTATCAGCTTCCATATCATAAAAAGAATACTCCCCATCATAATGCCAGTTAAATGCAATAATTTCTGCTTGTTCTTGTGTCAAAATGCTAAATGTATATGCCATATAAATCCCCTTCGTACATTTAATGGATTCAACAACCTTTTTTAATAATGCTCTGGGATTAACTAATCGAATAGCTAAATACGCTTTATTTTGACAAGATACAAATTAAGGCATTTCTACTTTAACTAACCTTCTCCATTCGTACCACAAGAAATAGATCTTCTTGAACCAAAGCACCTATTTAAGAAGATTATTCAAACATTAAAATTTTAGGGTCTTTATCGTAACAATGAACAAGCATAGCATGTAATTGTCCTCTATGATGATAAACATGTGCTAATATCTCTAACAACCATTCATATCTTGTATAAGTCAAACCCCAATAGGAAGTAGTTTGATATAAAAGATCTATGTCCTTTAAATCCATATAATTATTTTTTAATGAATTAAAATTACTAAGCAAACCTTCTTCTATTGAATCTAAAGTTTTATATGATATAGTAGAATAAAAATTTCCCATCTCTTCTTGGGTTGCCTCGTTAGAGATACGCCAGTCTGCTTCACAAATTACCGCAATATGTTCCAATAATTCTCCGATAGACTGCTTATTAAATGTTGGTCTTTTTTGTAAATCTGCTTCATCTAATTTATGTATTATTTCAATTATTGTTTTGACGGCAACTTCAATTTGGTGTAAAGCGCTTTCGCAATTCATAAGTACCTCCTTGTTAAACAACCCAATTATAGTTTAATAACTTTTTATTATTGTAACATAAACCTTAACCTAATTATCAAAAGACAAGGAGTCAGAATTCCTGACAGAACCTAGCCCCCGCCCTTCCATTCACACTTACATTTTAATCGTAACCCGTTTCGTTAGCTGGCGAATAATCCAAACAGGAAGAATAATGACTAGCAATATAACGAATAAAGTAATACTCGATGGGAGTGATGCTAATGCAGAAAACCTATCAAATATAGGCAAATCCAAGGCTATTCTTATCATGGTGTCTCCAAACATTAAAATAAGGATAGAAGCAACAATGGAAACTATACCAATTATAAAATCATATTTGTAAAAGCTTGCGCTGATTAGCCAACCTAGTAAATAATACATAAATAAATTTAAACTAAATACTCCAAGGGCTAATAGCCAGTTACTACTGGGATCAACATGTGGCGATAATATAACTGTCTGGACAATATCTCCAATGATATCACCAACATCACCATTTATTTCCTGAATGACGGAATTAATGTCCGCTTCCCGATAATTTATATTCACTATTGCCTTCGTTATTGAAGAGATAATGAATGCCAATATTGGAAGAGAAATAGATAACCCAATCGATGCAAGAAGTGCACCTTTAAAATAATCCTTTCTCGTCACACCATTTTCTACATAATGCGGAAGAAAATGAATACAGATAATACCAATGACAAGCATAAAAATATTCGCCGTAGTAAATACTGAATTATAAAAGGTATCAACTTCATCTCCCTGGAAAAATGTCAGCCTTCCTATTCTCCAAAAATGAATGATTAACATGATACCAAAAAATCCCAATGACCAAGTCAATTGCATAACATACATGTCTAAAGCAATTTTAGGGAAATGATTATTTTGTTTCATATTCCTTTTCCTCTCCTGTTAAATGGATAAATAAATCCTGTAATGAAAGGTTTGATATTTCGAGCTCAGCATGCGATGCTACTTTTCGTTCCTCTTGACTAAGCTCTCCATAAATGACAACCGCTTTTGTATCTCCAAGTTGTTCTATATTTAATTGCTTCTTGGATCCTACAAATTCATCCACTAAATCCTTCCTTCCCGTTACCTTAGCCCCTTTTATGGTAAAGGAATCAACATCCTCATGAAGTAAAATTTCTCCTTTGTGTAATAAAATAACTTCATCAAATAAATAATCCATTTCCGAAACAAGATGCGTGGAAAGGATGAAGGTTCGAGGATATTCTGCTTGATCCTGCAAGAGTTCCTTGTAAAAAATATCCCTTGAAGGTGCATCCATTCCAAGATATACTTCGTCAAATATGGTTATAGGTGCTCTCGTTGCTAAACCAACCGCCACATTAAATGCGGATTGCATTCCTTTTGAAAATTTCTTAAGCGGTTTCTTCTTATCAAGTTTAAATCGCTTAATCAAATGCTCCGCATAGTCTATATCAAAATTTGGCCGATACCTTTGTACATCTTTAAGCATTGATTTTATATTGTCTGATTCATCTTTAAAATCTTTGTTGTACAAAAATAGTACTTGTTGCATGATATTCGCATTTTCAAACGGTACTTCTCCATTCATCGTAATTGACCCAGATGTTGCTTCCCGGAAGGATGCCAGAATAGATAGAAGAGATGTTTTTCCTGCGCCATTTCTTCCGAGTAGCCCATATATTTTCTTATCCGTTAGTTCAAATGTAATATTTTTTAATGCATCATCCCTGCCATAACGCAGCCCTAAATTTTCGACCTTAACATTCATTACAAGTCACGACCTTTCACTCTTTTTATAAATTGAATAATTTCAGCTTCTGTAATTTCCAGTTTTTCAGCTTCATGCACGAGCCTCAAAACATAATCCTCAATAAATGCCTCTTTTCGCTGTCCGATCAGTTTTTCCTTTGCTTCTTCTGCGACAAACATACCGATCCCTCTCTTTTTATAAAGAATTCCTTCATCAACTAACTGATTTATTCCTTTTGATACAGTGGCATGATTGATTTTGTAAAAATTCACAAGCTGGTTTGTCGAAGGTGCTTGCTCCCCTTCTTTTAATTGATTATTGATAATTTGATCTTCTATTTTTTCGCGTACCTGTATATAGATAGGTTTATCTTGATCAAACGGGTTGCTCATCTTTATTCACCACCATTCTGTAGAACCGTTATACACTTATACGGTTATATACATGTGTGTATAACCATAACAGTTGTTTCTTTATATGTCAATGCGGTATTTGACTATTTTTAGAATTGCTCTACTCATTTCACATTAAAAGGGCTTAGAGATTTTTTCTCTAAGCCCTTAATATTTGTTGTTTATTCAACCTGCCTAACTACCCTACTCCAAATACTTCCACCATTTTATTGGTATTTACAAAACTTACTTATTCATTTTCGATTTTATACCCCAATTCTTTTAGCTGTATGCCTTTATCGAATCAAAGGCATAAGCTCACTCAAACTAGTAATCTCATATGTCGGACTCACATCTCCTCTTTCCAATTGATGGCGATTCACCCAGACCGAATCTATCCCAGATCGTACTGCTCCTATTATATCTGTATTTAAATTATCTCCCACCATCAACGCCTCTTCTTTTCGAACAGAAAGAAGTTCCAATGCATGTGCAAAAATTGCCGGGTCTGGCTTTCCTTTTCCAAATGCTCCAGAGATAACGATATGTTCAAAATAAGAATTGAATTCAGGTGTGAGTTTAAGCTTTGCTTGCTGAAGACTCGGTGACCCGTTGGTAAGCAGCAGCAATTGGTATTTGCCTTTCAGTTGATCCAAAACGCTAAATGAATCCTCATAAACAAATGCTTTTTCCTTGCGTTTCTCAGGAAAGTCTTTCGCAAGTACAGATCCAAATTCAGGATCGTCAATTCCCAAATCCTTTAATCCCTTTGTCCAGGCCTCCTTTCGATAGACAGGTACAATTTCCTTTAATCTCTGAAAAGCATCACCCTCATCTGAAAAATCCCCCCACAGTCCTTCAAATGGATTAATTCCAATCATCTGTGTGAAATCATATGTATCATACGAAGCGTACAACGTTCTGGCATTCTCTCTTACTCTCTCTTCTAATTTTGCAGAATTAATTCCATACTTTGCCTCGGCAAGTTTACACGTGGAATTAAAAGCCTCTGCAATACTCTTTTTATCCCAAAGCAGAGTGTCGTCCAAATCAAAAATAATTGCTTTAAGCATCTATAAGTCTCCTATTCTTTATTAATCTATACTTATTATCATAACATTACACATTTTAGTTCACCATTCCGTTGCATTCGTAACTATAAACGTGATAATGATCACATTATATTAACAAAAAGCCATTACACTATACACATGGGACGGAAGGTGAGTGTGATGCGTGAAATTATTCTTTTGATTCATATATTTCTTGCCATTGTTTGGGCAGGGGGAATTATGTTTATTGGCTGGGGTGTTTATCCTGCAACGATGAGTTTGTCACTTGCTATTCAACGAAAATTTCTTACCTCTCTAATGAAATGGGCGCATCATTTTCTTACATTGGCTGGATTTTTTGTTATCGTTACAGGAATATTGCTTGGCACTATTCTGGGTCCCATTGTATCGTGGGATATTTTATGGAATACGGCATATGGAAACACCTGGCTTGCTGCATTGCTCATTGGTACCTTCACATTGGTTTGGGGAATAATTGTTGGATATAGAGAGATGATGATGATCTTTACAGATGATTTCCTATGGCTTGAAGCAGAAAATGGTAACAAAAAGCCGTTAATACGGGAGTTAATCAGGCTTGCTGCATTAGAGTCAGTTGAAGTTGTCAGTTTTGTCATACTTATTTGTCTAATGATTTCAATTTGATGTGAAGGCTCCATATGTTTTCAGCGAACAATATTTCTACTGTAGCTTGCGAATAAAGTTTGGTTAAAAACACTTACAAACCCATCTGTTACGATTAAGTAGAAGAATCCATTTTAAAAGAAGATTGTTCAAAATGGATTCTTCTTGAAATTAATAAACCCATCTGTTTTTTTATTATACTGATCTTCAAACTTACAGGTGAATTTAGATGGGGATTCATTAAAACAAGTGGCCTTTCCGGTGAAAAAATCTCTCCTTGACTATGTAAAATCCCGAAGAAAGTCAGATGGTGTATAAACCGTTGTATATTCCTTAATTTCATCAGTATGGAAGTCTTTATCTCTAGTTATCAAAATACCGGGTTCAGCAATTGCGAGTGACAAAAGAATAGGAATATCCTTTTCATCACGGATATCTGGAATTAAATATGGTGTATAATCAGAAGGGATATATGTTAATTCAAATTCAAGAATTGTTAATAAACGATCCAATGTGTTCATTTTATTTGGAATTTTTTTATTAATCACTCTTGAAACTTCAGTAATGGAAAAACTACAAATAACTAATTGATGGTACTCAGGTTATATATTTTACTGCCTCCAGCCAGACAAATGCAGCCTGCGGTGGAAGTATCCTGCTGCAATACTTGCTGGCTTCAGCTGTCCCACTAATAGTAACAATTACCTAAAAACTATCTTATCTTTTTTAATTCTTCTTCCAAGGTACTACCCAGTTTAGACAAAAGATAGCTGTAGGTGCTTTTCACTTTGTTATAAATCAGTCTAGCTTCCTCTTCATCATAGAGATGGGAAGTTTTATTTCGGTCTATCATCATATCAATCCATTGTTCCCCGTCCTCAATTAAACCGTATGTATAAGCTTCTCTGATAGTTGCCCTGGGACTTCCCGAGTTCATAATCCCCGTATATTCTAAATACATTTTCATCAACTTCCAGCTTAATTCAAAAGTAAATTCAAATCTCTGTATAACGCCGTCGTAAACAATATCATCGTATATTTGAATTTTTGTTGCTTCATTAAGCCGGCTACTCGCACGTTTATAATCATCAAGCTTCTCGTAGAGCCTTTCCCTGTTCATAAATAACCACACCCTCTTTTTGGATATTTAAAATCATCTTTTCCTTAGATAGCCGGTTCATAAAAACCACATCAATTTTTAATGGTGTAGGCAATTCGTATATAGAGTGTTCCATTAAATTCTGTATAGAATGAGTACTATTTATAGTAAAGACAGCCAAATCGATATCAGAAGACCTGTGATAGTCACCTCTTGCACGGGACCCAAATAAAACAACTTTTTCTATTTGATGATTATTCTCACAATATCTTTGCAATTCATTAATAAAGCGCTTTGATATTCCCGTTGCCCCCCAATAAGTTCCCATTACATTTCACTCCAATCCACTATAAGCATATTAATAATAATTCATTTGAAACACGAATGGAAGGAAGGTTTGAAAATCTACAATCCCTGATTGCGTAATTTAAAGAATTCTACAATCAACACAATTTCACCAAACTTTATTTTAAAACCACAACCATTGTTAGCTGTTTTTATAAAAGTAGTTCAGTCAGATGCGCCGTCGAACTTCTCATAATGAACCACATTCTCCCGTGCAATATGTTTCTTCGACTTTGGAGTTTCCTCCGGATAACCAAGACCCAAAATCGCAACCACACGGTAATCCTGTGGTATATCCAGCAGGCCTCGCACATGGTTTTCTCTGTCAATCGATTCCTGTTCATCCTCTGAATGATAGACTGCACCGAATGCTGCTCCTAATCCAACCTCCACTGCTTCCAGCCAGACAAATGCTGCTGCAATGGAAGTATCCTGCAGCCAGTACTTGCTGGCATCAGGTATCCCACTGATAACAATAGCTGCAGGTGCTTCTTTCAGCCATTTCATATATGGTGTTGTTTCTGCAAGTTTATCCAGATTAGCACGATTCTTAACAACAATTAAGTTTTTGGACGGCAGGTTATTACCTGTCGGGGCAAAAAACCCCGCATCCTCTACCTTATTTAAAATATCAGCATCTATTGGTTTATTCTTGTATTTTGTAATTTCCCTTCGTGCTTGAATTGCTTGAAACACATCCATGTAAACCTCCTCCATTTCGTTTATTTTCTCTTTCTAAAGGATTTAAACATCATATAAATTACGAAGGCTACAACGGCATAGAACAAGAAGAATACCAGAAAACCCCATAATCCCATGACGGCATCTGCAAATTCCATGTTTCCCCGATTCGTAATGGCCTGCTGCAGCTCAATTGCAAAAACTAAAACAACCATGACTGTAAAGGTATAAATAAATGCCAGAATAGTAATATTCCATTTCATCATTTCGATAAATTTAAAGAAAATATATACAAAGAAAAAGGTTACAATCCCAATGATACCAATCACCCAGAAATGAAGCTGCTTGTCAGTCAGGTGCAGGCCAAACATGTCGATCAATATATCATGAATTGTATTAACTATTTCTGCCAATATGATAATGATTTCTTTCATTTCTTACCTCCATGCTGTTGCTGACTGATACAGATTTTGCAAGTTAAAGTTTCATATTTTTCCTCGGTTCTTGCTTTTCTTCATTGATCTGTAATTGAAAGATATCATTACGTGCATAATGTCCTACTGGATCAAAATCAAATTTTGCGGCAGTAATTTTGTTTAAATCAAGTGTCGTGATCAGGATTTCCTCTTGTTCCCAGGAAGGCTCCACAAGATAGTTGCCCAGTGGATCAACAATGGCGCTTCCGCCTTTAGACATTTCATCGGCTGCATTTTCCAGTTCAGCAAAGCAGGCCAAATCTTCAGGATACATGGATTTGGTTACATACTGATTGACTCCGACGACAAAACAACGTCCTTCCATGGCAATATGGCGTAATGTTGATTGCCAGGATTCACGCATATCTGCTGTCGGGGCAAGGTAGATCTGCACACCTTTGGAATACATAGCTGCACGGGCGAGTGGCATGTAATTTTCCCAGCAGATGAGTGCACCAATTTTACCAAAAGGTGTATCAAAAACAGGCATCGTACTTCCATCACCTTCACCCCAAATCAGGCGTTCCGATCCAGTAGGCTTTAGCTTACGATGCTTTCCAAGCAACTCACCTTCTGGACTAAAGAATAACACAGTACAATACAGTGTTGTGTCACTCCACTGATTATCACGCTCTGTGATTCCCATGATCAAATATACATTATTTTCTTTGGCAATTTCGCCCAGATAATCCGTTTCCTCTAAAGGTACAGCAACAGAATTTTCCACATATCGAACAAAGTCACTCCGTCCGGCATCGTTGCGACTTCCTATTATCGCACCAAAACTCATCCCCCGTGGATATGCAGGCAAATAGGATTCTGGAAAAACAACGATGTTAGCACCTTTGGCAGCGGCCTCTTTTGTTAGATTAGCTGCTTTTTTAAGACTTTTTTCCAGATTGAAAATTTCAGGTACTGCTTGAATGGCAGCAATCGTTGGGTTTGTGTAATTTTTCATTATATTTGTCTCCTCATTTAATCCAGATCAATAACTTTTCCAGGATTAAGCATACCAGCGGGATCCAAGGCAGCTTTTATCTTTCGCATAACATCAAGCGCAGGTCCGTGTTCCTGTTGCTGATATTTCTTTTTTCCGACACCAACACCGTGCTCCCCCGTACAGGTGCCACCTCTGGCAAGTGCATAACCCACGATTTGTTCATTCACCTGATTGGCTTTTGCTATATCTGATGGATTATTTACATCAATCATTAATAAGATATGATAATTGCCATCACCAACATGCCCGACAATTCCTCCCACCAGTCCTGAAGCTTCTACAGCGGATCTAGCATCCTTAATAGCTCCTGCAAGTTCTGAGATTGGCAGACAGACATCTGTTACCATTTGCCTTTTACCGGGGTTCCCATGAATATATGCATATGCTGCATTGTGTCGTGCGTCCCACAGGCGGTTTCGTGCGGCTGTATCGGTTTCAAAAATAAGCTCCTTACAGTTAAAATCACTTACAATTTCACGTGTGAAATTCACGTCCTGCTTAAGGCCTGCTTCATTCCCGTGAAATTCCAAAAATAATGTTGGCACTTCCGCATATTCTGTTTCGCTATACCAATTGATCTGTTTCATTGACTGTTCATCAACCAATTCAACCCGTGCAATAGGAATGCCTGCCTGAAGTATACCAATAACCGCATCGACTGCGTCATCAATCGAACTAAAAGCTGCTCTTCCCGCCGTTGTATGTTCAGGTATACCGTAAACTTTTAACGTTAATTCTGTAAAACATCCCAATGTTCCCTCAGACCCTATGAAAATACCATTTAGATGATATCCGGATGAGGACTTTGCAGCTAAACTCCCGGTATGAAAAACTGTACCATCTGCAAGAACAACCTCCAAATCACGAACATTATCCCGCATGATTCCATACTTTACGGAAGTGGTTCCGCTTGCATTCGTCGCAGCCATCCCGCCAAGTGTCGCATCTGCACCTGGGTCTACAGAGAAAAATAACCCATGCTTTTTCAATGCCTTATCCAGCTGTGTCCTTGTAACACCAGGCTGTACCTTAACAAGGAAATCCTCTGCTCTAACCTCCAAAATTTTATTCATCATGGAAAAATCAATCATTATCCCCTGTTCATAGGGAATCATATTTCCTTCAAGACTTGATCCTAGACCAAACGGTACAACAACAGTCTCGTATTTTTTTGCCAGTTTCATAATCTCGCTTACTTCTTCCCTGTTTTCAGGAAATACTACGACATCAGGTAAATATGGGGTATGATAGGATTCATCTTTACTATGTAATTCCAGAATTGTATCGTTTTTGGTTACACGCTCAGGTGATAACGCTTTCTCTAATTCTTCAAAAAGACTCATGTGGTTCATCTCCTTAATCCTTTATTATCATTTGTTTAATAATTCGTTACAATATAATAATCCTATCATATTGTGCTGAGGATATGGGCTAAGTTCTACAAGAAATCAAGAGATTGGTGTACCATTTTCAACAGTTTCATCCGGTCTTAAAAGCACCACGTCACCTTCCTCCTGTACACCTCCAATTACCAGTACTTCCGATTTGAAACCTGCAACACGCATTGGGGGAAAATTTACTACCCCAACAACTTGGCGACCAATAAGCTGCCCGGGTTCATATCTTCGTGTAATTTGTGCTGATGAGTTTTTAATGCCAATTTCCCCAAAATCAATTTTTAATTTAATTGCGGGTTTTCTTGCTTCCGGAAAAGCCTCCGCATTCAACACAGTACCGATACGGATATCCAGCTTTGTAAAATCTTCAATCGTTATCATAACAAGCGCCTCCAATTTAGATGATAAATTATCTTATCCATATTATATTACTTCTGTTTTTTTCCTGAATATCCTTCTTTAAGTGCGTGTTTAAGAAGGAGAATAAAGTGAAACTTCATTCAGTGGGGGGGTTCCCTTCCTCCCCCACTGAATGTTAGTACCTCATGATATGACCTAAAGGCCCTTGAACAGAATCAGGAAATTTACGGGCTGTTTTTATCCCCCACCTTCACGTTTGGGATTTCTCACGCTTAGAGGTGGGTGATTACAGCCCGTTAATGCGTGATAAAAAGGACCGAGGAGTTCTAGACGGCATAGCTCCCTGTAGCGGAACGTATGTAATTAATAAGTGAGAAAATGTTCTCGCTTGCAGGAAAAGTATTTTTCCTATCCAAGGAACCCAAAAGCAAGCCAAATAAAAACATCGATGTGTCAATTACCGGATTTTTTGAACAATCTCTTTTATAGAGATTAACCTTAAGCATTTACTGGCTAAGCTATTTCATAAATCAAAGAAAATACCCATAAGTGAATAAATAATTACAGTCGAAAATAGAACAGTCATATGA
Organism: Oceanobacillus sp. NCCP-135; assembly: GCF_059698015.1. Taxonomy (NCBI): domain Bacteria; kingdom Bacillati; phylum Bacillota; class Bacilli; order Caryophanales; family Bacillaceae; genus Oceanobacillus; species Oceanobacillus sp. NCCP-135. Next base: position 47,674 of record NZ_BAAKSZ010000021.1, on the reverse strand, counting down.
AGAAGTGAATAAACAAACATTGATTTTGCCCATTTCACTGAATCCATTTTATTATACCCATACATACTTAGAACAAGCCAAACAATGCTTAGAAGAAGTGCCACTAACATCAATCCAAGACTTAAAGAGCCAAACAGAAAGCTAATTGCAATTAAAATGACTAAATATATATTTGTTTGTATATACGTTCTTCTAACACCCTTCACTACCGGAAGCATTGGAACCTTAGCTGCCTTATACTCGTCATGTCTGCGAATAGCTATGGCATAAAAATGTGGCATTTGCCAAATAATTGTAATAACAAACAGACCAAGAATAGCTGGATGGGTAATATCCGGATAAATAGCTGCCCATCCAATCAGGGGTGGCATAGCTCCGGAAATACTTCCAATCTCGGTATTATAAACTGTCCTTCTTTTACTCCACATCGTATATGGGACAACATAAAAAAATAAACCTAAAAATCCTAATAATGCTGCTAATTTGGTTGTCAATGCAAGCGAAGCTATTCCAAGCACTGCCATGAACAAAGCAAGCCACAATACAGTTTTGATCTTTATTTCTCCTGTTACTGTTGGTCTGTTTTTTGTTCTCTCCATAATAGTATCTATATCACGATCATATACGTTATTATAAGCTCCTGCTGCACCAATTACTAAGATAGAACCAATCAAAGCAAATAAAATTTCTGGAACCTTATCGATTAAATCAATCTGGTATGTATATAAAGCTAATGTTAACCCTGCGAGCATTGGAATTAAATTGGATTTGATGATACCTGTTTTAATTGTTGCTGCCAAAATTTTTGATAAAGTTTGATTTGATCTCTCATGGGAATTTTCATTAAAATAATTATCTTTTGTCATATCTATTATTCCTTTTTTATTTCAAGTATAACATTTCAACATTTTATGCGCATAAAATAAGCAGTCCAGAAGGGAGAAACGGATTCATTGTCTTAGTAGTCAGAGATATCTAAATGAGATTACTGCAGATCAGGATATAGGCTATCGGTAAACTGGGTAAACGAATATATCATCGGGAGAGCTTGGATATCGTCCGGAAAACGTGGATATCGCCAGGAGAATGGATTTATCGTCCGGAGAATGGATTTATCGCCCGGTGAACCTATTTATCGTCCGGTGTGCGGCGATATCGTCCGGAGAATGGATTTATCGCCCGGTGAACAGATTTATCGTCCGGTGAGCGGCGATATCGTCCGGAGAATGGATTTATCGCCCGGTGAACAGATTTATCGTCCGGTGTGCGGCGATATCGCCAGGAGAATGGATTTATCGCCCGGTGAACAGATTTATCGTCCGGTGAGCGGCGATAATAAAACGATACAGTGCTCGATATCACGAACAGGCTGTACCGCTTCTTAATTATTCACGCTTCCATTAGATCAAACGAAATAACCCGGTCAGTTTCCGTGTCATAAATAACGGTTCCCCTTACTCTAATATCACCTTGAGGGGAGGCAAGTAGATATTCATATACTTCCTGAGTTTGGGTTTCGGATAGTTGACTTTCCTCCACTTTGTCATACTCCGTAACATCATAATTTGGATAAGCTGTTTGTGCAATTTCTAGCAAATATTTCCCCCATTTCTGCTCCTCTAATTCCGGCGAAGGTGTAATCGTTACATTGATAACCCCAACACTTGGGTTTGAACCAAGTGCTTCAAATGCTCTGCGATGGAGATTAATTCTATTTGCTGGGTAGCCTGGAACTTTATCAACCACCGTTACCAGTACCTCCCTTTGTCCAGGTATGGAGAGATTCCTTATTTTAAGTGTCTGTCCACATTGATAAGGGGAATTAATGCCAACAGCTGCAGTCATATACTGATTATCTGACCAAGGAATCCCACACTGTGTAACCTGTCCTCCCTCTGTCCATGTTGCCTGACCATTAACAGATTGCTGACGTTCAGTGATATCGAATAACATTGAATTATTATAGTACTGCCTGGCATATGAATGCTGCCAATAGGGATAATTTACAAACCAGTTTGTATGATGCATATATGGATAATTTGAATACATCCTTTTTCCTCCTGTCTTTAGGTTAACCCTTGATAACATATGATCATATATGGTTGACCCGTGACAGAAGGGTATCTATTAAGTCCGCAGACGATTGCATTAAAAAAATCTCCAACCACCGGATTGGAGATCATTTTACTTGTATTTTAAATTCTAGTGAATATCCTCCATACCTGGACGGGAATTTTTAATAAAGAACGACATTACAAGTCCAATAACTGCAAATATACCAGCTACAAAGAAGGATACATTCACCCCATGAATTGCTCCTTCGACTCCCTCAGACAAAATAGCATTGTTCGTCATTAACGTAACTAGCAATGCGGTTCCAACAGCACCCGCCATCTGACGCATTGTATTATTCATCGCTGTTCCATGTGGTATTAAATTGGTTGGCAGCTGATTCAGGCCAGCTGTTGTGACAGGCATCATCACCATCGCCATACCGAGCATTCTAACGGAATTAACAACAGCAATATACGTGAAAGTCGTATCACTAGTAAATACAGCAAACATAAATGTAGTTACAACTAAAATCGCCAGTCCAATAATTGACAACCATCTAGCACCAAATTTATCAAATAATCTTCCTGTCACAGGGTTCATCAGACCCATTATGATTGCACCTGGCATTAAGGCCAAGCCGGATTCTACAGCAGAAAAACCAAGCATATTCTGCATAAATATTGGTATGATGATAGCAGTTCCAATCAGTGCCATAAACACTGTCATTCCAAGAGCAGTAGTTAATGTGAAAATCGAATATTTAAATACGCGAAATTCAAGAATTGGCTGTTTCAATTTCAACTGTCTGAGGATAAACCAGGCCAATGTAATCGAACCAATGATCATCGATATGACAACATGACTACTTACCCAACCACTGCTTCCGGCTGTACTGAATCCGTATAGCAAACCACCAAATCCTAATGTGGATAAGATAATTGACAGAATATCCACCTTGGGAAATGTTCTTTTCGTGATATTCTTTAATATGAAATAAGCAACCACAATATCAATAATAACGATTGGCAGAATGACATAAAATAAACTTCTCCACGGAAAATGTTCCACAAGCCAACCGGATAACGTTGGTCCTATAGCGGGAGCAAAGGCAATGACCAAACCGAACATCCCCATCGCTGATCCGCGTTTTTCAATCGGAAATATAAGAAACATAAGGGTTTGCATTAGTGGCATAAGGATTCCGGCACCTGCAGCCTGCAGGACCCTACCTGCTAATAAAAAGCTAAAATCCGGAGCTACAGCACAAATTATTGTACCCAATCCAAAAATACTCATCGCTGTGAGAAATAGACCTCTTGTTGTAAATCGTTCAATAAAAAATGCAGTGATTGGAATCATAATTCCATTAACTAACATGAAAATAGACTGAAGCCATTGAACCGTATTTTCATCCACCTTCAAATCACGCATGATATGGGGCAGAGCAGTTCCTAAAAGTGTCTGATTTAATATAGCAACAAATGCTCCGGAAATCAGAACAATAATAAGAGGAACTTTATTAATTTCCTTCACCTCTTGGGGCTGGACTTTATTATTATCCATTGTATTCCTTCTTTCCTTATCAAGCCATTACATATTTCTCACCGCAGCCCATATTTACTTTACTGCAGAATGATAATTCCCTACTTCATTCTGTGAGATAGAAACAATTAGTAATCATACCACTAACAACTTGTCTTGAAAAGTTTAATGTCCGCCTATTCTTAATTTTTTTGGATCTTTCACAAAGTACAGAGAAAATAATAGGTTTGTTTCTATAAATACTTATTATACCGGTTCCGAATAAACCAACTGATCCAACCTTCCCCGCAAAATGTATTGAACCATTTTTTCAGGTAGCACAACTAACAGCACGATAAATAAATTCCACTACTTAATTGGAATCAAAGCTATAACTCAACAATAGAGGGCTACGATTATTCAAAGCGTAAACTTCGCACAATATTTTTGAAGCTGCTATGTTTAAAATTTTTGCCAAAGGAAATAATATTTACAATTAATACGATGGATGGGAGAGATCTCAAATAATGAACAAGTTTAAATGGATGATTCCACTTTTGATAACAGTATTTATAATTGCAGCATGTGGAGATGATGATGAAGTAACGAACCCACCGCAAAATGCAAATGAGCAAATACAGCAAGACACGAATAACGATGGGGGCAATACTGAAAATAATACTACAAATGCGAATTATTTATTTGCCGGTTTTGATCTTGAAGCAGATTTTAATGATACAAGTGATACCATTGACATTAACTATGATCAGGACAAAGATGAGACAGAAGCAACGTATGAAGATAAATCACAAAACATCAACCTTAAGGGTAATGCGGCGATGAAAGAACTTGATAAACTATTTTCCAACTTTGAATTTGATGAAAATACCGCAGATGATGAAGTACTGAATACCGTAACGGAAGCATTCAACATTCCCGATGACGCCAAAAACGTTGAGCTTGAAATTGAATTCTCGAATGGAACGGAAAAGGAATACAGGAGATAAGCACTGATTAAAGGCTGTTCTATTCAAATTGAGCAGCCTTTTATTTTTGCGTTTTCAAAAAAGAGAATATAAAGGATCGAGAAGTTCGAAGCAGCGTAGATCCCCGTACCGGAACGTATACAATTAATACGTGAGGTAACATTCTAACACGCAGGAAAAGTGTTTTCTTTTCCAAGCAAACAAAAAAGAAACATACAAACTTCTCGTGTGATGTGGTTACCTCGACGTTCGACACAGTGGTTTTCGATGGGATGAACTTTAGCGCAGTCCCAAGGTTCTCGGTGGAGCGAGCTTCGGTGCAGTCCCGGGACGTGTCGGTAATTAGTTGAAGATCCCCTATCCCGAAGTGTCATTGTTACTGAACCTTTTGAACAACCTCTTATAATGATAATCTTCGCCAAAATAACTGTCATAATTCATCCAAGAGTGTCATCCAGGGTCGATTTTTATGCCATTTTAATTGAACAGGTTTAGCAAAAAAATGTGATAAACAGTCGCTTGTTAACACATTTTGATTTTCACCATTATCAAATACTTTTCCCTCACGCAATAAGAGCGTATGTGTAAATATAGGCAGAATTTCTTCAATATGATGTGTGACATATATAATTGTTGGAGTATTTTCCTGATTTGCCAGATCACTTATTACAGCCAATAAATCTTCCCTGGCAATAAAGTCGAGTCCATTACATGGTTCATCCAATATAAGCAAATCCGGTGAACTCATTAATCCACGTGCAATCAGAACCCTTTGTTTTTCTCCTTGGGAACATGTTTGATACGATCGCCCCGCTAAGTTACTACAGCCAAGCTGTTCCATGATTTCCGATGCTTTTTGATAATCCATTTCTGTGGGACGCTCGTACAATCCAATTGAGGCATATTTGCCACTCACAACAATATTTTCGGTTAAATCTGTTTCCTTAATCCTCTCTTGAAATGAAGAGCTGACCCAGCCGATAGATTTCCTTAATTCTCTAAGATCCGTTTTACCGAATTGTTTCCCAAGTACCCTGACTTCACCAGTCGTTGGCCAAAGATAACCATTAATTATATTAAGCAGCGTCGTTTTGCCGGAGCCATTTAGACCAAGTACAGCCCAGTGCTGACCTTTTGTCACTTCCCAGTTTACATTCGAGAGGATTGTTTCCTTTTGTCTTTTCCATGAAACATTTTGAATTTCTATCATTTCATCCATTTCTCTAACTCCCCTATGGTGATAATGAATTTTTTCAGTCAATTATACGATAAATTACAGCAGCTGTCTAAATGATTTTGCTAAATCAAACAGGAGCCAACTTACACAGAATATTTAAATCCCCATTTCATGCTAAAGTCTCCTGCTGAAAAGAAGTTGAACATGTCTTTAATATCATTGTAATAGCTTAATTTTTCGTAGTAAATTTATAGCCAAAACCTCTGACGGTCTTAATAAATGAGGGATTTTCCGGCGATTTTTCTATTTTTTTTCTGAGGTTACTAATATGGACTTTTACAGTTGTATAATCACCAAATTTATCCTCACCCCAAATTTGATCATAAAGTTGTTCAATCGAAAATACTCGATTTGGGTTTTTAATCAAGAAAAATAGGAGTTGCATTTCCTTTGTATATAATTGAATCGGTTCACCACTGCGATGAACCGTATAATTATCCATATTAATTTCTAAATTACCAAATCGTCGAACGGTCTGGTTCGCATCAAAATGTCTTGCCGAAATCTCTTTCCTTCTTAAATGTGCCCTTACTCTCGCAAGAACCTCACCCGGATCAAAAGGCTTTGTAATATAATCATCAGCACCAGCTTCCAGTCCGAAAATCCGATCTTCATATTCTCTTCTTGAGCTCAAAAATATTATCGGAACATCCACATTAAATGTTCGAATTTCCCTACAAACTTCCAACCCATCTTTTCCAGGCAGGAGAATATCCAGAAGAATAACATCTGGTGAATCCAGCTTAACTGCTTCGAGTGCCTCTTTTCCATTGCCTGCCAAGATTACTTGATATTCTTTTTCTAAATAAAGCTGTATCAAATGCCGAATTTCAGCATCATCCTCAACAATTAGTACTTTTTCATTCTTCAAGACTGATCCCCTCCAGTTTTTCCGAATCAAGCGGGAGAATAAAATGAAATATACTTCCTTGGCCGATTTTACTTTCGACCCATATATGACCTTGGTGGCATTCTATAATTTCCTTTGTAATCGAAAGCCCTAAACCTGTATTTGTACCCTTTCCAGTACGTGCTTGTTCTTCCCGATAAAAACGCTCAAAAATATGTGGAATCGCTTCAGTAGATATCCCCATACCATTATCCCTTATACTTATCTGCAAAAAAGAACCCTCCCCAGTTTGTTGGAATGACGGTAATTCTGGCAGCACATTCATTTTCTTAATATCAATTTCAATGAGACCGAACTTCTTCGTGTATTGAATTGCATTAAAAATAAGGTTGTTTAGTACTTGATCTATTCTATCCAGATCAACCGTGAGAATTTCTTCATTTTCTGATTTTTGTAAATGGTTATGAATCGAGAAATGAATGCCATGGGCCTTCACATCCATCTCATATTTAGTAAAAAGAGTTGATATTAACGCACCTACAGGATATTGACTCCATCTAAAGCTAACTTGTCTTGCTTCAAGCCTCGAGAGTTCATACAAATCATGAATTAGTCGATCAATGACCAATACCTTTTGATACACAACGCGTAAGTAATTCTGATCATCCCCCCGGACTACACCATCAATCATTGCTTTTACATACCCCCGGACAGATGTCATCGGTGTCCCTAGTTCATGAGAGATATTGGACATCAGTTGTCTTCTTGCTTTTTCCATTCTCGTTAGCTGATCTGTCTTTAATTCCAATTCTTCCGTACGTTTCATGACCTGTCCTTCCAGTGAGTGATTCAAATCATTGAGCTCATTGTTTACAGTGACCACCTCTTCCATAGCCAACTTTAATGATAGAAGCGTCCTGACACGTGCCAGCAATTCTTCTTTAGAGCATGGCTTGGTTAAATAATCATTTGCTCCAGCATCAAAGGCTGTTATGATATCCTCCAACTCAGACCGAGCTGTTAGCATTAAAATGGGCAGCTCAGTTAGTGAAAATTGTTCCCTTATCTTCTTTGCAACATCAAAACCTGATTGTTTTGGCAACATCACATCCAAGATCACAAGATCAAACGAATCCTCAGCAAGATGTTCCAACACTTGTTGTCCGTCATTCGCTACCGCAAGTTCATATCCGGTAATAGACAAATGGTTTAATAAGACATGAACATTTATCGATTCATCATCCGCAATCAGAATTTTTCCATCGGATTTTTCGCTACTGGCATATGCTGCAATTTCATCGTTACTTTTCTCAGCTGACGGAACTGATAATGGGTTCTTAAAAATTTGCTGGGTAAATTGTTTGGTTCCTTCATAAATTGGAATGGAAAAAGATACGATTGTTCCCTCTCCAAGTATGGAGTGAATCCTTATCTCTCCACCATGCAATTCTACCAACTGTTTCGTAATACTTAACCCTAATCCAGTACCAACAGTGAATCTATCTGATGAATTTGTTCCTCTTTTAAAGCTATCAAATATGTCTTTTAGATCGTTTTCCGAAATACCTATCCCTGTGTCTTTAATCGATACGGTTATTTTTTTCTCCTCTATCTCTGCTGACAGGACAATCTCTCCCATATCCGTATACTTCAATGCGTTTCCGATTAAATTATACATAATTTGCTGAAGCCGATTTTTGTCAGCAGCTACAGGGGGGAGCGTATCAGGAATCAGATTTTTAATCGTAATCGGTTTAGTTACTATCGATGAAGAAACTGCAATCGTAACATCAGCTAATTCTTTTAAATGGACTGGATCAATTTCCAACTCTATCCCGTTATATTTCAGCTTTGACGCATCCAGCAGATCATTAATTAAATGTGAAAGTCTGCTCCCACTGGAAATAATTAAGGAAAGATGATGCTTAACTTGTTTATCCAATCCTTGCCTGTTGAGTAATAATTCGGCAATTCCAATGATACCATGCAATGGTGTTCTTAATTCATGAGAGGTATTTGCTAAAAATTCGTCTTTAACCTGATTGGCTTGTTTTAAATGTTCGACAGCAAGCTTTTGGCTTTTGATTGCATTCTGTTCAGCAGTTTCTTTATCCAAACGTAAGCGCTTGATTTTTTCTGCCAGTGCGAGGGAAAATAGTATAATCTCTACTCCAGAACCCATTTGTGATGCATATTTCGTAACAAATATAATGGGTAACAACCCCATATCAGCAAAAGAACTGATCGCAACACCAATCAAAAAGATTATCCATCCGAAAAAGAAATATTTTGCTGGGTGATAGCCTTTTTTCCAGGACAATACTGCCACTGTGATCACAATACCAATCACACCAATCGTTTCCACCATAATTAAATTTAGTGCCGTCTCATAATGAACCAACAAAACACCGATTAATATCGGTTGTAAGCAAATATACCAATTGATCAGCTTATTTGCCTTTGGTGTAAATACCTTTGTATTAAGAAATGATTTTGTGAAAAGTAATGCAGTGATATTCGTACCTGCCATAAAAAACAAGATGGCTCGATTATTCCACCAGCTCATGTCCGGCCATATGTATTGATAAGATAGTCCATTTAACGTAAAGTGAACAAGCATAATGGAAAAGATAAATAGGACGTACCATAGATAACTGGATACCCGAAGCGAACCATACAAAAAAAGGTTATAAATAATCATAATAAGTCCGAATCCAAAATAAAGACCTAAAAGCATATACTCCAGTATACTTTTTTGCTGAAATTCCTTCTCTGACCAAAGTGTTACCGGTAATTGCATCGATCCATCACTTTTAACTCTTAAAAAATATGTTATCACCTCTCCTGGTGGAACCATTAGTTCAAAGACAAAATTTCGATGGGGAAAATCCCTCGTCGAAAAAGGCAGTAAATCTCCCGTTTCACTTAAATGAAATCCACCATCTGTTGTCGACGTATAAAGACTCACTAAATCATGTGGAGGATATGCAACTTCCAACAGCCATTCGTCTATGGAAGATTTATTATCAAGGGTCAAACGAATCCAGTAAGTTGATGACTTATAGCCATAGCTGGGAACATTACCATCATAATGAAAAAAATGGTCGTCGAGCGCTCCACTCGCCACATCCTTAATATCCCATGTGCCATCCTTATCCTCCAGCAGTTCCATAACAGGGCCTAAAGGATAATTTTCCTGCCCTTCTTCCAATTGAATAACTGTGGTGGCCATTACACAACTAACAGGAAATAAGAACAATACGATAAAAACTGCTGCCCCCACTGTAAATACACGTATGTTATCCACCGCCCCTATGTACATTTCTGCAAGACTATCATACTATTTTTTTCCAATTAACACAACTTTCCAATTTTTAAAAATGTACGATTGAAAATAAAAACACATGGTATTTCCAATAAGAAATACCATGTGCAAACTCATTTCCTTAAACTCTTTTTTTGCCTTCGTTTATTCAAAAACTTCTTTACAATTGGGTAAATAATTGGTCCATATCTTATCAGTCTTCTTATCAATCTTCCCATTATGCAATCCTCCATCATATAGGAATTTGGTTGTTTTTATTATTCCTTATTATGAGGATATTAAACAACATCTTTCTTGCCTCTTCATTTTCTTCTTATTCACTTAATTGGATTGCTGCGCTTAACATAGTATCTCTCCTATTCTGCATATCCCCAGCAGAAAATTTATATAAAGAAAGGAGCAGCAATCAGCAATGCTGCGATTGCCATCAGCACTCGTGTAACCTTCCTTGATAGTTTAGTTCTTCCATTTCCTTGATACCATCCAGAAAATTGCAGTTTATTGCGGTAAAGCACAAAAAGGATCAGATATATACCAATTGCTCCAAGCCATTGATAATCATCCGAAGCCATATTATCGGAATAAAGCTGACTTAAAATAAACCAACTCAATCCGCCAAGTAACGCTAAAATTATTATAATTCGAAATAACTCCAATAATACTCTCATCTGCCTTTCCTCATTTCAAAAAAACTTCTAGCACGATCCAATCTAGATTGATAGACATCAAACCAATCCTGAAAATTATCAGCAATAGCTCCAAGGAGAATAAACTTTCTTATTTTCGCTTCATGATTTGCATCAAATATATGTGATTCTTCAACTTTCCTTCATTTTACTATAAATTGACCTTTAAGCATAATAAGAATTGTATCCTCATCCTTTTAATAACCTTTTACCTAAATAGCACATTGTACCCAAATCCAAATCATTTTGTTATTTGCTTTGATTATATATCATTAATACAATACAATTGAACTTGAGAGATCATTGTTCACATTATATATAAAGAATTCAACTTCGGAAATCTTTGGTCTTATGGGATCAGAGAAATTTCCAAAAAATATTAAAACTACTTATTTGGGTAAATTACCATTCTATTTTTTCAAGAAAGGGGATTAAAATGAAGATTGTTGGAACGATTTTTATTACAATTGGACTTCTTTTAATTGGCTTCTTCGGATATGATTACATCTCACATGAAATGGATCAAGACAAATCCTTAGCAGAGGCTCAGGAAAGTATTAGTAGATCGCAAAAAGCAACTTCTCAGCAGACTAATGATATAGATACAGTACAATCATATACTGCTGAACATATGCAAGCATTCGCTACTTTAGAAATACCAAAATTAGAAAAAACACTCGCCATCGTGGAAGGTGCCGATGAAGATGCATTATCCAAAGGCGTCGGGCATATGAATGAAACTGCCTATCCCGGACAAGATGAGCAAATCGTGTTATCCGGACATCGTGATACTGTATTTCGGAATTTTGGGGAACTTGAAATAGGCGACATTTTCATCGTTCAGATGCCTTATGGTGACTATGAATACGAAATTCGCCAAACTCGAATCGTACCAGAAGACGATACATCCGTAGTGGGGCAAATGGGAGAAGAAGTCCTTGTTGTCTCCACCTGTTATCCATTTAGCTATATAGGAAGTGCACCCGACCGATTTGTAGCATATGCATATCCAGTAGTAGATAAATAATGAATAGATCAATAGATAAAGTGTAAGATGCTCTAAAAAAGAGTCGTTACTAAAAAACCACTTTCTTATCAATTGAAAAAAGTTTAGAAATACTTAAGACTTGATGAGGAGAAAAACAACCTATAGCGCACTTTTAATAGAAATGAGAATTGTGAAAAACGCTAAAGCGTCTTTCCAGAGGTCAGAGACCAGAAGTCAGATTTGAAGAAATCGGAGAAAAAGCTGATTTCGTTTATATTTGCTTCCTTCTAAATAAATACTAAAAACCCTTTAAAGGAGCATGACGCTTCAAAGGGTTTTTTAGAAATTTAATGTAAATTATTATAAAGTGACATATTCTTATTGAAAATAAAGCTTTCAGAACAGTAATAAAAGCTGAAGGCGAATTGACATCTTATTAAATAATTACTTTATGTTTTCCTTACTAAATGGATGATGAGTTAAATCTTATTTAGCCTTCATCCAAAAAGACGCCATATTTTTCCTTAAAACGGTGCAAGATTTTTATCCATATCGTACTAAATAATAAGAGGAAAAAGACATTCGATAAAGCGTGGGCTAAATCGAAATAGAAACTCGATGTATTTAAGACGATAAAGGTTCCCCACGTAAGCTCTCCAAAGCCACTAAAGAGAATCCAAAGGTTCATTACCCAACCAAAAATAAACCCAGTTATAAATCCATAAATCAATCGCCAGGTCATCGTTCGCATGAAGAATGTTTTTGCGAGTAAACCAGCAGCGAAGCCAGCCATCCCCCATGCCATCATTTGCCATGGTGTCCACGGTCCTTGTCCCAGTATCATATTAGAGACAAGTGCAGCGGAAGCTCCAATGACCAATCCACTTTTAGGACCTAATGCAATCGCTGAAGCAATAATAACAAATGTAGTCGGTTGCACACTGGGAATAGGCGCAAATGGAATACGCGAAACCCCTGCAATAGCTGCTAAAACCGCTAGCATTACCATTTCTCTGCTCGACATTTTCTTTCTTAAAAATCGAATAATCGATGGCAGCAAGACCGCAATTATGAACAAAATACTAATTAATAAATAATGTTCGATAATTAAATCCGGAAAAAAGATCAATAATAGAAAGAAGATTGCTACACCGATGAGCGTAATTCCTTTTTCATTTGCCAAAGTTCTTTTGCCTCCTCAACTGTAACGACGGTTGGAACATGACTTTCCTTAGTAATCCGGTTAATCATTGTCGTGTAATAATTGTTTTCTTTAAAAAAAGCAGCCGTACTTTCTGTAACAATTATATCGCCCTGAAACATCATACTACACCTCGTTACATGCTTCGCTGCAAATTCGATATCATGTGTCACCATCACAACAGTCACACTTGATTTTCTTACAGCTTGAATAATTTGGGCGAACTCATCTTTAAATGCTGGATCGATACCTTTTGTTGGTTCATCTAATACCAGTAATTCTGGGCTGCCAATTAAAATACCGACCAAGACCGCTCTCTGTAGTTCACCACCACTTAAATCGTATGGATGGTGATGTAATAAAGATTCCATTTGAAATTCCCTTACTAAGGCAAGCATTTCTGCGTTAGATTTACCATGCTTTTTTCCTAATGCCTCATATTCTTCTAGCAAGGTTTCATGTAAAAAATATAGCTTCGGATTTTGTGGTAAATAGCCGATAAGGGATTGATCCATCTTGTTTATTTTCTTCCCTTTATATTTCAGCCTGCCGTGCTGGGGCCTTATGAGTCCAGCAATTATCTTAAGTATTGTCGATTTTCCTGACCCGTTACCTCCAAGAATTGCTAACCATTCTCCTTCCTGAACAAATAATGATAAATTATTCAATACAAGCTTCGAATGTTTCGTATAACAAAAGTCAATTTCCTTTAATTCAAGAAGTGGCTTTTTTACGGATGATGATTGTTCATGTTTCTTTTCACTTAGCGCAATATCCATCCCATTCAACCATTGCTTTGCTTCCTTCACATTGAATGGAATGAGAGAAGCTTCTGTCATTTCCATCAATGCTAGATATAGCCGGGACGCTTCTGGTAAATATGCATCCATTGTTGAACATAATAGCTTAATTGCATCCCGAGGTTCTGCATCCAACGTAATCTGTCCATCCTCAAGCATGACAATCCGATTGGCAATTGAAAATAATTCATTTAATCGGTGCTCCACAATGATAATCGTAATTCCAAACTCATCATTTAATTCTTTTAATAAATGTATAAAATCCTTAGCTGCTATAGGATCCAATTGTGCTGTAGGTTCATCTAATAGTAATATCTTCGGATTAAGCAATAATACAGAAGCAAGATTAATTTGTTGCTTTTCTCCACCTGATAGTTCACTCGTACTCTGATGTAATAAATGATTAAAACCAAAATAATGAACAATTTCTGCTATTTTTATTCGCATCTCATTCGATGAAAAACCTAAGTTCTCCATACCAAAAAGCAATTCTTCCATCACAGTTCCCATCACAATTTGGTTTTCCGGATCTTGAAACACCATCCCAATTTCTTTTGCTAAGATGAAAGGGTCGCTATCCTTAAGCGAAATGCCTTTATAACTAATTTCTCCACTTCTTTTCCCATGAAGATTCAATTCCTGTTTAAATAAACGAACGAGTGTCGACTTTCCGCTTCCAGAGGGGCCACATAGAACAACAAAGTCACCTTCATTTACACTAAAGTCAATATTTGTTAAAGCTTGAACAGAGGACTTTGGATAGATGAAATTTATATGTTTCGCTGATAGAAGCTCCATTTTATGACCTCCTTACCTTCTGTCCAAATTGGTAAACTAACGAGTAAACTCCAACCCATAAGAAAGATCCAACTATTTCCTTTAAGCATAATAGGTTCTAAGATTGGTGTTAAAGTTAGCACACTTTCATTTAATCGCCATCCCACTATCATTAGCAGACTAAAAGCGATGATATAAAGCAGCATAAAGCTGTCCCGACGCTTCCAGGAATAGCTATCGTATTTGCTTCTTTTTTGTAATCCATAGCCTCTGGCAGACATGGAATCAGCTGTTTGTATTGCTTCTTCCAGAGAATAGGTTAATAAAATTTGCATAAAGAGCATGCCATTTTCCGCTTTTTTACGTAGCTTTCCATCCTTCATAGAAACACCTTTCAATTCTTGCACATCTTGAATGTCAGCAAGTCGTTTCCGAAATAAGGGTATAAAACGAAGCGCCAAGATTAAAATCATGGTCCATTTAGGAAAGACTTTTGAAAACAAATAAAGAAACTTATCTGATGGAATGACAATATTAAAGGTCGTAAATATTGCTACTATTCCAGACAAGGTAAGGGCAATCATGAAGCCCTGTATTACCGCTTCTAAATAAACTGTTTGCGAAAAAACTTTAAATAACACAATGTTCCCTTGCTGATTAAAAATGGGGGTAAACAAAAATACAAACAAACTCAAAAATATAATCATGTATTTCCATTTATTCAGCTCGACCCCTTTATCGAGTATTAGATTAACGAAAACAATTGAAATAAATGCTGCTATTAAGAAAAACGGATGCTGATTTAACATGAGACCAGCAATGATAACGATATAATAGAGTAGTAATAAAAATGGGTGAAAGGATCGAAACCCTCTGAGCATTTACATCCCTCAATTTTCCAAGTAATTCTTAGTATATTTCCAATGGATTTTATAGCCATTATAGACTTCATAGGCATCCGCACTTCTAGGGATAAGCACACCTTCAACATATATGTTCCAGCCACTAAGAGGACCTGCATCAAATTCTCCTAGACCACCAATACTTTTTACATAAGCAGTTGCCCCTGACCCAGTGTAATCAACGCTTATCCCTTTCCTATTCAACACGCGTAACGTAGCAGCAAAAGCGGTTTCTCCATCAGTTATTTCAACCTCTGTAGGTGCTAAATTGGGACCATTCAAATCACTAGGGCTTTCAACAGACACTTTAACTGTATTTTTTGGAGTTGGGGCTGGTGATTTTTCTTCGTCTTTCGGTTTCGGCTTGGAATCTTGCTTAGGTTTCGTTGTTTGATTGGATTTACTTGAATCTTTATCATCAGCTGCAGGTGATTTATTTGTTGATGATGAATTAGTTGATTTTTCCTTGTGCTTATTGGGCGTAGCAGACGACTGATTCGAATTTGATGATTCACCCGCTAGACGATTATCATCGGTTGTGTTGCTATTTCTCTTATCCTGTTGATCTTGTGATGAATCAGCAACTGTGACTTCTTCATTTTTGTCATCCCTATTTTCTTGAACGGTTTCTGTGTCATCTGTATCATCTGATTCATCTTGCTCCTCCTCAATTGAGCTATCCTTAGGTAACTCTTTTTTTTCTATAGAGGTGGCCGATGTTGCTATATCGGATACATGTTTTACCTGAGGTTCAGCCTGCTCGCCACATGCAACAAGAATAAAGAAAGAAAACATGATAACTGCCAGCCGAAATAGATGCTTCATAATAAAACTTCCTTTCTACTAGAAAACTTGGCTTATTGTTAAAGGAATACTTGTAAGCTATTTTTGCTTTCTTAGAAACCCATGTACTTTGAGGTGCAAGCCATAATGGAAAAAAGTATAAAGCCTGCACTTATACTTTTTTCCTGATTTCTTGGTATTTGTAAAAAAAGGGAGGATAATCTGCTATTAACCGAGCAGATTATCCATCAATACAAATTACTCGATTGCTTTATTTCTTCGCTTAATAATGAGTACAATACCAGCTGCAATTAAAATAAAACCTAGTGCTAGTAGATTAAACATATTTGTAGCTGTTTTTGGTAGTTTCTTTCCATCCTTATCGGAATCCTTATTTTTTGACGGTGGTGGTGTTATCGTATTTTTATCCCCATTTCCATCTTCATTAGGGTCTTCTACTGGTTGTTCTTTTGGTTCACCTGTACCGTCGTCCTTGTCTTTATTGTCATCTTTTGGATTTTCCTCAGGTTCCTCAGGTTCTTTAGGTGCTTCAGGTGCTTCAGGTTCTTTAGGTGCTTCAGGTGCTTCAGGTTCTTTAGGTGCTTCTTTATTCTTGAATTTAAACACCGGACCAGTTCCGTTTTGAAATTTATCGTAAGCAACTAACGCTAAGGCACCTTGATTGATTGCAAAAACACTTGAAATTTCATCCTCCATTAAGTGTTTAAAGCTGCCATCTTCCATTTGGAAACCAAGGAAATGCTCCAATAAGTTACCTGCTGATTTTGTAAAGGCATCACTCGTTGCATCGACACCAACAGCAGATAATCCTATAATTACCATAGCAGCAGATTCAGCTGAATATCCTCCATGGAAGGCCACGTCATAGCCGCCTTTTTCACCTTGTTGTGTTGACATTACAGCTACTGCACGATCGAGCGCATCCTTTACTTTCGCTTGATCTTTGTATGAACTTAAAGCTAATAGTGCCATACCAGTAATATCCGGGCTAGGTGTATCACCAAAGAGTGACCAGCCACCAGCATTTACTTCTATATCAAGAATCTTTTCTATTAAACTAGCTCTAGTCCATTCCGTACCTTCTGGGATAGGATAATCTCCACTATCGATAGCTAACAAACTATAAACGAGCTGGTTACTCAAAGGCATTTTTTCATTCATTAATTTGTTTACTAGATTAACCCCATTCACATCTGTTGCATCATAGCCAGCAGAAGTCAAAATGAGGATATCTTTAGCAATCCCTGTAGCATTTCCTGAATAATCAACTGTGATTGATGAAGCTAAATCATCAGCCATTTTAGTTGAAATAGTTTCTTTTGCGGTATGAAGTGCGGAAAACCCATACCAATCCATTTCGCCTGGATTCGCTATGATATAATCGCTAACAGCCTGTAATGCTTCTTTATAGTCTATTGTGACATCGTTATTATCTTCGTCACCGTCTTTTTCTTCTGCTGGAGGTTTTTCTGTTTCATCTTTGTCTTCCTCTACTGAAGGCTCTTCTTTTTTATCCTCTTCTTCAATTGGTTCCTCAGGTTCACACCAATCATCCACCACAAGTTCTAACGTATCACCTTCTTGTAGTGAATGACCGAGTAATCCTGTATTCGTCATTTCACCATTCATATAAGTGGACCAATATTCACAATCTCGTTCTAATGGTTGACCTAAATAGTTTAGATATGTTAAATGCTCAGAATCAACTATAACATTAACCTCTACACCCTGATCTGCAGCAGCTTTATGCAGTGCGTCATAGGCTGTTGTATGCTGTGGCATAGAGACAACCTGTTCTTCTATGACTCCTTCTCCATTGGCATCCACTGCAGAGACAGTGACAGAAACAGTTGAAGGAGATTTTCCAAGCGTAGTCAGGATAAATTGGATATTGTCCCCATTAGTAGCTTTAGTAGAGCTAACACCCATCTCCTGGAGTAATCCATTAACATAAAATGACCAGAAATTTACTTCAGGATCTGCATTTATTCCACCGATACCAGTTATAAGCTCTCCTAGATCTCCATAGGATTCTGACTTCAGTTCTTCATCAGCTTTTTCTAACACATCAAATACAGTATCTCCATCTGAAATTTCTATTGCCATAGGTTTTAATACTTCTTTTCCATCTTCTTTGATAGCTGAGACAGTAACAGCATTATCCAAACTTGCTGCGCTTACCGATTGCAGTCCATACAGCCCAGCTTGTGAGTATAATAGAATTGCCGCCATAACAATCATAACTATTTTTTGCAATCTACTACTTTGAATCATTCTCCTACCTCCAAATAGAATTTTTGCAATAAAAAAACATCTCTACCAATAAAGAGATGTACATGAAATACCAGTTATGTATCATAATTAACCATGACAAATAACCACTGTAAGCCACCTCCCCTATCCTCGTAGGTTTATAAATTGGCGTAAAAAACAGGCAGGTCTCCTGGCTCAGTTCATCGTTTTCTATCGCCTTCCCATTTTAAAACAGTGGCTTAATGAATAGAAAACTCACATATACAGTGGCGGGACCGCGTCGGATTTGCACCGACTTCCCTTTTCACGATTTAAAAATCGACCTATTTTTCGCATATTTAATTATAGTTAAAGGAAAATCTAAATCTAAGTTGTTAATATGTATGAATTCTAACTCAAGTATAGCAAAAATAAATATTTTGTCTATTGGCTTTCGAACGAAGAGTAGCTATTTTTTTCCAATATACAGCAAGAAGAAGGACTCTGTAGTATCTGATTTACTTTAAATAATCTAACCTAATAGCAAAATACTTTATTTCAATGTAATTGAAATAATATAAACATGCTCATAGTCTGTTGCTTTTTTTAAATCATCTTCTGTTTCAATATTGTTATATACTGCAACGCCTTGCTTATTTGATTGCACCATTGATGCAATCACTCTTTTTTCATCAATGTGCAATGGTATTTCTGCTGTCAGTCCTCCCCAGGCAGTGTCAGTTAATTCCCTTTCCGAGATATCGTTTACTAATTCAGTACTGCCGTTACCATTACTCGTCATCACGAAAGAAAGCCATTTCTCCTTTGTTTCAAATATGTCTCTTTTTACAAGTGCCCTTATTGTATCTGCACGATCTGCTTCTGTAATTACCAAGCTAAACTCTGATAAATTATCGATAAATATTCCAGCCTCGTAGTAATCTACAGATAAATAAATTTCTTTTACCTCATCATTATTTACCTTAATATCATATACAAAGGATTGTTCACCTGTAATTTCAATCAGGTTATTTTCAAAATCCGTCAGCACAGCTTCGTTGATAATAGCATCGCTCTTAGCTTCATTTGAACAGGCCACAAGCAATGATAAAATTATTAATATAACATTTGAAAAATACTTCATCTAATCAACCCATTCTCTAATTATAAAATTCCATACGAGATTTTGCCTGTACTCTTACACATAAAACGATGTAGTTCTAAAGTGACTGTAATTATATTTAAATGATCCTATACCTTGGAAAATGGTGCATATCGTAAAATGCGCAAGAGCCTTATTCTGTCTATAGTAGTTCAGACATTCCAACGATATTCCTGTGTGTAATTCAAATTTATGGCCATCTCTATGAGGTAGTCCTATAATTCAAGTGGAAAATCGAGAGGTATTGGATGAGACTTAAGAGATAAATCGGCAAAGTTTAGAGACACTTGGTACATGTTGAGAGAAAGTAAATTATAGTGGGGTTTTCTCTCAACTTCCTGCAGTGATTATTCAAGTTACCCTCAACTTAGAGAACTGACCTATTTCCTAACTTTTCCTGTTTTCAGCAAAGTACAGTTATACTAAAAATACTTCACCTACCAAACAGAAGCCAATACTGAATCCACATTTTCGATCAATTTCTTTTATCTTTCTCCATGTACTCCCTAATTTTCTTTTCCTCCCACTCTGATCCAAAAAAGCCAAAAGAAAAAACGGATAGAGCATGTGCTGCCAGCCCAATACCCCAACCACCCAGCGGATAAATAAACCACCAATGTCCCGGATCATTCAACATATTAATCGTAAAAAGCATGATGTTTACCAGGATAAAAACAGTTAAATGTGAATAAAAAGCCTTTAGGTTTTCCACTCTTTTTTTTGCTCTTTTATATCTTTCATCCTGCTCCATTCTGTAACCTCCCTTTTTATTAATCATATTATCTTTTTTGTAATGTAATCAATAAAACAGTTGGTGGAAAAGAAATTGTTCGAAATACTTCCATTGCATACTCACTTGTAGTATCAAATTCACCTTCCATATACTTATATCCGTGATTATCTATATATGCAATTTGCTGGATTACTAGCTGTGGAATCAAACTTATCCTTTGATTGTCGACTGCCCCACACCAGCCAAGTTCCAGGGTTTCTGTATCTTCAGATTCATGCAGAAAAGAATATGCCATAATTTCATTGTGGTCGGCATTTACATAAATATAACTTCCATCTGTTATAACATCATCCGCTAAAATCAAATTTTTCCATCTATCTAAACTCATTTTCGCTACAGGGTTTGCCAAATGGATTTGTTCATACACCTTTTTAACTAAAAAGATAAGCTTTTCCATTAATTGATGGTCTGACATAATATCGGCTAATGTTTTCAAACTATAACTTCCCGAATCTATTTCAGGCATGAAATCTGCCATATTTGATACTTCCAATTTAGGGGGTTTGATCACTTCACTTTACTCTTCCAGATTAAAGGTTTCTCTAACCTTTTGATTTCCTAATAATGTAATCACTAGCCCTATAATCATCAAGGAGATACTCAATATATATGGAACCCATCCACCAATCTCGCTGAGTACAGCTGCAAACTTGCCTGCACTGCCCCAACCTGTTAAATTAGGAAGATATATAGCTACTGCTAAATGCATGATTCCAAACAATATTACACCTGATCCAAATATAATTAAGCCAATATACAATTGTGTTTTATTCACTGGTACACCTCTTCTTCTTTACCGAATTATCATTCCTTTACCTTTAATACCATACGAATGGTTTTTAAAATATATCCGTCAAAATTATCATCGAATTCAGAGACAACTTCAAAGCCTTTTGCTTGGTAAAAATTCTTACCAATTTGATTATCTTTTTCAACATTGATATAAATTTCTTTTATTCCTTCTAATTTACTTATTCCTTCTTGCAATAAGATAGTGCCTGCTCCGTTCCTCTGATAGTCAGGAAGCAAATAAATAGCTCCTAATTCTGCTTTTCCATCCTTGGTAACCGGTGAGTAATTCGCAAAGCCAAAGACCGTTCCGTCCGATTCAGCAACAAAAATATGGGAACCCTCCAAACGCTGCTTCATTGCTTCATCACTGTAAGCAGTATTAAGAAAACTATCCTGAATAGCTCGTGGAATTATGCTTTCATATGTAGCATGCCAGCTCGACTTGGCGACATGTTGAACTTGTGCTATGTCTGACCTTTTCATTTCACGTATTGTAAATCCCATTTAAATCTCCCTCAGCAATATGTTATCACTATATTATCACTGAATTTTTCCAATTACTATACAATTAAATTAATATATTGGAGAAATTAAAAAACGCTTGGTTTCTATTTAGTTACCAATCGTTTTTCGTTTAGATTATTTTTTGTTTGTACCATTACGTGATGCCTTTTCATCTACCTTTTCTATCAATGCTCGTCCTGCTTGTGAGCTGTCAATTCCTTTTTTCACCGCTGCTGCTACTACAAAATATAATATGATGAACGGGGCAACATACACCACGAATGTCATTATCACTTGAATAAAATCCACTGAATTTCCTCCTAGTTTAATTATATACACTAGTATAATGCTAAAATGAAACTTCTGCCAGAATTTATTGTGTTGTAAAATTGTTATAACTGTTATAACATGTTATGATTACTATAATGAAATCTATAAAACGAGGTGAAAATATTGAGTAAACATGAAAGAAAGATAACTAAGATCGGCAACAGTTATGGAATTACATTTCCAAAGGAATTATTAAAAGAATCAGGATTGTCATATGGTGACGATATAAAACTTGAATTAAAAAACGGGGAAATTGTGTTAAGTAAGAAGGAAGAGATTAGTTTTCCTGAAGGCGTTGATAGTAATTTCATGAACATATTAAATGATGTAATAAAAGAACACGATGTTGCTTTCAAAGGACTGGTCGATAAATGACTCAAGAAGAAAATAAGTTTATTTATTTAACGACTGAACAAGTTATTGCAATTAATACCATGCAAATCCAGCTATACTCCCCCGGTGAACGAATTGGTGTTAAGGTGCCAGCCTTATTGAATTCAGCAATTAACAGACCGAAACAATCTGTATTTGAAAGTGATGCGTATCTGACTATTTCTGAAAAAACAGCTGCTTTAACTGAATCACTTTCAAAAAATCATCCTTTTCACAACGCAAACAAACGTACAGCACTTGCTTCACTTATTATCTTTTTAAAATTAAACGGCTATACCTGGACAATGGATGTAAAAAAAGAACAGGATTTCATCGTTAATATTGTAGTTAACAAGTATACTTTTAAAGAGATAGTCTCAATTATTGAGAAGCATATAGTTTAGTCATATTCTAATAGTCTTACCAGTATGAAGGAGTGTGTTATTTCACATGTCAAACTTTCTCATTATATCCATCATCACTGCAATTCTCTTACTTGGAATAAGTTTGTTCTTTAGCAAAAAAAGTCTTCAATGCGATACATTATTCCATTAATCGTGACACTTATAAGCTTCCTGTTAATTATAATTGGATTCTGCGTTTATGGAAGGCTGGCATAATACGTTGTCAGATTCAGTTTATCAACCAGGAATATATGGTGTTTTTGATGAAGGAAGTAATCTATTTGATGCCTATAATGCTATGAATCAGGATATTCAAGAAAATACAGTGGTATGGACCGCTTATCCCCAAGAAGAGATAACCACAAAAGAAAATGCCCCGGAATTCAACCCACAAGGACCAGAAAATGCAATGCTTTATGGCTGGCAGTATGCAATAGATGCAAAAACCTGTAATATTGATACTAATTTATTCAGTGAGGAAATACTGGATTATCTATGGTGAAAATATGTGATTTGTTGACAGATACTAGGAACAAAAGTGCCGAGTGCCCGTCTAGCAATGTACAAACTGGAGCACTCCGGAACTGCTTTACGCTCGTCTCAGCAAAAAGAGCCTGCTAGTTGCTGGGCGCCGCAATTGGACGTGGCTGATTCTGCAATTAAGTTCTACTCAAATCAATAATTTTATCATTTCCAAATCAGTAAAAAAGGGGGCGATTATGTCGCTTTCTTTTTTTTATGCCGATTCGCTCTCTTCTTCTCTTATTCCACAATTTTATTTTTCTGCAGGGATGGTGGGCAGGCATAATTGTATTCTTTAATCTTCTTATTCGTCTCTTTTACTTGCCGACGCAATTCTCTTCCTTCTAGTGTAACGATCTCTTCCTTTAATAAATCAATCTCATTTGCAAGTTCAACCCATCTTGGCAATACATGATTATCTTTCAATGTTTTATAAAGCTGCTTTTCTGGAGGATTAAAGTAATCTCTGCCTAGATGAAGAGGTTTTCCTTTCCCTGGAAGGTTATCAAAATGCCCATCGCTCTCTGCCTTCCTTATGATTTCGGTCATATGGTCTGTGTACTGAAGCCTTTCTTCAATCTCGAATGCTTCTTTTTTATTACTATTTATCCATTCTGGTTTCAATAAAGAATACACAAGTGCATCATGCGATTGGTCATTCTGATAGAGGTAGCCTCTCAGCTTCCCCTCTTGAATAAAACCGACTTTCTTCAATAGATTATTGGTAGCTGTATTAGCAGGAAAAGTTATCGCCCCGATTCGGAATAGATTCAGTTCATTAAATGTATAATCTAGAACCGCTTCAATGGCTTCTGTTGAAATTCCTTTTTTCCAGTAGGTTGGATGTAATTCGAATTCTAGTTCTGCTTTTCTACCGCTTGGATTAAGTTGATTTAAACCAATAGTACCAATGAATTCATCTGTATTTTTCAGCACTATCCCCCAGCGAATACTGCCGCCCTCTTCAAAAAATGTATGAAATGAATCAATGATCTTTATGGCTTCTTCTTTATTTTTTAAACTATCCATTCCATAATACGCTGTTACTTCATCTAGTTGCATTATATTAAAGTACGCATCAACATGCTGATAACCAATTTTAATTAAATCAAGACGTGCTGTTTCAAGTTCCGGAAATTTTTTCATGAAAGTTATCTCCTTGTGTTTTCTGATAATTTTCAGCATCAAAGCCGAATTACTGTATCTATTCTATTTTAGATTGATTATTCCTGCCTAACTTATGAAATTAAAAAACAAATTCAGCCTAATAGTGAAATTTAACTTTCACAGTAGCATTAATACTTAATTGTCCTGTTTGAATCGGTGTGGAGGAACCATCTGCTGTAGCAAACGCTTTATAGGTGGTTGGAGGCTCATTTATTTGTTCAATGATTTTAATTGGTACAGGATCGAGATTAAGCTGCATGCTGCCAGCAATTGTTTGCGCTTTAGCCTGGGCGTCCTTTAGTGCTTCATTTAAAGCTTTTTGATAATACTTTTGGGGATTTTCAGTTGAAAATTGGATATTTGATACTTGATTAACACCATTTTTTACAGCAGCGTCAATTACACTACCAGCTTGATCTATAGTCGTCAGCTTAACAGTGATCGTATTCATAACCTGGTATCCTCTGAATTTTTGCTCCCCATCAACGTAATCATACATTGGAAAAATAGTAAATCCTGTTGTTTGTATATTTTCTTCTGGAATTCCTAAGTTCAGGAGAGTTTGGATTACCTGATTCATCGTTTGTGCATTTTCCTGTTGCGCCTGGCTGAGTGTTTCATTTTGCGTTTGAACCTCCAGCTGAATGGTGACTATATCCGGTCTTACCGAGGTCGTTCCTGTTCCTGTTACGGTTATCATACGTTGTGATCCTTGCCTGTATTGCTGAGGTTGATTTACATAAGGATAATACATCTTCACTCCGCCCTTCTTTCTTTATCTTAGATACTATGCAGCGTTTGACGGAATGATTAAGACTTTCAGCAGTTTATAAGATAATGTACGGAAATGATTGTGGTATGACCCAGTTAACTTTGACTTTAATTGTGAACTTCTAACCACTTCACTGTGAACTTCTAACCATTCCACTGTGAACTTCAGCCACTTCACTGTGAACTTCTAACCATTCCACTGTGAACTTCAGCCATTCTCATCAAGCGCCACCAAAGAACCTGCTGCGATCGACAATACCTTAAAGCATCATCAATCCCAATACTCCGGATCCGCCATACGTAGTTCTTCCACCACATCATCCAAATCAGCAGGGGTAATCACATAAATTGGATAGTCACCATCTACTCCCTTCGCCGCTTCATAAAAGAAACGATTGCTGCCTGGAAACGCTTCATCCAATAAGAGCAAACAACCATCACTTTTTTCGACAAGCCATAGGTTCTTTGCTTTAAATTGATATGCACCTTTGTAATCTCCCTGATAAATAGGTTTATAAAAGTCAGCAACCATCGTTAGCTCCTGATATTTTTCTTGAAGCTGCTCTGGCCAACGGCTTTCTTGATTTTCAAAGGGAGGGAAAATACCAATCTTGATATCGTACATCTCCTGCAAATCCAGAACGACTTCTCCAGTCCAAAGCTCCACACCTATTTGACCAGAAATCAAAACCCATTCGAGTCCCTCTTCAATAAGACCAATTAGTCTTTTTTGTATTGCTTCCTTAATAAACGTTATCCTCGGATCATCTTCTTTAAAAATACCTAATTCCATTGATTTATATCCTGTTACCGCTAAGATTTTCATATGTATTATCCGCCTTATTAAGAAAAAAGCTGACAAAATAATGCCAGCCTTTTAGTTAAGTTAACACCATTTTTTTTGTTTTTTCCAATGATTTGGTCCGTGTCCATGATAACCTGGGCCCATCCCCGGTTGCATTGCTCCGGCTACTTGATTTCCCGATCCATATCCATATCCATGTCCTGCACCCGGCTGCATCACTCCGGCTACCTGATTTTCCGATCCATACCCGTATCCTGGGCTCATTGCTCCGGCTACCTGATTCCCCGGTCCAGCTGGAACATTGAATGATCCCCCATACGAATCTACACTGTTTGTTGTATTTTGTACAGATGTTGAATGCGGAAATACATGGTTATTTTTAACCGTATGATGATTCATTACAGTTGTATGGGAAGGATGAACATGGTTTACGCAGCTTTGTGAATATTGATCGACACAATTATACTTGGTAGGGTGAACAATTGTTTTGCAAGCATGACAACCACAATTCGGTCTATGACGATGTCTCATATTTAATCCCCTTTCTTGTTATAGGTTCACTATTAACCTATGGCAGGGGCTGAGGATATGTATAAGTCAAGTACCTACTTAAGGTAAAAAATCTTTAATAATGCGCTAATAATCCTTTATTCATGGCAACCCTCTCACAATAGACGAACACCCCAAGTCCTAATGCAAAGTAAAATATCGCACTAAAACCGAGAAGCATGAAATCCCCCATCGTAAACTGACCTAATGTTAAACCATCAATCATCACTTCTCGTACCAAATCAATTCCTTTTACAAACGGCAGATAGGCTATCACTGGTGAGAGTGACAATGGAACAAATGTCAGTCCCATTAAAATAAATTGTAAAATCTGCAAGAATGCCTGAACCTGCTTCAAAATGATGGATATGCCAGCAATGATAAATCCGACTCCAAACATACTGATCAATGTCAAAATAAGTATTGGCGCAATTGTGATCACATCTATATTCAGCCATTGGCCTGACGTAAGCATGGACACATATAGCAGCACGACAACAATAATTAAATTGATGATCGTTGTAGAAATCAAGCGAACAGTCATTATCCGCCAAATTCCCATTGGTGACATGGAAAGTTGTTCCAAAGTCCCCCGCATACCTTCATTTATCACTTCATACCCAATGCTATTAATCACCGTAATGGTTAAAAACCAAAAAATATAATTGACAATAACATACTGTGTATTCACGTCCTGTGTGCTTGGATCACCAATAAAGTGGATAGTCCCAAATAAGCCAAGGAATACAATATAAAAGGTTAAAAGCATTGCAATTGTATTTGGCAAATATCGCTTTAATTCAAGGTACTCTTTTCTCGTATTCGCCTTAAGAAGATTGAGCCATTTCATTTTGCGTATCCCCCTTTACAATTTTCATGAAAATTTGCTCAAAATTAATGGTACGTCGATCAATCGATTCTACCGGGGTACTTTCCAGTTTTAATACATCAAATAAATCATATATTTCCTCACTTTTAGCTAGATCAACTTCTAGCGTGGATTGAAAAGTATCTGGTGAGTATTCTAGATGAGGGAATTTTTCTTGTAATAAATGCAGCTGTTTTTCACTTAATAATCCGCCAAGTGTAATGGTATATGCACGAACATCGAAAAGTTTTAATAAATTTTCAACCTTGTCATCTGTAACAACTTTTCCTTTATTAATAATTACAGTTCGCTCACATAAATCCTGTACAACGTCCATATCATGAGAACTAATAATAATCGTCCGCTTAAAATCACGCACAATTTCTTTCAGCAATTCACGCACTTCATAGCCTGTTTCTACATCGAGTCCAAGTGTAGGCTCATCGAGTAAAATAACATCACTTTCCGCCAGCATTGCAACAGCTATCGCCAGCTTCTGCTGCATCCCCCGGGACAGACGGTTTACGAGTTCATTTTCCTTATCTTTCAGCCGGAATTTTACCAAAAGGTTATCAACACGCTCTCTGACATCCTGACGGGATAACCCCCGATTACCGGCAAAATATTCCAGGTTTTCCCTGACTGTTAAGCGCCAATACAAATTCCTGTTCCCTTCAAGCACTGCACTTATGTGGCTTAGTGCTCCCAGCCGTTTCTCACGAATATTAATTCCATTTACGGTAATTGTTCCGGAATCAGCAATTAACAACCCACAAATCATTTTAATTGTCGTTGTTTTCCCTGCTCCATTTGGTCCAAGCAGTCCCAGAATTTCACCTCGATTCACTGTAAAAGAAATATCATTTACTGCATGGATATATTCTTTAGACCTTCTTTTTTTGTAGATTTTCTTAAGCTGATTCACTTCAATTATCGCGTCCATTCATTTCTTCCTTTCTATTGGAAAGATTCTGATTTCCCTGTCTATAAAAAATTCTACCATGTCGTCACTTTTCCCTCTACTATCTGCAGCATGAAATATTCTCAGACTTGAGGCGGAGATTCTAGCTGATAACTCACAAATCCTCTTTCTTCTCCATAAGCTATAAGACCTTCATAGGGATCGCCAGCAATTCCTAATACCTCACAGAAGGCAGGTTCTGTTTTGTAGCCCCGCAATTTAAGATTAATCACTTGTTCCCTTAGATTAGGATTTTCGTCAATTAACGCTTTCTCTATCACCATGTGCAGAAATGCATGTTGTTGATGGACAGGCTGATTTTGACCAAACAATTCAAATTCAAAACCTTTATGAAAGAAGTTAGCTTTTACCACTTCTCTGTCTCTGATATTAGTTCGTGTACTACGAAAGCTTGCTTGGTTGTGATATAACGTTTTTATCTTTCTCTCAAAACACTCCAGTTCATTCACTTCCATGACTATATCAAGGTCTGAGTTAGCCAGATCAACCTCAATCGGAATTGTTCCACAAAGAACTGGTGTATACGCTGCTAAATCATTCATTATGTTTAAATGATGGATTGCAATATAAGCTTTTTTCTGTTTATCATTACCATCCTTTATATGTTCATAGGAGTTAAACATGGCACCCTCTCTTTCAATTAAAACTGCACGCTAAAACTTTCAAAATAGTGAATACCTGTTCCATGTCTTATAACATCTTTTTCACGCAGCTCTTTAACCGCTGCTTGAACTTCATTTAAAATCGCTGGATCCAATCCTAACTGATTATGTGATCCAAATACTTTGCTGACACCTTTCTGCTTAGCAATTTTATCTAATGAATTGACCAGGTCAACCGGATTTGTCGTTGGATAAAATGCATAGATTGGAGTCCCGATATACAATAAATCCCCTGTAAACAGATATCCATGCTGTAGTTCTAAAATACAAATATGTCCGGGTGAATGTCCCGGTGTATGTAGAATAGTTAGTTTGCGATTTCCTAACTCAATCACATCACCATCATTCAATACCCCTGTTGGTTTCCCTTGATAGGGCTTGAATGTTGATGGATCAAATATATCTGATGTTGGCTTTGTTATGTCCCTGCCAACATCTTTTCGAATCTGCTCGATACTTAATCCTTTAATTCCGTTCATTAACCAATCTGCATCCATTTTATGTACATAAACCTCGTTGAATTCCGCATGACTCCCAATATGATCCCAATGTACATGTGTAGTGATCACGATTATTGGTAAGTCTGTTAACTGATCCGTTATTCTTTTTATACTATCAAAGCCGAGTCCTGTATCAATCAAAGCAGCCTTTTCTTCTCCAATCAGCAAAAATGAATGTACCTTTTCCCAATGGCCATATTCACTGATGGCGAATGTTGTTCCATTTATTTTTTCTACCGTAAACCATGGATCTTGAATATAAACCATAATTAGCTCCCCATCTCTAAATTTATAAAACGTAAGGTAATCATAACAAAAATTATTATAATTTTGTGTACTTTTTTAATCTTAAACTTGTAAACATGGAAACCTTAAACGAATTGAAACGTACTAAAATTATACACTTGTAACAATTAGAAGGAGGTGACTACAGATGTTGATTGAGTTTTTATTTGATATATTGGGTGATTCCTCGTTGCTTTCCTTTTATGTAAGCTTGTTTTTATCTATTTTCTGTGCCTATCAAATTATCCACTTTTCTTTATCTAACATAAAGAAAATGAATGAATATTACACAAGAAAGCAGCATTCCTTTCAGGCACAACAAATCCCATTAGTGGAAGTTGTCGGTGTGGTTCTTGAAAAAAGAAACTGGCTAACAAATAAAATGAAGCGAATTGAAATACCAGATGATGATTCCGAAAATCATGCCTTCTCGTTCGTAAATAAAAGAAACATAAAACGAGGAGGACAACAATGGGAAAACATTCTGTATTCACTTTCTTTAAAAAATATCGGTTTACCTTAGTTTTATTATTAATCTTTTTAGCAGGCTGCCAAGGCACTACCAATATATCACCTATTTGGTTCAACAATTATTTAGTAGATCCATTTTCCTTTTTACTCAAGAGTTTTGCAGCATTCCTGAATGGTAATTATGGTTGGTCGATCATATTAATCACATTATTAATACGACTTGCGATCATGCCGTTCTTTTTGAAGCAAACAAAAAGCAGTCTTCAGTTACGTGGAAAACTGAGTATGCTGAAACCTGAAATGGATATATTAAATGAAAAATATAAAGGTAAAACAGATAGTGAATCACAAACCAATAAGCAGCAGGAGCTTATGGAGCTTTACCGGAAGCATCAAATGAATCCCCTTGCTTCATTTGTCGGTTGCTTACCAATGCTCATACAATTTCCAATCTTAATTGGTTTTTATTATGCGATTTTAAGTACACCTGAAATTGCTGCACACTCTTTTCTTTGGTTTCATTTAGGTCAGGCAGATATTCTGCTGACACTTATTGCTGTAGCCGTATATTTTTTCCAATTTAAAGTTTCTCAAATGGGAATGGATGCCCAGCAGAAAAAACAAATGGACATTTTAGGATTCATTTCACCACTCATGATTGGGATCATTTCCTTTAATGCACCTGCTGCTTTGCCATTATATTGGACAGTTGGTGGCATATTCTTGACTTTTCAAACATTGATTACTAGAAAATTATATTCTTAAACGTAAAATGGTTGTATTTGCTTCTTTCTTGGAAGCAATACAACCATTTTTTCTAGTTACTTGTTCTATTTTGTTCCTTCAACAAATCCCTGATCTCTGTTAAAAGCTCTTCCTGCACATTTACCTCTTCTGCTTCCTCAGTCTCTTCCTCTTCTTTTTTCCGTTTAAATTTCATTAACAACCGGATAAACAAAAAAATAGAAAATGCGACAATCAGAAAGTCAAAAATAGATTGAATAAAATTACCATATAATATTTCAGCAGACCCAACTTGAATAGATAAACCAGTAAAATTAATGCCACCAGCCATAACCCCAACAAGTGGTGTAATAATATTGTCGACCAATGAAGTGACAATTGCTCCAAAAGCCGCTCCAATAACGACCGCAACAGCCAGATCCATTACATTTCCTTTGAATGCAAATTCTTTAAAATCATTCCACATTTTTATCATCTCCCCATCTTAATCCGTTAACTACCAATACAATGTTAGTTTGAATAGCGCATAATTAAAATGATATTAGAAAACGTGGCATTTGCCAAGCCTTTAGACGGATGCCATAGTTCAGACGAATAATACTCTACGTCTGCGCTGTGCATGCTTACGAAGTATTTATATGCACATATGCAGATAGGACAAATATTAAACGTTTCCTGGAGCAGGGCATGGGTGTAGATCATTTAATTCATTATCCACAGTCCATAATTTTCACCATTTTCTATACACCAAAACAAGTACCCCAATTACAATTAGGATACTTGTTTATTGCTTCTATAATCCATGATGTGGGTTATGCTTTTGCCTGGAGTGATTTGCGTTTTTAACTTTTTTCGAGCCACTTAAAGGCTCCCCATATGGTTGGTCTGGACTTTGCGGTAATTTCGGGCGCTCCTGCTGCTTTGGACCTTTGGGTTTCCCTGCCATTTAAAATTTCCCCCTTTCCAATTTGTATTTAGTCTCTGACGATGATTGTAATTTATTCATTAAATTATTTTACATGGTATGATAGCTATTGGAGCCTAATTTAATTTTTTCAGAAGATAACTATAGGAGATGACACGAAAATTGTTCAGAGATGATCGCTTTAAAGGATTATCCTTTAATGACTTAAGAAAAGATTTAATCGCTGGAATCACGGTTGGGATTGTTGCAATACCGCTTGGAATGGCATTTGCGATAGCATCAGGAGTAAAGCCGGAATATGGTCTTTACACGACAATTATTGCCGGTTTACTTGTCGCATTACTCGGTGGTTCAAGATTTCAAATAGCCGGGCCAACTGGGGCATTCATCCCAATCCTATTGGCAATTGTTTTACAATATGGTTATGAGAATCTTTTAATTGCAGGATTCCTGGCAGGGATAATGCTCCTAATCATGGGCATTTTTAAATTGGGAAATTTAATAAAGTTCATTCCTCGTTCAGTTACAATCGGATTTACTACTGGAATTGCAGTCATTATATTTAGTGGTCAGATTGGTGACTTTTTAGGTTTGGAAGGACTTGAGAAAAAGGAATATTTCCATCAAAATATTATCCAACTATTACAGCATATTAATACAATTAATTGGTATAGTTTTCTCACTGCTGCTATCGGATTGTTAATTATAGTTTTTATTCCAAAATTCTTTCCAAGGGTACCAATACTTTTAGTTGCTCTACTAATACCAACCATAATTGCATTTTTATTCTATCCTGATAAGATTGCAACAATCGGAACTGCATTTGGGGGGATTTCACAATCGCTTCCCAGCTTTCATATACCGAAAATAAGCTGGGAGAAAATACTGATGCTGTGGCAGCCTGCCTTCGTAATAGCCATGCTTGGCGGGATTGAATCTTTATTATCAGCAGTTGTATCTGATGGGATGACTGGCAAACGCCACCATTCCAACCGTGAGCTGATGGGACAAGGAATTGCCAATATGGTCACACCATTATTTGGAGGAATTCCTGCAACAGGGGCGATTGCCCGAACTGCCACGAATATTAAAAGTGGTGCAGTCAGTCCATACTCAGGTGTTTTTCAAAGTATATTCGTTTTAATCACATTATTGCTACTTGCGCCCTATGCATCCCATATTCCGTTGGCAAGTATGGCGCCAATTTTAATGATCGTAGCTTTTAATATGAGTGAATACAAATCATTTTTCCATGTATTAAAACTAAAATCCAGTGATTCTCTGGTGCTAGCAGCTACATTTTTATTAACTGTTTTAGTCAATCTGACTGTCGCTGTACAAATTGGATTGTTGCTGGCAATGGTCTCCTTTATTAAACGAATGAGTGAGGTACTGGAGGTTGAAAAGGTTATTCCAGCTATATTAAAAGGTAAAAATGAATTACCGGAATCAGAGGATTTCGGCGTTAAGTGTCCACAGCTTGCCTTTTATACAGTTGAAGGTCCTTTATTTTTTGGAGCTGCAGATAAATTTGAATCAATGATTACCCGGTCCATTAATAAGCGTCCTACTGTTCTTGTACTGAAAATGAAGCATGTTTCGCTGATTGATGCAACTGGAGAAGCTAATTTACGATCGCTACTTAGAGACTTTAGAAAGATGGGTGGCAAAACTTTAATTGCCGAGCTTAATGATGAAGTTAATCAGACGTTTAAAACAAGTGGATTAGTTGATGAAATAGGTGCGGATCACTTTTTTAATAATGCAGCAGATGCAGTCGATTACGGATTACAATTGATTAATGTTGGAAAATGTCCTTCATGTTCCCGTACTGGTCAAGCTACCTGTCAGATTTTTAAAGAAAGCAATACAATTCAAAAATCCAGTTAGTATGGAAGAAAACCAAATCCCAGCACCATTTGGCAAGTTTCTATAAATATTGTTACTATTCACAGCCTACCTATTCTTGGCATGACAAATAAACCGATGGACGTTCAAATTTTTCATCGGTTTATTTGATTGGTTAAAATTTCTTTCAGTGTATATGGATTGCCTTCTACGGCTCGCTGCAAAGCGTCCAAAATATTAAAACCATGTCGTTTGCAGGTTTCTGCATAAATCCGAATGGTCGCATAATTTTGTGCGGATAGAATAGACTGAAATTGTCCAGCGATTTTCATCTTCGACTTTACACTTCGTAAACTACGTTCACTCGTATTGTTTGAAAAGGGAACGTTGAAGTCTAGCACCCAGTTAAAGTACTCCATCCGGTATTTCATTAGACGATTGAGTAAAGCCCGTTCTTTCCTTACATAATAGAGGTGATCGTCTTTTTTGTTTTCTTTATCACCTAAAAGCCAGCACTCGTTCAGCTTTATAAAGAAAGCATCTGCTTCTAGAAAGGAAAAACCGTCTACACCCTCGGCGATTAGTTGTTTTCTCTTTTTATGAGTGTCGCCGATTAGATTTGCGAGATCGTCTGCCCATCGATGCTGGGTATTATCTACACAGCTACGCAAATCTAGCAGTAAATGCACATTACACTCAACGTTTGTATAAGAGAACTCTTCACCATAGTTCATCGTGAGATGATCATGCATGACGGTTGTCGTCTCGTTGAGTAAAGTCAACAGTTGATCTTCAACGACACCCTTTTTATTCTTTTGCATATGTGCTTTATAGAGAGCGAGATATTCGTCTCCATAAAAACGCAGACAAGCACGATGCTGATTGACCATGATGACAGTATCGTCCCAATGAATCAGCGACTGTGTGAGAAGATGCTTATGCATTTCTTCCGAAAAAGGGGCTAATGTTTTGGAAGCTCGTCGATGTAATTTAGCTAGATAACCTTCACTTGGAACAATCTCACTAAACGTAAATCCCTTGATCATCTCTTGCGTTTTATTGATACTCACATTTCCTTCATTCATGAAAGTAAGTGCTATAGCTTGAACATGTGGACCATATTGATTTTCTTCTTTCAAACGGACTGGAATGGACGTGTGTGTTTTCCGATGACAATTCGTACACTGATACACGGGAAAATGATGGCGTTTTTTGACAAGGACAACCTCATAATCAAATTCATCTTTGGTTTTTCCATCATCTATTTTTTCGATGGTTCCTTGACAATGCGGGCATTCCAAGACTTTATGTTCCTCATACGCATTGATTTCTTGGTCATCGAATTTCTTGAGCGTATGCTTTTTATGTCCTGGTTGACCACCTTTCTTTTTCTTTGATTGGGAACGACTATTGGGAACGTGCTTTTTCTTTTGAAGGGGGGTTTGACTGGTAGGTAAGCCACTATTGGTACCATCCATTCCATTGATTTGATTCAGACGGGCAACTTCTTTTATGAGGGCTTCAACCTTTTTAGCTAGATTATCATTTTCTTTTTTTAGCTGATCATTCATTTTATCTTTTTGTTCAATCTGTTTGGTTAATCGTTGCATCTCTTTCCAATCAATTTTATGCTGAGCGGTTTATAGCGATCAGGGAAGTCAATTCACATCTAAAGATTATATTGACTGCATCAAAAAATATGAATCAATAAAAATCAGTATGGATGGGAGAGGACGCGCAAAGGACAATGCTAGGACAGAACGTTTTTTCCGAAGCTATAAATGGGAAAGACTTTATTTACTATATCCGGAAACAGTATTGGAATTAAAACAAATGACGAAGCTTTACATTGATCATTACAACTGGAGAAGACCCATCAGGCGTTGGAAGACAAGACACCGGCTACTGTACACTTTGGAAAGGATGCATAACCACAGCGAAGCTGCTTGCCCTTGACCGCCGTGCCACTCCTTAGTGATCGCTGGAAGGGGTCGGGGCCAATGTCATCAAGCTAAAATGGAAATAATTTACAGTTGAAATTCTAATAAATATTTGACGACAGTAATTTAGTAATTCAATCAATTAGCTTAAAAAAAAGCAATAGGATGCCCGGGATTTGTATTTCTATTTTTTTACAAATCCATATGAGTCCTTATCTATCAGAGTTTCGTTCAATTGCCTTTTAAATTTCCTCCTATCTTTTATTAAAATGAAATTATAAACATCTTTTCTGGTTGAGTGAATTCCTATTGGCATTTAGACCCATTTTGCGTGTATAGCTCCTCCCAGGACGGATCGCTATCTTGTTGCGTGAAATATCTTGCATAATTTGGTGAAATTTTGCTTGTCGTCTTTCGGGTTGATCTTCTAATAACAATTGAATCATTTTATTTTTTAATTTGCCAATAACAATATTTGTATTCGCTTTGTATTCATGTTTTAGTTGTTTCTCTTCATCTTCTTGGGCGATTATCTCATTTACTTCTTGTTTTACGAGAGCAACCATATTCGCTAAATAAACGGATGCATAAAAGTCTTGTTCTACGGAGATGACGGTATCTCCTGTGAAATTTTGGATCTGTAGTTTGTTTTTTAATTCATCATACTTTGTTTCAATCCCCCAACGTTTGAAGTAAAGTTCTTTAAAATCTTGAACTGTCAAACTTGGATCTAATAAAATAGTGATAAGAATTTCTTCAACACCTGAGTCTAACGTGAATCTTAGAACACGTAGAGGTATTGTCTTTCCATCTATCTCTAACTCTACGATTTGATCTGGTTCTTTTGCTTCCATGACTACTTTTAATGTGGATTTGGGCGCACGAATTAGGCAATGAACTCCACTATTGTATAAGTAGGAGATAAACTTCTTTGAAGGATATCCTCTATCAAAGAGGATAAGATCGTTCTTTAATCCCTTCATTTTCATCTTTTCTATCAGTTCCATGGCTATATCACGTTCAGCAGAAGTATACCGTGTGATAGTTGCTTCCATGATCATATCATTTTCTATATCATAGATACTGGATGCCATAGCTCGTGCAAGTTTAACCGTTTTGCTGCCTTCAGCATAACCATAGGCATCGCTTAGCCGTTCTGAATTATTTAGTTCAAAAATGGAACCATCAATTGCTGAGAGCCTATAGCCTTTGAATGTTTTAAAGGAATCGTCATCATAGAACCAGTCTGTAACTGCGTCAGTTAGTTTTATAAATGCATGAGGAGATATTTTTCGCCTAGCCTCAGAAAATGCCTGCTTACTGACTCTAATATCCGATTGGTTCATGAGGTCAAAAAGAGTATCCAACTCAATTTGGATACTCTTTTTTACAAAGTTAAAACTAAATAGAATGATGCTTTTAAACGATAGTTTGCCTTGCCGCGTAAAATAGGTTGGTTTCAATCGGGATTCACACATAAAAATAAAGTCGTTTAATAGATTTTCCGTAACCCGAATGGCTCACCAAATGCTATTACTTCACTTTTTATTGGAATATCCAATACAACGCTGAAATGATTCCATTCGTTTGTTCCTTTGATTGGACGATTCATCATATTATCAAAGGCAAGGACCTCCCCAGAAGAATGATCGACTCTCATCCACAAGCCAGCATTTTCTTTAACATCTGTACTTTTCACAAATACAGAAAATCGAACCCGTTCTCCCCGATATTTATCTGACTTAATTTGTTGCATCAATGTCACAAAACTTCTTGCTTTTTCATCTTTTGATTTCAAATATGCCGAGTAATTACCGCTATGTACAACACTGTTGTCTAAACCAGTTTCGTAATCAAATGGCGATTCACCTGTCATAATCCAACCGTTAGGTATGTTACTTTTAGTACTCACAATGAACTCTCCTTTGCTAACTAATTTTCTAAGCAGTTTCCGATATTCTCCTGGTGTCATGTCGTAAACTTTCTTAAAGGCTCTTGTAAAAGATTCCTGCGAATTAAATCGAAAGGTCATAGCTATGTCAATCACTCTTTGATCCGTAGTAATTAACTTCCTTGCACTTTGGGTCATTCGTCGTTCTCTTATATATTGAGCAATTGATTTACCAATAATCTTTCGGAAAATACGTTGAAAATGAAACCTCGAATAACCGACATGCTCAGCCAATAGGTTAAGTTGCAATTCATTAGTTAAATGTTGTTCAATAAAATTTAATGATCTTTGAATAGCCTTTTCATAATCTTGATAGGACATTTGGTCACCCCTTAACCTTACAAATCCAGTATAACTAAATATTTTTCAAGTAACTTGATTTTTTGTGCTAATGTTATAAAGGCGCAAACCTTATAATTAAGATTTGCGCCTTCTTCTACAATCTGACCTAATTCCAGTACAATCTTTATCAATAACAGTACTAATAATTGAATATGTTATGCCTTACAAAAGTGGCTTTTGATGAGGATGTCGAATAAGAACTTGATGTCCTGGAATATAAAACGAAAAATCCTGACGTTTAAAATACGTTTCAACAGTACTTTTTAAATACTCCGCAATTGGTGGCAGGTCTATGCTCCATCTCCATTTATCTAAATCCAATAATGATTGGATTGCAGACTTTCTCCAATGTGTCTCCATATCCTACCGCCTTAGCATGTTATTAATTTCTTCTTCGGATAAAATCGGATTATCACCGTCTAGTGCATGCAGCAATTGTTCCTCTTCCTGAGAATCTGTTACAATGTAGTCCGCACCATCGTTTGCCTCTTCAACCTCCATCAACAAAAATTTCTGTTCACCGACTTGAATATAGGCATTCCCTGTTTTAACGGCATCTTTAATGTCTTTGTGATCAACCTTAATTGGTTTCATAAACATCACCTACTTTAAAAAGTATTTATATTCATTATAAATGATTCGTAAACATCTAGCTACTCTGTAATTCCTAAGATTTACTATGTGATGGATTATTCTAAAGGAGGAACTGATTAATCAAATTGGACAGCTGACAGTGGATATGAATTGGCTAAAAAAACAACAACAGATCTCCGAGTGGAAGAGAAAAAAGCTTTGATAGACTTTGATAGTAAGCAGTTAACGGTCAAACATCAGTGTGAACTATTGAACCTGTCTAGGTCAACTGCTTATTATGAAATCAAGGTGCACCAGCCGGATCAAGAGGAAATCAATATCAAAAATGCCATTGATCGGATACATTATGATGAACAAGCATATGGCTGTCGCAGAATTCGAAAGGCTCTAGAGAAATTTGGGTTTTTCATAGGTATCAAGCGTACACACCGTTACATTTAAATATTTCCGATTTTATTAAGTTTTTTTTAATAAAGGTTTATATATTTTTATATATGTGGTATACTATTATTAATTATTGATGTTCGTTAGCAATACAAGATATAAATATTAAACTTTTAATGATTATCGTCTTGAATTTAGAACAAAAATAGTAATAATGTGCTACAAATGCACTTGGAGGAATTTAACATGAACAAAGGTTCAGTAAAATGGTTTAACGCAGACAAAGGCTTCGGTTTTATCGAAGTTGAAGGTGGAGACGATGTATTCGTACATTTCTCAGCAATTCAAGGCGAAGGATTTAAAACTTTGGATGAAGGGCAAGCTGTAACTTTCGATATTGAAGAAGGTAACCGTGGCCCACAAGCTACTAACGTTGAAAAAGCGTAACTAACTAATATGAAAGGACTTCTCACTGAAGAGAAGTCCTTTTTATTTTTCTATATTTTTTCTATTCTTGTAGCTTTCGAATAAAGTTCAATCATTTCATTAACCGAAATTCACTAAATAACGCATAGCTTAATAAGCGACTACCGCAATATTCCTCGCCAATTCCTCATCTTGTTTAACACCTAGTTTAAAAATGAGAAGTTTGTGTAATACTTCGTTATATGGAGTATATATGATTATTTCTATGAATTTTGAAATTCAATTACCTAAACATAACTTTATTATCTTACATTCTATAATACGGAGTTTTATCCACGTTTACTGGAAACCCCCTCTATAGTATAATTTTTCATTGGGTTTCCTGAATTTATTCATAAGTTAGTTATCGTTAAACTAAGATGGAAACATTTCAGGGCATATGTTCAGTCTTATTACATTAGAAGGGGGAAGAAAAGTTGAGAAAATTAAAGTTAATTGGGATAGCGTTTGCCTTGTCTTTTTCTTTATTGTTAACCGCCTGTGGTAATGACGGTAATGAAGAAGAAGCGCAGAATAATGGGAATGCAGGAGAAGGAACTGCCAATATAAGTGAAGCGGTCGATTATACTATTGTCGGCATAGAGCCTGGTGCAGGAGCAATGGGACTTACAGAAAGTACTTTAGAGGAGTATGAAAACTTAGAGGGTTGGACACTTTTAGAAAGTTCAACAGCAGGTATGATGACTGAGCTGGGTGAGGCAATTAATAATGAAGAACCAATTATTGTAGTAGGCTGGAATCCACACTATATGTTTGCTTCTCATGATTTGAAATATTTAGAGGATCCAAAAGGTACATTTGGTGAAGAGGAGAACATAAACACAATAACTAGAATTGGTTTAGAAGAGGACATGCCAAGTGCTTATGAAATTCTTGATCGTTTCAACTGGGAAGTAGAAGATATGGAAGGAGTCATGCTTGAGGCACAAGACACTTCGATCGAGGAAGCAGCGAGTGCTTGGGTAGAAGAGAACCAAGACAAGGTAAATGAATGGACTGAGGGTGTTGAACCAGTAGAGGGAGAAGAAATCGAACTCGTATTAACCCCGTGGGATTCAGAACGTTCTTCTGGTGAAGTGATGAGGCTTGTATTAGAAGAACAAGGGTATCAGGTAACATTAACACCTGTCGACCCAGCAATTGTATTCCAAGCAATTGCTAACGGTGAGGCTGATGCATCACTTGCTCCATGGCTGCCTATAACACACGGTGCTTTCTATGAAGAATATAAGGAAGATATTGTTGATTTAGGACCAAACTTACAAGGTACAATAATTGGTTTGACTGTACCTGAATATGTGGACATTGATTCGATTGAAGATTTACAGCCAAAAGAATAACAATACTTTTAGGGTCAGAATCACTTAATAAAGTGATCTGACCCTTTACTTATCTGCAATTCATATATACGAAATGCGATGTTAATTTATAATAACTTCTCGTTCAACCCCATTGCTTTAGCGAAAAAGCGAATCACCCTTGCAAAAGAACTTCCATTAAAATGGAGGTTCGATTTCTATTCCCTTATTCTTCGCTCTTCCAACTAGAAATGAAAGCAGTGTATTTTCGTTTATAACTTTTAGTACTATTTCCGCAAAATCTTCTCCATCGCTTTTCCCTTTGCTAACTCATCGATTAGCTTATCCAAATAGCGAATTTCCTGCATTGTTGGTTCTTCGATATCTTCCACTCGGACGCCGCAGATCACACCCTTGATCAAAGCACGCGCGCGATTCAGTTGAGGAGCTTCCGCAAAAAAGGTCTCAAAGTCTGTCTGTTTTTCCAGTTGTACTTCTAGCTCTTCCTGGTTATATCCTGTCAACCAACGGATGATTTCATCGACCTCTGATTTTGAACGACCTTTTTTCTCTGCTTTTGTAACATAATGGGGATAGACACTTGCGACACTCATTGTATAAATCTTATGGTTAGCCATGGTAAATTCCCCCTTCATTATTCCGTTAAATAGCTCGTTTATGGCATAAAACAATGTGGAAAACAAATTAACTATAATTCGATTAACCTTGCTCTAAATATCCAGCTACACCATTAACATCCAGATTTCATTCCTAGATATTAAAATTAACTACACTATTTACTAAATATTTCCGTCAAATTGGGAACAATTTGTTTTTTGCGAGATACAACACCTTTTAAAAGCGCTCTGTCATTTTTTAGATTTACTCCAAATGCCTGCTCTACTTTATCTCTTCCACTACCTAGTGCAAGAATTTCCGAGTCGTTATTTAAAATATCTGTTACAACAAATAGGAAAAGGTCAAGTTCTTTATTCTTGATTATTTGTGCAATTTCGGTAGTAATATCATCCTGAAATGCATAAACTTTACTTGTATCGACTGCATTCACCTGGGCAATTTCGACTTTAGCATCCCCCATTGCAAATACTTTGGCATCCATTGTTAACAGCTCTGTTACTGTTTTATCACTTAAATCAGCACCAGCCTGAAGCATCTCAAGTCCATAGATTTCCAGATTCACACCGGCAATTTCCGCTAGTTCATAGGCTGCATCCACATCTTCTTTCGTACATGTTGGTGATTTTAACAAAAGCGAATCGGAAACAATTGCAGACACTAATAGCCCGGCAATTTCTTTAGAAACAGGAACTCCATTTTCTTTATACATTTTATTCAAAATAGTTGCAGTACAACCTACAGGCTCTGCTCGAAAGTATAATGGTTCTTTCGTTTCAAAATTAGAAATTCGATGATGATCAATGACTTCAGCAATCCGAACATCTTTAATATTATCAACACTTTGCTGGAATTCATTATGGTCAACTAAAATAACGTCCTCAATATCTGATTCGACTTTTTCAATGAATTGTGGAGCTTCCACACCAAAATAATCCAATGCAAACTGTGTTTCTTTGCTGACTTCTCCAAGTCTTGCAGGCTCTGCATGAACTCCAAGTTTATTTTTCAAATTAGCATAGGCAAGTGCTGAGCAAATTGTATCCGTGTCGGGACTTTTATGACCGA
Organism: Oceanobacillus sp. NCCP-135; assembly: GCF_059698015.1. NCBI lineage: Bacteria > Bacillati > Bacillota > Bacilli > Caryophanales > Bacillaceae > Oceanobacillus > Oceanobacillus sp. NCCP-135. Next base: position 5,155 of record NZ_BAAKSZ010000021.1, on the reverse strand, counting down.
AAATTAATGTTTTATTCATTTCGACGATTCTCCTTCTAGTATGTTTTCCACTTATAAGATTATCATAATTTAACATGTGATGAGTAGAAAATTACTCAACTGAACCTATTTAATTTTATCATAATCCCGAGTGCATCGGCAACGTGATCAAACTCTGTCATTATACCAGTTTGTAATTTTCTGTTTGGTCTCTGGATGATGAACTTCCTGTGCACTAAATCCTCCAACATCTACTATTTTTATAAATGCTCCCTCATCCTTTTGGAGCTTAACAACACAATATCCTTCCATTTGCGATGGTAAAAGTTCAATAATAGCAGCATCCGAATATAATTGATAAATTTTTTCAATATCAGTTTCATCCAATGTCCAATCCGATGATTTCTCAAGAACTTCATTTGATATATCTGATGGCTGTACTGCTTGATGATCCGCTTTAAACAATTTTAGCTCGGAAATTTCACCATATGTATTATGTAGTAATTTAATTACCTCCGATATCCCAATAATAATCATTCCATTGATCGCTGACTGAAATGCCATTTGAAAGAAAAACCTCCATTCTATCATAACCTCTTGATTTCCAAAGCCATCATCATAGAATGTATTACTCGCCATCATATATGCCTGAATAATTCCTATAACTATAACAGCAATACCAAACCAAAATAAAATTCTTCCTAATCTATTCTGCTTCATTTTTTTATCTCTCCCCTCTATATTATTATTCTTTATTAATCGTTATTTTCCTTTTAAAAATCGATTAATTTTACATTTCTCTTCATTATTCTTATGATGAATAAAGAACATAAAATAATGGAGGGATTCTTTATGTCGAAACAATTTGAAATGACCCGAGATGCTTTTCTTTCTTTTGTTAAAGAGCTAGACGAAAAAACGGCTGATATTCAAGCAAAGTATTTTAATAATACCATACGCTGGCATATTGGACATGTACTTGTAACCGCTGAAGGATTTTTATTTGGTTATCCGAGCCAATCTGCCAATTTCCCTGAAAGCTATAATAAGCTGTTTGCTAGTGGTACCAAGCCAGCTGACTGGGACATGGATGCACCTAAGCTTTTAGTGCTTGTAAACTATTTAGAGGAGCAACAGCCAAGAATTAATGAACTATCTGAAGATTTTCTTAAGCAGGATCTGCCATATTCATTGCCTTTTGGTAATTTTAAAACCTACGAAGATATTTTTGAAATGATAATTCAGCATGAAAATGAGCATTTGGGTAAAATGAAAGCAATGAAACAAGTAGTAAAGGCAGACTGAATGGCTGGGAAATTTATTATCATAGGTGGCGGAATTTTAGGAGTTTCAACTGCATATCAACTGGCAAAAAACGGTGCTGAGGTCATTGTAATAGACCGGAAAGATAATGGCCAGGCAACGGACGCAGCAGCAGGAATTGTCTGTCCATGGCTTTCCCAAAGACGTAATAAAGCATGGTATCATTTAGCAAAAAATGGAGCACGTATATACCCTCAACTGATCGAGGAGCTTGCAGCAAAGGGAGAAAACGATACAGGCTATGCCCAAGTTGGAGCAATCAGTCTTCACACAGATGAAGGAAAACTAGCTGCAATACGTGATCGGGCGGTAAAACGCAGGGAAGACACTCCGGAGATTGGCGAAATTACCCTGCTTGATTCTGCGCAATCAAAGGCTAAATTTCCGCTTTTGCATGATGGATATGGATCCGTTCATGTAAGTGGTGCTGCCAGAGTGGATGGTCGTAAACTTCGGGATGCATTACTAAAAGAGGCACAGAAGCATGGTGCTTCATTACTTTATGGTAGTGCCAGCATCATGCATGCGGGGTCACAGGTTACAGGTGTTAAGATTAATGATGAAGTTGTTGAAGCAGATACAGTTATTGCTGCAACCGGGGCTTGGATGAATGAACTTTTAAGGCCATTGGATGTAGAATTTGATATTACCCCGCAACGTGCACAAATCATGCATGTTAAAGTACCCCATATGGATACGTCAAAATGGCCTGTCGTAATGCCACCAACGAATCACTATTTATTAGCATTTGACGATAGCAGAATTATTCTTGGTTCAACACATGAAGACGAGACTGGTTTTGATTATCGAATTACGGCAGGAGGACAGCATGAAATATTAACAAAAGCATTGGATGTAGCTCCAGGACTGGCTTCTAGCACCGTTTTGGAAACAAGGATAGGTTTTCGCCCGGTTACACCAGGTTTTCTTCCTGTGATCGGTCCACTTCCCGGCTTTGATGGACTGTTGCTTGCAAACGGGCTTGGTGCATCCGGTTTAACAATGGGACCATATATTGGCTTGCAACTAGCTCATTTGGCTCTTGGCAAGGAGATCGACATTGATTTAACTGATTATGAGGTGGCTGGAGCAATACGGTAAAACTTTAGTTGGTGAGGTATTTCCCGCTTGTGCGTCTGGATTAGTTGCGAGAGAAATATAATTAGTTGAGAGAAACTTACATAAAGTTGAGAGATAATTATGTAGTCTTGGTTTATCTCCAAACTTCGGGCGTGCTTCTCTCAACACCTCTTAAGAAACTAACATATTATTACTATACCATATTGTCTGTTATTCGCAGGAACATCTGTAATCGTTAACATTAAGTGAAATCTCCATTTCATATTGTTTTTCAGCTCTTTTAAATATAAAATAGGATTTACAGTAAACGTTTGATTTGGTACGCTTAAGCTAGCTACTCCTACAAGGGGGATTTATAATGAAAGGTAAAAAAGCTGTCTTTATAGTAATAATTGCTACACTCGCTGTTCTTGTTCTTTGTTGGTTTTGGCTTCAAAATGTTATTGAGGAATATGATTTGGATCGAGCAGATACGAAAACGATTGAAATTAAGTGAAACTTCATTCAGTGGGGGTTTTCTTTTCATTTTCTTTTCATCCCCCACCGAATGTTAGCACCGCACGGTATGACCTAAAGGTCCTTGAACCAATCGGGCCGTTACTGGCTGTTGGATCTCCCCCTTAGAATTTTATGTTCCCTTAATTCTTGAAGTGGGAGTATTACAGTCAGTTACACTGCGATAAATATGTATTAACAGATAATGACCAAAGGAGATTCCTCTGGTCATTTATGATTGTTTGGACTCTTTAGTAGGCTGCCACTTTATCTTATTCATATTTTCAACAAAAATAATTCTAATTTTGCCATTGGATAATTGATTAATTATTTTCGTCACATTAGAATTCATTCAAAGAACCTTCAATCAGTTTGTCCAGCTTTTTAAGTGTAATTGTAATCAATGAAGGAAAAAGATGCGGGTTAAACTGGTAATTTGGAGAAATAGAATGCTTTTCATAGTAAGGTAATATTTCATGAACTATCTTTTGTGTTAGCGGTATAGGAATGTGAAATAACCCACCTGGAGTGGTATAGATTCCATCACCCATTGGCAGCAATAGACCAATTATCATCTCCCCTTTTTCAGGAGCCTGAAATGTTTTATTGTAAATCCCTACAATTTTATTCTCACCGTCAATTACATCGCTTAATAAAAAAACTCTTCCACTCTCACTATTTGTGTTGTCAACATAATAATAACCTGGATTTAGATTGAGCCAGCTTACTAGTACTTCCTTTACAGCAGGACTTATTTTCTGCCATTTATGTTTATTATAATGTAAATACTGTTGATAAATGGTTAATCTCTTTTCAGTAGGGGAACAAAATATGGTCCACCATACTAATTGCGGAAAAACTCTATCCACCAATACATCCGAAACATTCATACTTGTAATCATTTCTTCCGTACTTCCCAAAATGGTTTGGTAAAATCGATTCACTGAAAAATTAAAAATGTCATCAAAAATCTCTAATAATTTATTTTGGGTTTGATCCGGAAAATAAATAACATTAGAAGTTTGCATTTTCATTACACTCCTTCTCTTTTTGAATTTTTTATTATTCTAGCATGTAATGAAAAATGCTGCAGAAGTTAAAATATTGTTTTGCAAGGGGAATAAGCACTGATAATTCAATTTTCCTCTAGAGCATATTTTAATTTTATTAGCCATTTAGGATCGTATTTTATAAATTTAACTATTTTAGAAAACGTGGCAATCATAAAAGGACTTTTGCAAGCGTATTTTGCTTTTTCAGAAGCACTTATAGGAGTGCAAGCATTTGGACTAATTAACTTAGATTAACGAAAAACACTTTTCGTCAGCGATCAGAATATCACTTATACACTTATACACTTAAGGAGAAAGTAAATTTTTTAGAATTTCCTAACGAAAAAAAAAGACAGGACTCTTCCTGCCTACTTTCACCTGGCAAATTCAAATCCGTTTATCATCATACTCAATTATTCCTAACATCACATCAGTCCCAATAAAGTGCGCTTGTTTATAAAAATATGCACTTCTATTTTGTTAAAACTATGCACTTGATTTAGAATATTGCTTTTTCAGATATCGCTCTTGTAGGATGGCAATAACCTTTTTAAATTGTTCAAGAGAAAAAGCAAATATTGGACTTTGTATAAAAGTAAAAATAAATGTGATGATAAATACCGGACCTCCCAAAACCAGTCCAATCAGCAACACCAGCGTTTCCGTAATGATCCTCACCTTGCCAACGGATGCACCAAGCTTATCTGAAATAGAAAGCATAAATCCATCCCTGGGTCCTGCTCCCACTTCAGCTGAATTATACAGACCACCGCCCAGTCCCATAATAATGATTCCAGTAATTATGATGATGATATCTGTCCATGTATGGGTTGCATTTGGAAGAAAATCCAGCCATAGAAAAAGATCGACAAACGCTCCCACAAGAATAGCATTTAAAAAAGTCCCTATTTTTATATAACTTTTATCCAGTATCCATGAAATAATGATTAATAAAATAGAAATAATAATTGTCCAGGATCCAATCGATAAGCCCGCTTTTTCATATAAGGCAACATTCAGAACATCCCACGGGTGCACACCTAAATGCTGCATTTTCAACGTAATCGTTATGCCAAAACTAAACACCACAAGACCAGACATGTAAAATATCCAGCGAATTACACGTATCATATATTCCCTTCTTTCTATCTTAGTCTAATAACTTAAGTTTCGCACCTTGATAACTTAATAAAAAGAGCCTTCTTAAATAAGATAAAAAGACATAA
>NZ_BAAKSZ010000020.1:0-71765 GCF_059698015.1 Oceanobacillus sp. NCCP-135 | reverse complement strand
TGATTTAATAGGGTTCTTGGGGTTTCTATACCTGAAGACTTTTAATTGTCCCGAGTCCTGTAATAAATTGCAGGACAATTTTTTCTGCACCAATCGTATCATTCTTTGGTGCTGTTGGATACATAACACCAACATGATGAACTTTTCCCGTTTCATCAACTACCGCCAATTTGCAGCCAGTACGAAAAGCAGGGTCAACACCTAAAATCGTTTTCCCTTTCAATGGAGGCTGAAGCAACAGGTTTTTAAGGTTTTTAGAAAACACATCAATTGCCTGCTCTTCCGCTTTTTCTGTTAAAGTATTGCGAAGTTCACGTTCAATCGACGGCTGAATTAAACGTTTGTAGCTGTCATCGATGGCATTTTGTATCAATTCAACCACTGTTTCATTTGCCGTTTTTTTGATAATCGTACGACGTAAAAAGTCAGCGATCCGTTCTATTGGTGGCTCGATCGTCACCTTAAGCACATCTTCTTTTTCCCCACGGTTTAAAGCGAGAATTCGATGTGACACCATTGAACGCACTGCCTCACTATAATCATAATACATTTCAAATACTTTCTTTTCATCCAAATCAGCATGCTTCACTTCAGATTGAATGGTTCCCCGTTTGAATGTCTCTTCACGTATATATTCACGATACTTCGGTCCATCAGAAATCCACTCAGCCATAATATCATTAACACCAGCCAAAACTTCTTCAACCGTATGTAATTCATGTTCTTCTGAAACGTATTTTTCAGCCTCCGTGTTAATATCCGCTAGTTCCTGCTGCCAGACGACCTCAGCGAGTGGTTCCAATCCTTTTTCTTTCGCAATTGTAGCTTTTGTTCGGCGTTTTTGTTTATACGGTCTGTACAGATCTTCCACCCGTTGTAATTGTACAGCTTGGTTAATTTCATGTTCCAATTCTTCTGTTAGTTTCCCTTGATCATCAATGATGCGAAGAACTTCTTGTTTTCTATCCGATAAATTAACCGCATAATTCCATTTATCCTGTACCAGTTTAATTTGAACTTCATCCAATCCACCCGTTACTTCTTTGCGGTAACGGGCGATAAATGGAACCGTATTTCCTTCATCCAATAATGCGATAACTTTTCCAACAATATTTTTATTTACTTGAGCTTCATTAGAAACCCATTGGCTAATTTCTTGGTTTAATTCAAGTGCCACACTATTTCCTCCTCTACATACCTTTATATTTTACCAAAAAAAGCTCCGATTTCATAATTCAAGTTTCGGGGAGGAGGATCCAATGAGAGTACTACTCTACGACCAAACGAAATTAAAGTTGATGCAAACGGGCGAATGAACGCTTCTTACGGACAAGACTAACCTTTATCCATGCCAAAACGGCCCATTTTTAAACAATCATTTTTGTACATTCTTAATCTAGCATTTATACAGGTGGGTGGAGTTTGTGCGAGTTTGATAGTTATGGTGTAATTTTCTTGCGGCAAGAGACGGGAGGCGAGGGTGATGAGTTGAGAGATGTTTCGGGTAAGTTGAGAGATAACAGCCGTTTTCCTGTTTATCTCTCAACTTCAGGCGTGCTTCTCTCAACTTTGAGCACGTTTCTCTCAACTTTGGGTGTGTGTCTCTCAACTTTGAGCACGTTTCTCTCAACTTTGCCAAGGAATCTCTCAACTATACCCAGCACTCCCGACTATATTTAATAAAAGTACGGTCCCACCCTAATTCATGCGATTTTGTCCATGAGAGCACCCCCTATGGATATAACTAACCATATCCAAGCTTGCGATGTACATGAGATCGTATAACCACGACCGCACTGATAATAATCCACCAAGACAAATAGACTGACATACCCTATGCCAGCCTACTTAACCTTCATATCTCATTACAATTAATGTTGTATCATCTTTTCTAATATCCACACACATATTCTCGAAGTTTTTAGTAATTGTCTCGACATCATCGTGCATTAAAAAATTGCAGGATAAATCCTTATCAGATACTCCATCTGAAAACATAATAAAATTTGTCTCTGGCTCAAGCTTTTCCTTCGTTACTTTAAACGATCTGGGATAACCAGCCAGATACCCTCCATTTGGTATATTCCTCTTTTTTTTATGACCCTTGTTTACCGTCATCACACCAATATTTCCAATAGAAGAAAAAGAATACATATGTGATTTGAAATCCAGCTTCAATATACCAAGCACTACTCCACGCTTCCCAAGTAACTGTTTATTACATCTTTTTACAAGCTGCTCCACAGTTGCATATAGATTGCTTTTTATAATATCAATTACAATTTGGGAAGATTCTTTAGCAAATTGACCACTTCCAAGTCCGTCAGCTATTGCGCATACAAATTCATTTCCTGTCTCGGTATAAAAATAGCTGTCTCCACAGTAATAATTACCTTTTTTTGCTTGCTGGAAAACTGATACGTTGACTTTTTTCTGTGAACTCAATCAAATACCTCCGCACTATCAGATTGTATGGCTTCCCGAAGCTTACGCAGAGAACGGCGTTGCAGCCTTGATACATGCATTTGGGAAATACCGAGTAGTTCTCCAGTCTCCTTTTGACTCATATTGTCGAAATAGGTGCACTGCAGTATGCGTTGTTCTCTTTCAGATAATATGGGGAAAATTTTTTCAAGCATCATTCGCTGATCAATATTATCGTAACCAGCCTCTTCATTTCCCACTAAATCCAAGATTGAAACAGTACTTCCTTCTGAGTCTGCCTCAATTTTTCGATCCACAGAAAGAGCCTTATAGCTTTTGCCCATTTCCATTGTTTCTAATATATCTTCTTCAGAAACTTCCAAATAATCCGCTATTTCTTTTACTGTTGGAGATTTTTGATTTTTCGTTGTTAATTCATCTGCAGCCTTTTTTATTTTTGGTCCCAGCTCTTTAATTCTGCGCGGTACATGGACACTCCACGTTTTATCTCGAATAAACCGCTTTATTTCACCAATAATGGTGGGAATAGCGAAAGACTCAAAGGATTTACCAAATGTCTGATCATACCTTCTAACTGCAGCTAATAATCCAATCATACCTACTTGTACCAGATCTTCGTGGATCACACTATTCCTTGAATATTTTCTGGCAAGCGACTCCACTAAATCTTTATAAGCAAGGACAATTTTTTCTTGTACTACCTCATCAGTCGGCTCTTTTTGCAGGAATTCGATCCATTGGTAAACCTCATCTCTTCCGCTATAATGTGGTTGAGATTTGGTCGTCATCAAAGCCCACCTCAGTTTCGTAAAGATACTTCGTCATTAATACAATAACACCATGGTTATTATTAATTTGAACTTTGTCCATTAAAGCATTTATTATAAAGAGACCGAATCCGCCTTCTCTCATATTTTCAATAGGTTCATTATTTTTATATGGTCCAACTCCATTTTTTATTTCGCTTAGATTAAAGCTGCCCCCATGATCAGCAACCATGACTTCCAAGCGGTCTTCGTACACGCCAAAACCAATCGTTACCTCACCCTCATCATTCTCATGGTAAGCATGCGTTACTGCATTCGTAATTGCTTCAGAGATAGCTACCTTTAAATCTTCAATATCCTCATAGGAAAAACCTATTCTATTAGCAATTCCAGAAATACTTAAACGAACTACTCCTACATATTCTGCTTTTGCAGGAACCTTCATTTCAATAAAATCAAATTTTTCCATTACTCATTTCCACCTCGAATCACAGCGTTTATCTCGATAATTTCATCTAATCCAGTAATTTTAAACAGTCTTAAAACCCGATCTTGCAGGTTTATTAATTTCATTTGGCTATCGTTCTCTTTTGTAGATTTTAAAGCATTAATGAAGATACCTAGTCCCGTACTATCCATATAATTAACTTCCTCCAGATTAACTTCCACTAAATGGCCACTGTTTCTAGTTAAGGGCAGAAGGGTTTCTGTTAATTTAGGTGCTGTATATACATCTATTTCTCCGGAAAGGTCAACGATCGACTTATTATTCTCTTCGGTGATGTCAATTACTAAATTCAAAATAATTCCTCCTCTGACGATATTTATAAGACGTTTCTATTACTTGTCGTTAATTATTTAAGTTAGTCACAGTTCTATAAACCCCTCTACCTCTTTTTCATTTTAGTTAAACCACTTTTCGTAAAACCAACAATGTGAAATCATCTCGTAATTGGAAATTTTGTAGCCGTTCAAAGTGTTTATATACTTGATTGACCAGATCTTGAGCTGGTAAATTAGCATATTGTCTAATTACATCGAGCACCTCTTCACTCTCGATAAAGCGATCACCATCTCTGCACTCTGTTACGCCATCTGTTAATAATATAACCATATCATTTTTATTGATTTGCAATTCATACTGACGATAATCCGTATTAGGTGCAACACCTAACACAAGACCTTTTGCCTTAATTTCTTCAAACGTATCCTTTTCTGCATTGTAGTAAAAGCCAGGCTCATGCCCTGCGGTTGAATAATGAAGCTTGCTTTCTATGGGAATATACTGTGCGTAGAACATCGTTATAAACATACTAGGATCCACATTTCTTTCCACAACGCGATTTAAATTCTTTAATATATTTCTCGGGCTCATGGATTCTTCCGGATAACTATCCATTGAATATTTAATCATCGACATGCATAGAGCAGCAGGAATTCCTTTTCCGATAACATCTGCTATAGCAATTCCGAGTGTACCATCTTTGCCTTTTACAAAATGATGGTAATCTCCATTCATTTGCTGTGCAGGGACACTCACTACTCCGATATCCATACCTGCTATTTCAGGCTTTTTCGTTCCAAGCAGTGTATCCTGCATACTGGCAGCAACGGATATCTCTGATTTAAGTTCAAATTGTTCCTCTCTTAATTTTTGATATTCCTGGTGAGCAAGTCCATAAGCAATCATTGCTTCCAACAAAAAGTTCATCGAGTGCTGAAAGTCTTCAAACAGATTAGGATATAACTCGGATAATGCTTGAATATGTAAATTTACAATTTCCTCTGGGAGAATATTGCTTTTAATAAAGTTTTTACTTACCTGCTCAACTTCATATAGGGATTTCTCATCTTGTGTCTTAATATAATGTTCCAATAAATCCTTATAAGTAGCTGCCTCTAGATTCAAAAGATCATCCATTCAATTTTGTCCCCCTGTATAAAACAATCTCTGATTTTTATTGTGTGTACATTCATCAAACAATATTTTTTCCTGTTAAAAGGCAGACATCTATGTTCTCATATTCTGCTTAAAACACTTTTCATACGTGCTTTTCCTAAGATATGAAAGCCAACTCACATCAGTGGGAGTTCATAAAGTGAAACTTCAGTCAGTGGGGGTATTACAGCCCGTTAATGCGTGATAAACTTCCACTGATGTGAGTTTTTCGTTAGCGAAGCCATTTAACGGCTTTTATTTTGGTTCCTTTGCCCACTTCTGACTTCAGATCAAACTCGTCCATCAGACGTTTTACACCAGGAAGGCCAGCACCCAGTCCGCCAGATGTTGAATAGCCATCCTGCATCACTTGGCTAATATCGTCAATTCCAGGACCTGTGTCAATAGCAATCATACACATGCCTTGCTTTATATCATCAATTACCTCAAAGCAGATTTGTCCACTATCAGCATATAAGTATATATTACGAGCTAATTCTGATATCGCAGTTGCTATACGTGCTTGATCGACCGTTCCAAAACCGACCTTCTTTGCAATGTCCCGACCTAACTGTCTGGCACCTACAATATCCCACTCCTTATGAATATTCACGCAGGACTCTGGGTTCATCATTATACCCCCAATTCCTGATGTAGTTTGATTAGACCTTGTTCTAAATCTAAAGCGGTAGGAACATTTTTCATATGAATTCCAAGGTCAATCAACGTCATCGCCACAGCCGGTTGGATTCCGGTTAGAACTACTTTCGCTCCCATAAGATCTGACATCGTAACCACGTCACCCAAAACCTTCGCAATAAACGAATCAATAATTTCTACAGATGTTAAATCAATCACCACTCCTGACGAACCACTTTTATGAATTTTATCCAATAAATCCTCTTGAAATTGTATCGCCGTATTGTCATCTATTTCGGTTTGTATCGAGATTAATAAATAGTTTTGTAGTTTAAGAATAGGTATTCTCAAGTCCGCTCACTCCCCTTGCAATGAATGAATCATTTTCCCAATACTTTCTTCTTTATTCTTAAGATCGACTACTTTTCGATTTGTTATTTCTAGAGCAGTAGTAAATCCTTTTTTCAATGTACTTTTTGTTGGAAATTTTCCTAAGTCAATGCCTAAATTAACAATCGTCTGTGCTATTTCTGGACGGATTCCAACAAGAATGCAGGTAGACCCGATTAAACGGACCGCTTCAGCAGCTTGGATAATATGGTGTGCAACCATTGTATCAACAACAGGAACACCTGTAATATCCATTAAAACAACTTCAGAATTATGATTTATCACACCTTCAAGCAAATTTTCCATAATTAATTTTGCCCGATCTGTATCAATTGTTCCAATTAATGGCATGATCGTAATCTTATCCATAACCGGTATAAGTGGTGCAGATAATTCCTGCAAAGCTATGCGCTGCAGGGAAACAATATGCTCCCAGCTACCTGAGTATTCGTTCACTAACTGACGGATAAGCGGCTCCACCCATTGATCCACACTTTTTAATACATTAGAAAAGTAGTCAGAGTCCACTTTTTCAGACTGGCTTAGTATATAGTCCACAGTAACTCTTCTAAAAACCTGTAATCCATCTGTAATATAGCTTAGAGGCCACCCAAGATTAATAATCTTTTCTGAGAAAACTTCTACAGCCTTTGATGATCCCTGATTTGTAACACTTGTAAATATAACATTTACGAACTCTCGATTGGTACTTTCAAATAATTCATCAGATATTGTCGCAGTGTAGTTGCTATCTTTTAATGAATTAACCTCTTCCATCCACATTTGAACAATCGCATCACTATTCTCGATTGCTATTTTTTTGAATTTCTGGTCCATGGTTTACCTCCATTAATAGTTTATATAATTATGAATATTGTTACATGTAAACAAAGATTGTGCAAATTTTTACCATCAAATTTAATCATATAGAGATTTTTTTCTATTGTATCATAAACAGAACAAAATCTAGTCGAATCTAGAGAGCCATGCAGAAACATATTTGATCAATAAAAAATACCCTTGTATTTGTTCACAAGAGTATTACCTAATGATCGTACATATCCCTAAGCCCGAGACTTATTTCTAATGCCTGATCTATTTTTTTCATCATTTCTTTGTCCAGTTTAGTAATCTTATCTGTTAGACGCTGCTTATCCAGCGTACGAATTTGTTCTAGCAAAATAACAGAATTTCGATCAAACCCATAACGTTTCGCATTAATTTCTACATGTGTAGGCAATTTCGCTTTTTGTATCTGAGCTGTTATCGCTGCTACAATAACGGTTGGGCTAAACCGATTTCCAATATCATTTTGCAGGATCAATACCGGGCGAATGCCTCCCTGTTCTGATCCGACAACAGGGGAAAGGTCAGCGAAATAAACTTCGCCTCTTTGAACGATCAAATTATTACACCCCGATCACAGAGCGCTCTAGGGTGTTTTCAGCCTCCTCTTCGGCTTGAAAAGCTTCTGATGCGATTGTTAGATTAATGCGGCCCATTTCTTCGTATCCTCTTTGCATTGTTTCACGAAATTGTTGTATATGCTCATCTTTCTTGTGCTGCAAATAGTTTCTGGTTGCCTGACATATGAAGTCACTTAAGTCACTATTCTCATGCTTCATTAATCCATCCACCTCATTTAGTAGGTTTTTTGGTAATTTTACTAAGATCTCCTGTAAACTCTCTGACAAAACCATGCACCTCCGCCAACTGTTGAACGAACAATATGAAATTCATTATAATAATATCATTGAATCCCAACGTTTGCAAAGGGTTCCTCGAATTTTTTATAAAAAATATGCTTTTTGTCGTTTATTCACATATTTTTCCGGGTAAATATAGAATCTGTTGCTTTTATAATTGCTTTTAGTTTAATTGATTATATCCCGATTAATCTGTAATTGCAATTGCTATATGGACTTCAGTTAAATATATGCTTGGATTCCTATTTCATGCATTCATTTCAAAAAACACGTTAACGACGTAGGTGAAATGATTATACAAAGTAACCTAACTTTATTGCTGCTGTCAGGAATAATCACTCTGGCGAATGCTTTTTAATGGGCATAGCCTCAAGCCTTTTCGGAAAGAACAAAGGCGCGGGGGGCGCTCGTTTAGCTACGTACGGAATGGACTGAGCCGCAGGAGATAAAGGAAACTCAGGCAACCGGAGGAAGCCGATGTTGACATTCACCACAAGGGTATAAGTGTGACTAAGCCTCTGGTTCCCAATCAGCAAGTCTTCTTTATCGTACGGAGGTAAAGGAAGTCTGCTATGGCTTTAGCGCTGGAGCCGGACGTGGCTGATTCGGTTGTTTTGTTATCCACAGCCCACAAATTTTATAATTTCCTAGACGACAAAAAAGCAGACCCCCTCTCCGTATGCGAGTCTGCTTGCCACTTTTTCATTTACTTCACTTCTTGACCTTGGACAGATTGTGCGACCTGAATTAATTCTTCCCTTGTTAACTCATCACTAGCTAATACGAAATCAACTCCATCAAGCGTCCACTCCACCTTGTTTTCTGAAAGAGCAGCTACCGTCTGACCTAGATTCACGATATCCCCTTTTGCTTCTTTTGGTGCGGAGAAGGTTGGTAGAGCTTCAGCACTTTCTTCAACTAAGGTAAAATTCTTTTCCCCAGTAAACGTAAGAATAACACGCTTTCCATTCGCTATATCAACTTCTCTTTTTTCGGTTAATTCGGCACCGGCCATATATTCTGGCAATGCGACGGTGAGCGAATTATCTGCCGGCAGTCCTGATACCGGGGTTTCAGTCGCTGCACTTGTCATGTTTTTTTCCATGGCAAAATCATCTTCTTCAAACGTTGGATCTGTATCAAAGCTTGAAAACTTCACCTCAACTAAAGCATTCCTATCCTTATCAAGCACTTTTACAAGAACAGGTGTAAATGTTTTTTTATCAAAGTGAATCTCTTGAAATGGCAGATTGTTATTGCTTTGATAATTTGTTTTTGTTTTAAAAATATAATTGGTATCCGTTGATTCAAACGCTGCTTCTTTATCATTTAATACATCATTTACAAGTGATTGATAAAGGTATGGCTGACTGCTATTATCCGGCCATTCTGTTTGAAACTTAAAGCTTTTATTTAAAGCTGGTGTCAATACAAATACACCATCCTCATTTTTCAAAATAACTTGGCTGCCTTTTTCTTCCTGATTATTTTCGAGTGCAACCCGGTAAAAATTATCTTTCTTATGCCAAATATCTATATTAAATTTCTGCTCTTCCTGTCCCGTATTCATTGCCATTTCTGCATTAGCTTTATAACCGCTCATTTCTTCCAGTGTTTCTTCAAGCTTCTCAGCAACATCCTCTTGGGACTTTTCCCCACATGCCGATAAAACCAAAATAGAACCTAAAACCATTGCTACCCAAACGCCAAACATTTTTTTCATGGACATATCTCCCTTGTCTCAGTTCAAAACAAAGGGAACTTTATCCCGCAATTATCAAGAAATGGTACGATATACGTTTGAAATACCATCGATCACATCAGTTGCCATTAAATCATAATAGGAATGTTTTTTCTCTACTAATAGATCTGCAGATTTTCCATGGACAAAACATGCGTTACATAATGCCTGAAAAATACTCATGTCCTGCATTACCATTGCCAGAATAATGCCTGTAAGTACATCCCCACTCCCGCCTTTTGCAAGTCCAGGATTTCCGGTTGTATTTGCATTCTGGCTTCCATCGGGTGCAGTTATGATCGTAAATTTCCCTTTGAGTATCACAAATACATCATATTCTTTAGCAAATGCTGCCGAATAATGAAAGGGTTCTTTTAACAGCTCTGAAACCGAAATATCAAGTAGCATAGCCATCTCACCGGGATGTGGTGTTACAATTGTAGGCTGAAACCTATTTTTTAGTAATGAAAGGTCTGATTTGATATGGTATAAGCCATCAGCGTCAATGATGACAGGGCCTCTTTGTTGCTCTACTATGTCTCTCACCAGCTGCCCTGTTTCGTTGTTTCTGCCTATTCCGATCCCTACAGCAACCGCATCAAATTGTTCAGACGGTATACGGGTATTCATGAGGAATCCGTTTCTCTCAGGTAGTTCAAGATAAGTAGCTTCTATGCATTCTGAAGCAATCATTTGAATAACCTTTCCAGAAGTACCTGCTGTAATTAAGCCTGACCCAGCTTTTAATGCAGCCTTCACAGTCATGACAATTGATCCAGGCATATTACTGCATCCGCCAATGACCAGACCCCTTCCATGATTTCCTTTATGTGCATGCTGTTTTCGTTGTGGCATACTTTGGCTGAAATTCGTTTCGGACCACACTTTTCTATTAGAAAACTTCTCAAATGCTTGCCCTGGAAGACCAATCGAAACCGTTTCCCAGTTTCCGTAAAAATCTGAGGTAGATGTCAGAAACGCACTCATTTTAGGCGCTTCAATGATATAGGTATAATCTGCTTGTACAGCAGCAAAGTCTTTTATACCTTCATCAGCAGGCAGCCCTGATGGAATATCCACGGAAATCACATAGTTATCTGCTGCGTTTACTATAGAAACAATTTCGGCAAGGGGTTCTCTTAAACTCCCCTTAATTCCTATACCTATCATTGCATCCACAATAAAATCTGCAGCTTTCATTAGTTCAAGATATGTTGTTTCTTCTTGCACGACGGTAAGTGATCCACCACATTTCATAAATAGTTGTTTATGATAAAGGGCGTCACCGGTAATCTTCTCGTTTGGAACAACTTGTACGACATTTACATTGCACCAATTGTTTAATAATGTCCGTGCAATAACGAAACCATCCCCACCATTGTTACCAGAACCTGTAAGGACACAAACTTTACTTGTTTTATCCAGCCTATTTTCTATTTTTTCACTAATGGCCCTACCTGCATTTTCCATTAATAGCCTTCCGTCGATTCCTATTTCATTTATTGTATAATGATCGATTTCGTACATTTCTTTTGCGGTGACAATATACAATTTGTTCCCTCCTACCCGCACTAAAATATATGAGACAACCTTGTCAAATATGTTAAATACAAGCGTTTAAGTTTTTGCTTCAATGACAACTTGGGCAGTAGCATAATCCCTCGTATGTGTGATGGAAACAAAAATATTTACTGCGTGATAACCTATTGCTTTTATTTCAGGGGCACCATTTTTATCAGTAAAAACTTCTATATGCTGAAAGCTTAGTTTCCCAATTCCCGTACCTACAGCTTTCGCAAATGCCTCTTTTGCAGCAAATCTCCCTGCGAGAAACTCGACTTTTCTATGTTCATTTTTAAGTTGAAGAAACACTTCTTTTTCCTTTTGTGTTAAAATTCGATCAACAAATCGCTTCTTTGTCTCCATACTACGTTTTATACGATCCAACTCAATTAAATCGATTCCAATTCCTTTTATCATAAAAGTACTAACCCTTCTATCCTAAAATTCATCGTATTACACTATTTATTGTTAGCTTGATACGCTATTATGGTCATAGGATTAAAAATTGTTTATTATAATAATAGTAGCCGATTTTTAAAAGTGGTTCAAAAGATCCGGTAGAATGACCCATTGATGTTCTTGTTGACGATAATGGATCAACTATGAAGACCGCCCACGTCCTTGAAAGGAAAAACTTATTCTGCCGCGACGTGCGTTCAAAGTTGCTAGTTCTTGCGCTAAAAGCTACGCAACCTAGAACTTCAACACACAGGACATGCTGGCGTCGGCTGTACCACAAAGACGTCTGCAACTTTATCCGACCCCGATCCTTTTTTATTTATTATCGAACACTTACTTAAAATAGATTACCATTAATTTGCAGGGGGATTCTAATGTTTATTCGAAACGAAAGAAGCCTGAAAGAGTTTATCCAGTTTTACCCAGTTGTTTCTGTTTTAATAATCATACATTTATTTTTATGGTTGATTATCAATTTTTTGCAGCTGCCATTTGGTTTGGAATTATACCAGTGGGGTGTTGGAATTAACCTTTTAACCCATAATGGAGAGTATTGGAGATTATTCACATCCATTTTTCTCCATGGTGATTTTATGCATGCATTATTTAATTCTTTTGCACTCGTTTTATTTGGACCTGCTTTAGAGCAAATGCTGGGAAAATTTAAATTTATCATTGCTTATTTTTCTGCCGGCCTGGCTGGGAATATTGCAACATACGCGCTTGAACCTACCGCATTTTATCTACACTTAGGTGCTTCTGGAGCTATTTTCGGTTTGTTCGGTATCTATGTTTTCATGATCGCTTTCAGGAAATCCTTAATTGATCAAGCCAATTCCCAGATCGTCATGACTATTTTTATCATTGGCCTAATCATGACCTTCTTCCGCTCAAATATCAATATTTCTGCACATATATTTGGCTTTTTTGGCGGTTTTATTATTGCACCATTGGTACTAAGAAATGTACGTCCATTTTCCCCTTGGAGAAATCGACGTTTTCGTGATGATGATTCCATTCAATTTAATCCGAATCGCTGGCAAAAAAAACGCATCTCATCCAAATTAAAGAAGAACATCGTTTGGATTATATTAGGAATTCTTGTTATCCTCGGTTTACTAAGCCGATTTTAATAAAAACCTGGTAATAACCAGGTTTTTTATTCTCGATAAGAATACCAGTCAGAAAGAAAATCCACATCTTTTTCCTCCAGTTCTTTTATCGTATAATGCTTTCCCCCTAAGCCCGCAACTATAGAGAGTTTCATTGTTGCAAGTTCTTGTACTTTTTGAAGTTTATGCTGCTTTTTCTCAAATGCCTGACCCCGCTTATGATAAATGAACATCGTCATTTTACTAAGTGTGCGATAACTTACGGTTAATCGTTCCCCCTCAGTATAATATCCGGCATCCTTAAATCGCAGAAAACCTAAAAATATAGCCCCAATAAAAAACACAATTGGTACCCAGCTAAATTGCGGCAAAAAGTACAACACAGCGGCTAATATTAAAACGATTGGCAGGGTGGTGCGGATAAGATAATATTTCAATGCTCTTTTTGGTAAGGATTTTAGTTCCTCTGGTTGATTAGCATAATCAGGCAAAAGCTCCTGGAGGAAGTCTTCAACCTCCCCCTTCTTCATAATCGGGAATAATACTGTCGAAAATTCTTCCCCTTTATCCATAGAACCACCAGCAACCTCGGCAAATACAGTAACAAATCCCAATGGTTGTCTAATCAAGCTCTCTTGGATACCTACCGCTTGGATTCTTCGTAAAGGAATTGTTATCTGCTTTTTCTCCAGTAACCCCCTAGTAATAAATAGCTCCTCATTACTTCTTGTTATCGTAAAATTCCCATACTTTATCATTGTCCCAGCAATTCCTATCAGCCATAAAACAAGGAGCAGCACAATACTTAAACCAACGATAAAAACCAGGCTCAAACCGATAATCCACTCCAATGTATTATCATAAAATCGATCTGGAATGAATTGTTCCAGCTCCGAAAAAACAAAAGCAAATATAGCAAGGATAATCCCAATACTGCCTGAAGTGGAACCTGCCAAGAATAATCGCTTAAATGAAATTTTATAGCTTGGGTCCTTATTACCCAGCTCTTCTGTTATATCGTCATGAGGAATCCTTTCCTTTTTCAACTCATTCCGTAACTGTTCTCCTTCCGTAAGTTTAACTGCTGTCAATGAAGCTTCAGAACTCATGCCACTACCGGCAGTCTCAATTTTCACTTTAACAAGCTTGAATATTCGATGGATAACACCAGCAGTTAAATCAATCGATTGAATTCGGTTGATGGAAATAAATCGTTTCTTTCTAATAATTATCCCGTATTCAACCCGAAATTCATCCTCTTCTATTCTATACGTGTAACGATACCATGATGCGACACTGTATATAATTAATAGAAGCACTAGAATTGAAGCGATCAAAATAAAATAAAAGAACGATTGATCTCTAAATGTAATAAAACCAAGAATAATAACAAACAGGGCTTCCTTGATTACTTTTATAAAATGAAACACAATTGCTGCAGGATGCAGACGTTTCCCTTTAGACATCATCTTCATCCACCCTTGCCAACAGCGAAATTCGATCACGAAGTTCAGAAGCATCTTCCTCTAGCAATGCAGGAATTTCATGTGTTGTAGCTGCAGTTGAAATGGTTACACTGGCTAACTGATATTTTTTTAAAATAGGACCTTGCTTTGTATCGACATGCTGCACCCGTATCATTGGTACCAATGTTCTAGAAACAATCAAAATTCCATGCTGTATGTATATCTCTTGATCGAATACTTCATAGCGCCATCTTCTAAAACGAAGCTTAGGAAATAAAAATACGAACAAATATGTACAGATACCACTAAATACCGCAGCAATCACCGCATACCAATAAGAGAAATCAAAAATATAAGTAATAGTAACACTAGCGATCGTTAAAAGCCAAAGTATTCCTACAACAATGGCAGCAGTTATTTTCCAGGCTTTTATTGCATCAGGGGCAATCGTATTCATTGGTGGTTGTCTCATGAGTTCTCCTCCCTTTCTTTCTTATCTAGTATGTACTACGTCAAATACTAACATAAAGTTCCACAGATATTCCCGATCCTCAGGGGGATATCTGCTCGCTCCCGGCGATATTCCCGATCCTTAGGGGGATATCCGCTCGCTCCGGGCGATATTCCCGATCCTCAGGGTGATTTCCGCTCCTTAGGGGGATATCTGCTCGCTCCAGGCGATATTCCCGATCCTCCGGGCGATTTCCGCTCGCTCCAGGCGATATTCTCGCTTCTCCGGGCGATTTCCGCTCGCTCCAGGCGATATTCTCGCTGCTCCGGGCGATATCCGTTCGCTCCAGGCGATATTCCCGATCCTCCGGGCGATTTCCGCTCGCTCCAGGCGATATTCTCGCTTCTCCGGGCGATTTCCGCTCGCTCCAGGCGATATTCCCGATCCTCAGGGGGATATCTGCTCGCTCCAGGCGATATTCCCGATCCTCCGGGCGATTTCCGCTCGCTCCAGGCGATATTCCCGATCCTCCGGGCGATTTCCACGCGCTCCCGGCGATATTCCCGATCCTCCGGGCAATTTCCGCTCGCTCCAGGCGATATTCCCGCTCGCTCCGGGCGATTTCCACGCTCTCCCGGCGATATTCCCGCTCTCCTGGCGATATTCCCGCTCTCCTGGCGATATTTCCGCTTCTCCTGGTGATATTCCCGCTCTCCTGGCGATATTTCCGCTTCTCCGGGCGATTTCCGCTCGCTCCGTCCCACTCAGATCGAAATTCCTCACCAGATAAACAAAAAAGCTCCCGATTTGAAAGAGGAGCTTTTAACTTTATATTAGATTAGTCACGGTTTCTTCGTTTCTGGAAATTACCTTTACGATTTCGTCCGCCTTGGTTGCGACCACCTTGATTACGTCCACCTTGACCACGTTGTCCATAACCATAACGCTTATTGTTTGGACGACGATTATTATCTTTAGAACGATGTGCTTTTTTAACACTGATCGGTGCTACAGATGAAATTCTAACTGGTGTGTCCCTACGTTCTTTCGTTAATAATTTCAATGCTGCTGCGATAACAGTGATCGAGTCATTGTCCTGTAATAATTGGTTAGCTGTTTCATGATAGGCTTTCAAATCTTGTTGATCAATCGTTTTTAAAATATTATCTACGGCAACTTGCTGTTGACCAATCTGTGCATCCTGGTTGGTTGGAGGCATCAAACGTTTCATTTTACTCTTTGTAACTTTTTCAATTAATTGGAGATGTGCAATCTCTCTTGGTGTAATAAAGGAAATCGCCTCACCAGTTCGTCCAGCTCTTCCTGTACGACCAATTCTGTGTACATAGCTTTCCGGATCCTGTGGAATATCGAAGTTATACACATGGGTGACGCCAGAAATATCTAATCCACGTGCTGCAACGTCTGTAGCAACCAATACATCTACACGACCGCCTTTGAATTTATTTAAGACAGACATACGTTTACCTTGTGTTAAGTCACCATGAATTCCTTCTGCACGATATCCTCTCGCTTGTAATCCCTCTGTAATTTCATCCACACGTTTTTTCGTTCTGCTAAATACAATCGCTAAATCCGGAGAATTAATATCTAGATGATTGTTAAGTGTATCAAATTTATACTTTTCCGGGATTTCCACAAAATATTGATCAATATTCTCAACTGTCATTTCCTTTGCTTTTACCTTGATTTCTTTTGGATTCTTCATCAAGTTGGTAGCAATGTCTCGAATTTCTTTTGGCATTGTTGCGGAAAATAACAATGTTTGTCTTTCTTCAGGAATTCCTTTTAATATATCACGGATATCATCGATGAATCCCATGTTAAGCATTTCATCTGCTTCATCCAATACAGCAGTTTGTACCATATTAATTCGAATTGTTTTTCTGCGCATATGATCAAGCAATCTTCCTGGTGTTGCAACGACTATTTGTGGTCCGTCCTTTAATGCACGAATTTGTCGTTCCATATGCTGACCGCCGTAAACTGCTAATGCGCGGATACCTTTAAATTTTGCTAATCGATTAATTTCCTCAGCAACTTGAATTGCCAGCTCACGCGTTGGAGCTACTACCAATCCCTGGATCTTTCTTTCCTTTGGATGAACTTTCTCAATCATCGGAATTCCAAATGCTGCTGTTTTCCCTGTGCCTGTCTGTGCTTGTCCAATTAAATCATTCCCTTGCATAGCAAGAGGAATCGTCTCTGCTTGAATTGGTGTAGCTTCTTCAAATCCCATTTTCTCCAATGCCTTCATAATGGGGGCTGATACACCTAGTTCATTAAATGTTGTCACTTATTCGTCTACTCCTTTTGTTGTATAAATTTATTCTGGGAGAGGCCTTTAATTTTTTTCTCATACTTTAGTCTTCAAATAGTTTTCCCGCCTAAGCCGTGAGCTAAACACCCTGTTACTACCAGGAATATAGTAAGAATTGATTCTATCTCATTATATTTTTATATTCATTTTAAAAGTATTTTTTTATACTTCCCTAAAGTACAAAAAGGCTTCATCCAATTGTGGTAAGAGGCCTCACTCGAAATACATGCATGTTACATCATAACACATTTTTCGTGATGATACTAACAATTATAAACTGGACACTCGGCAAAGCAATGATTATGAAACTGTTCTTTGTTTTCTTAAAAAAACTTATACTTGGAATACAAGCCTCCTGAGCAATGTTTTCGTACCATGAAAAACACTTTTCGTCTGCGAGTTGAATTTACTTGAAAAAAGATTTTCGTCTGCAAGTTGAATTTGCTTGAAAAGTTTTACTCATGCGCTTATGCAGATAAATTTTTTCTATCTGTCAAAAAATGATTTTTCAAGATTGACATGATAAAATAAGTAAGATTAGCAAATTAAATGATTATCCAAGGGAGTTATTGTATGCGTTTTCCACCGTTCAATCCATATTTAGCCGTGGTAATAGGAATTATATCTGTATCAATCTCTGCCATTTTAGTAAAATTAGCAGATAGTGCTCCAGCAGGGATAACGGCGATGTACCGTCTTCTATTGGCAGTTATTATCATGTCACCTATCGTTTTAATGAAGTATCGACATGAATTTTGTTTAATTACTAAAAAGGATTGGATCCTCTCCATATTTGCAGGTGTTTTCTTGGCATTTCATTTTATTTTCTGGTTTGAATCCCTCCATTATACATCTGTAGCAAGTTCAACCGTGCTCGTTTCTTTACAACCAATTTTTGCATTTTTAGGTACTTATTTTTTCTTTCAGGAGCGTTTTTCTTCTGCTGCAATTATTAGCATGATTATCACATTGTTCGGCAGTGTCATTATCAGCTGGGGTGACTTTCAGATAGGCGGAATGGCGTTTTTCGGAGATGTTCTTGCACTAGTTGGAGCGTTGACTATGACGGTTTATTTTCTATTTGGACAAAGTGTCAGGAGGAATTTATCCTTAATGACCTATACATTTATCGTATACGGGGTAAGTTCCATCACATTAATTCTTTATAACCTTATATTACAAAACCCTTTTATTGGTTATCCTGCTGATAATTGGTGGATTTTTTTAGGATTGGCTATTGTTCCGACTTTTTTTGGGCATACACTTTTTAATTGGGCCTTAAAATGGCTTAGCGCTTCCACAATATCGATGGCGATTGTCTTCGAACCAGTCGGGGCAACAATCTTAGCTTACTTTATTTTACAGGAAACAATAACATGGTCACAACTCTTAGGTGGTGCGATCGTTATATTCGGTTTATATCTCTTTATATTAAGCACGTCGCGTAAATCAAGTGTAACGATCTCAGAAAAGGGCAAAAAAAATTAAGAATTCTTATCTCTAACAACAAAATTAGATAACTGATATAATAGTAGTAATTTTTAAAAAAGCGGGTGAATACATGGATTTCCAATTAATGACAGATGGTGGAGCTGATATTCCAAAGCGATTACACGATTCCCTTAATATTGTAGTTGTTCCGCTCTACTTACATTTTAAAGATGGTCAATACAAGAGTGGTGTGGATTTAGACCTTCCAACTTTTTATGAAAAAATAAAAGAAAATAAAGAACTACCACGTTCTGCAGCTCCTAGTCCAAACGACTTTTATGTTGCATATAAACAGATCAATGCGGAAACTCCAATCCTTATGTTAAGTTTGACAAAAGGATTAAGCAGTACGTATGAGAATGCTGTGATCGGAAGAAACATGCTACTTGAAGAAGAGCCAGAGCGTACAATAGAAATAATCAATACGAAAACTGCTTCCTGTGGAATAGCTCTTTTATTAAATGAAGCAGGGGTAAAACACCAGGAAAATTATTCATTTGATGAAATTGTAGATCACCTACATGAATGTGTGGAACAAACAACTACTTTATTTGTACTGAAATCACTTGAAAATTTAATTTTGGGTGGTCGCCTAGACAGGGTTAAAGGTACAATAGCTAAAACACTTAATATTAAATTATTAATGAAGGCAAGTGAGGAAGGAACAATTGAAGTTTCTGAAAAAGTACGTGGGGATAAAAAATCAATTCGTCGTTTTATCGACCAAATAGGTGAATATACTAAAAATGTGGAAGATAAGGTGATATCCATGACCCATTGCAACGCAGAAGAACGAGCGAAGAAGGTACTTGCTGAAATTCGCAGCAGATATCCATTTAAAGATGAACTATTAACAGAAACCGGACCATTAATATCCACCTATGGCGGTGAAGGTGCGTTAGTTATTTCTTTTTTTAAAGAAGGAAAATAACAAAAAGGTCTGCTTCTTTTGGATCAGCAGACCTTTTTGTTTTTTATATTCATGAGCAGTAGCCTCTGCCTATAAACTTAAACATCAGATCTTAGCCCTCGTCCATTTGCTTCGACTTTGTTAGAAAATGGTAGATCATTTTATTCAGCGTATCTTTATCATCCCCTAAACATATTAAATGCCTTGAACGTTCAAAAAACACAACTTCTTTTCGATTAGATTTAATTTCTTTATCCAAATAATATGCTGTTTTATATGGTACCATTCCATCCTGCTGCCCTTGAGCAATCAATACTGGTGAATCAATATTTTTCAGGTGGCGGCGGGTAAATTTAACTAACTTAAGAAATTCCAGATTGGCTTTAAAAGGAACATTACCCAGTTTCCTTTTATAATGAATATACAACTTGTTTTTGCCCAGGTTTCCTCTAATACCATCAACTAATACTTCTCCAACATCAAGTCCTATTTGTTTAAAGGATAAAAACTTACCAGAGGTTGCTAATAAGACAAGTTTATCCACCCTGTATTTCCCCGCTAAATAAGAAGCAATCATCCCGCCCATTGAAAAACCGATAAGATAAATTTCATCATATTTTTTCTTCAATTGTTTTAATGAATCTTCTGCGGATTTAATCCACTTCTTATGGGACACATTTTCTAAATTTAGCTTCCTGCCATGACCAGGTAATGTTGGAACTTCTATATACCAATTCGTATTTTCTTTAAGAAAATTAGCTAATGGATCTACCTCATATGGGCCACCAGTATATCCGTGGATAATTAAACAACCAATCATAACAATTCTCCTCTAATATTATCTATTTAGTTTCTTTTTCCCTTTAACCGGACTAAATATTACTGCATGACTTCATATACCCTCGAAAATTACTTTCCAGTATTGTTGTTTTTTTACAAAATGAAAGCCAATGAATATCTTTCGCATCATTAGCTCTGAGAAGTTGCTTGAAGCATTATTTTTTTATCTGAAGGTTTTTATTAATGCTCCGAATTGCTTCACAATTGGGGATACCTGATGATAAGTATTAGCTAATTGTCCAACGGTTGTTAGCATTTTATCAAGGTCGATCTGTCCATTTTCATCCTGATACTTTGTCATAAAACTATTTGCTCCATTCATAGGTGATTGTTGATTGATAGCTTGATTTGTCTGCATAGAGTTAGGCCAATCCATAGGTTGCTGTGGCTTGGCAAATTGTTCAAAGGGTGTTTGGTCATCTGGCGGCCCGTATGGAGTATATGGATTGTAAGGTTGCTGCGGGGGATAACTTGCAGCATAATATTGAAAATCAGGCGGATAATAATATGGCCTATAATACATACTAATACACACACCTTTTTTATCTTTTTTATCTATATTAATTTATGCATCCAATTCTTAAAATGTGTGTATATCTGTTTCATTCGTAATCTCCACCTTAATATGAACTATACTGAGAATTAATACTGGCTGACCCTAAAACACTCTTTAGTTTATTTTTTTGAAAACCCAAAATCGGTTCGGCTTCGTTCTCGATAAATGTAGCTGGCGTTCCAAATATGCCTTGTTCTTGTAGTTCCTTCATATAATTATTACTTTCAGTTACATTCTTTGTTTGATATGGAATTTCCCATGTATCCATTTGCTTTAATAACTTTTTACATTGTGAGTTATTTTCACTTATATAAATAATCACATTTCTTTCACTCATTGGTGTGCCCCCCTCCCACTGGATGTATGTGAATGTGTAACATTCTCTCTTTTAATATATAAATACCCGGAAGTTTATCTCAATAAACTTTGATTATGTTAAAAATATTACAGATTCATTACAACGTATTAACTTGCTTTAATTATTTACCACGACCATTAGGATGATAAACTCCTTTTCTAAACTGTTTATAAAAAAGGAGCGAATTATTTATCCAATGCTTAGATCAATAATTCGCTCCTTTCTGCTATTGTACAAGCTTACCAACTACTTGTACCTTTTATTAAAGTAGAGATATCCCCGTATCCCAACTTCATTTTATCGCTACTAATCATTTGCTGCTATGACTTTTATCACAGCTGAGAACAGTCACCCTCCATACTACATCTCACGTATGTTTCTGCCTAACCGCATTCATACACCAATTACAATTTCCTCATTCCGCCAGTCGTTCCTACCGCTTAAAGCACAGGGTTATTCCTTTTTTTGATTAATAGGAATAGTATCCCCAAAAAAGCAATTGATAAAATTGGGTAGGAACCACTAAACGCGATAAGAATCAGCAATCCAATGCTAATCCCTTCATCTAAATTAAAATATACCGTTTTTCTTGCTAGTAATATTATTGCCTTATCCACTTTCACTTCATAAATGTATAAAAACGAACTACAATAAAATAATAATTGGAAGACAGTCCAAAAAGTAACGTGCAATCCCAGAAATGTTAATACTGGAATCAGCAGTAAAACAGCTCCGTAAAGAACGTATTTGAAGAACGTTTTTTTATACTTTACTAAGTCCCATGGTAGTACATGAAGGATATCTGACGTGAATCGATCACTAAAAAAGCTTACAGTTGCATTTGCATACGCATAGATACCAAATGCCAATCCTATATAAAAAATTACTTCATTAATAAAAGGAAGTACAATAAGCATGAGGAGCAAGGCGCCAATTAGCTGAAATAATAATTCATGGTTTTTTACTAGATAAAGCTTCCACATTCGATTATGTATCGCTCCGACTGATTGAAAAGCTTTCTTTCGTTTTGCTGAATTTTGAAAAACACTATATTTTTTCTGCCTTTTAAATTTCGTTTGGGATGCTTTTCCAATTAACCACATATTCCATATATGATAATCACTTATTTCTGTTACCCTGGACCAATTTACATGTGAGAATAATGAGCGTAATAATACAACGTTTAGAACAATAATAATTGCAAACAATGCCATACCAACTATTGGAGACGTTAGAACTCCAATCGCATTTATAAAAATCACTAGGAACAACCAGCCTAATTTCGGCAAAAATCCAATCTGAAATAATCTCCATTGGGGTACAGACATCATGATGTCATAAACCATAAACAATAGGACATAGGAAATTACCAGTGAACTGGATATTGGGGTTAATAAAATAACCAAAGCTGCCATGATGAAATAAATCACAAACTGTCTCAGCCACTTTTCAAGGAGGGCGAACAGCCAAATCTTACTCCTGCTGTATGGCAAAATCCCTAATTGATATTCCGAGCTGGAAAACTTCAAACCAGGCTCACGAAAAGATTTCATGATATATCGAATGGGCAAAACAGTTAATATCAGCCAAAATCCTTTCTTTGCATTTTCTTCAATTACTATAAAATAAGGATTAAACTCCTGAATGAAATCACCAAAGATAAATATACTCGCAAAAACATATGCGCCTAATAAGAGTAAATAAGCACCTGTTGTTTTATCGACCATGAGTTCCAAAGCTATTTTATTTATTTTTCTTTTTTTACGACGTCTATTTTTCCGTATAAACCAATATGCTTTCCATACAGGAGCTTCCCTAATCATCTGTTGATCTCCTTTGGATCGTTTCGAACTCATCAATTGGCCCATGACTTTGGATTTTCCCATGTTGCAGCATAATGAACTGATCTGCAATATCTTTTACTCTTTCCAGCTGGTGGCTTGTCAGTAAAATACTTGTTCCGTTTTCTGCCTTTTCTTTGATCAATCGCTCTAAATAATCCATCGCATAAATATCCAGCCCCATAAATGGTTCATCAATTAATAAAAGGGATGTATCAGGAAGCAATGCACAAATCGTCTGCACCTTTTGCCTCATTCCCTTTGAAAGTGTTTCCGGATACTCATTTAATTTATCCTCCAGTTCGAAACCTTTTACATATCGATCGATCCGTTTTTTCAATACATTCTCCGGCAGCTCGTAGCTCATGGCATATAACTGAAAATGCTGCATAACTGTTAGTTCAGTTAATAAAAGCGGTTCTTCCGGAAGATAGGAAACCATTTGTTTGAAAGTTAAAAACGAATCATCCTGATTATATTCCTCATTGATAATCATTTGACCTGCTGATTTTTCCAATATACCTAATAGACTCTTGATTAAGGTGGATTTTCCTGCACCATTATGGCCAACCAATGCCAGTACAGATCCGGATTCCATTTCAAACGAAATATCCTCCAGCAGTTTCGTTTGATTGATTTCAATAGTTACACCACTAACTTCCAACACTTTCAAATGCATCACCTAACCTGTATGACTTCGATAGTCTATATACGTTGGGATTGATTAAGAAGTTTCACTTTACTTTAAAAGGTTTCCCCATTAAAGAGCTTCCCATCAGTTCTATCAATTATCCTTTTACTGTATGAAAGCTGCCTGAATCATTTTCAGATGGTTTGGTAAAATGGTTATTTCAGTAGGAGTTATCGCCTTTATTTCCCCATCCATATCGACTTCTTTCGTTTCTTCGGTAGTTATCTTCATATTTTCTATTTGTATATGGGTTAATTGGGTCAGTTCCTTTGCATCTAATTCAGGATTATTCATCGATAGCAATTCACGAAAGGAAACGAAATTAGAACTTTTTACAATTAAGACATCCAGCTTTCCATCAGTTGGGCTAATTTTTGTAATTGGGAGTTCTCTTGTACCAAGGAACTTTCCATTTAACACTAATACCATTACAGCTTCTCCATCATATGTAATACCATCAGCAATCATTTCATAGGAAAAAGGCTCAGTCTGGCCTACTGTCTTTAATGTACTCATGAAGTAGCTAAGCACACCGAGACTTTTCTTTTGATCATCATCGATATTTTGTGATGTCTCCGATACTAAACCAATCCCCCAAAAATTAAGAAAGTAATGATCACCAGCTTTGCCAAGATCAATCTCAACAATGTTACCATCCACAATTGCTTGTGCAGCTGCTTCTACATTTTGTGGGATTTGCAGCATTCTGCTGAAATCATTTGCTGTTCCTCCAGGTAAGATCGCAATAACTGGTCTATTTTCCATAGGAGCTATCCTATTAATGCATTCATGCACTGTTCCATCACCCCCGAGAATAATAAAAATATCCATTCGATCAGCAAAGGTTTTACATATTTCCTTTACCTCTTCAATTGTTTTTGTTTGAATAACAGTCAATTCTTTTATTGCTTGACTTACTATTGGTAATGTTTGAGCAAGCTTTTTATCCAAATCACTTTTCCCAGAATTTCCATTATATAAAAATAATCCTCTATTATAGGTAGACATTACCTTCCCTCCTATCATTTATGGGTATTTTATAAAGTTATATCGACTGTATGATGTCGCTCTTGATATACAGGCGATGTTCAGAAGTAGAGAGTTGCTCTATATATGACCGGTTGAATTTTTTTCTTACTAGTCAGGTACCTAAGGGGGCAATATGAGACCATTCGCTCCTATTTCCAGTTACATTCAAGCATAGAGTAGGGTTTTAATGGTTCGTTTACGCCTGTTTTTTTTACATATAAAAAACTTATATATACTACTTCCCCTTATTATGATGGGAGAAACTTTAAATAAATAGCAGAAAAAATACTATTAGACATCCTAATTCGAATAAATAAGCTATACTAATTCCTGCATTACTACCGTTTTATTTTGTGAATTTCACGTAAAATAATGAAAATATACTAGCAATTTCATGCTAAATGTTATTTAATATAATAGAAAGCTATTAAAGATACATATTATCTAGGAGGGTCAAGATGAAAAAACTTTATAGTCTATTGCTTGTGTTGGCATTAGCACTTGTACTTGCAGCATGTGGAAGTTCGGATGATACAGATACCAGTAACGGCAGTGAAGGTTCTGATGACGCAGAAACAAATACTGACGGAGAAGAAAGTGAAGGTAGCGAGACACCAGACACATTAGTAATGGGATTTGTTCCATCACAGGATTCTGATACAATTGCTGATACAGTAGAACCTTTAGCAGAACGTTTAGGTGAAGAACTTGGGATTGAAGTAAAAGGTCAGGTTATGACTAACTATAATGCGTTAGTAGAAGCTATGGGAGCAAATCAGGTGCAAATTGGATTTATCCCCGCATTCGGTTACGTTTTAGCAAACGAGCAGTATGATGTTGAAGTAATTTTAAAATCTATCAGATACGGGTCTGGTACGTATAAAGCGCAATACTTAGTACGTTCTGATTCCGGTATTGAGAGTTTAGCAGATCTGGAAGGCAAGGTCTGGGCATATGCTGACCAAGGTTCAACTTCCGGCTATCTTTTCCCGGCTAGTCAATTGATGGAGGAATTTGATTATGCATCAGCTCCAGAATTGGAAAGCAACTTCTTTAGTGGCACCATTCAATCAGGCGGACATGACAGCTCAGCAATCGCAGTCTATGAAGGTGACGCTGATGTAGCAACCACTTTCGATGATGTACGTACAGAGCTTGAGGAAGAATATCCTGATGTAATGGATAAACTGACTGTTCTTGGGTATACAGATGAGATTCCGAATGATACCATTTCTGTTACAAAAGAGCTTGATGATGAATTAGTTCAGGAGATTAAAGACATCTTCCTATCCTTTAATGATGATGAAGAAATGATCCAAATCATGAATGATGTCTACAACTGGGACGAAATAGATGAAGCGACCGATGAAGAGTATCAGGTCGTAAAAGAAACATACCAAAAATTCAAAGACAATATCGAACTGTAAATAGAAGATATATAGGTGCTAACTATTTCAAAAGGGGAGAAATCACTCCCCTTTTTTTCCTAGTTTACTTGTTAACCGGGATTAAAGTCTGTAATTGGAGGAAGTACATATTATGATTGAATTTAAAGATGTAGGCCTTATTTATCCCAACGGTATAGAAGGTTTAAAAAATATAAACACTACAATTAAAGATGGTGAATTCGTTGTAATTGTTGGTTTATCCGGAGCAGGAAAATCTACCTTCATCCGTAGTATAAATCGTTTGGTTACTCCAACTTCGGGGTCACTTCAGGTAGATGGTGAAAATATTCTTACCTATCACAGTGGAAATCTTCGAAAACTCCGAACAAAAGTTGGTATGATCTTCCAAAACTATAACCTTGTTAAACGATCCAATGTGCTAAAAAATGTATTGGCAGGTCGTTTAGGACATACAGGAACACTCAGATCCATTTTTAGTTTATATAAAAAAGAGGACATTGGACTTGCGTATGAAAGTTTAAAGCGTGTAAATATTGATGAGAAAATTTATAATCGTGCAGATGAATTAAGTGGTGGGCAGCAGCAGCGGGTAAGTATCGCACGTGTTCTTACACAAAAACCGAAATATATTCTGGCAGATGAACCGGTTGCGTCGCTCGATCCTCCAACATCGCACCAGGTCATGACATATTTAAAGAAAATTAATAAAGAGGATAACATTACAACAATTGTTAACCTGCATTTCATTGATATGGCAATGGAATATGCAGATCGTATTATTGGCATGCGTGCTGGGGAAATTGTATTTGATGGGCCAGTATCAGAGGTATCCGAACAAACATTTGAAGAAATCTACGGCCGTTCAATACGTGAGGATGACTTGCGTGGGGGGGCAGATGAATCGTGACAAATGAAAACAATTCATTAGCCGAAAAGAAAACACCACCCATTTACCCTGCTAAAATAAAAATGCAAATAACCGTAATCTTTTTAGTGATTTTAGGTATTTATTTATTCAGTATGTATTGGACACAAAAAGAGATGGTTGGCGGATTTGGTGGCGCATTTGGTAATATGTTTACCGTTATGGAGAAGTTTTTCCCACCTAACTTAAATGTACTACCTGCAATTTGGGGGCCGATGGTGGAAACGATCCAAATGGCTATTATTGCTACCACAGTAGCATCTATTTTAACTGTTCCTTTAGCTGTTTTGGCCGCTCGAAATGTAACGACATTTAAGCCATTATACTATACAACCCGCACATTCTTAAATATACTCCGTACCATTCCGGATTTAGTATTGGCAGTTATCTTTGTTGGATTATTCGGAATTGGTCTGTTCCCTGGTATTTTAGCCCTTATTGTATTTTCATTAGGTATATTAGCTAAGTTAATCAGTGAAACGATCGAGTCTGTTGATATGAACCCATTAGAAGCTATGCGTGCTTCCGGGGGAAATGTTTATCAGGTTATCTGGTATGGCTTGGTACCACAGGTGTTACCACAATTTACATCATTGGTACTGTATGTATTTGAAATCAACATTCGTGCATCTGTCGTATTGGGTTATGTTGGTGCCGGTGGTATTGGTCTAATTTTAAATCAGCAGCTGGGATTCTATAATTATCCTAATGCAATGATGATTATCGTGCTTATTTTTATTGTTGTAATTGTTATTGAGTATATCAGTAATAAATTAAGGGAGGCATTGATCTAATGGAAACATATTCATTACCTCCAAAACCAAAAAACTCGCTTTATAAAAAAATGAAGCGGATTATCATGACGCTTTTAGTAATAGTTATGTATGTATGGACCTTTGTTAGTATTAATATTGATTGGGGACGAGCAATTGAACGGGCAATAAATAACTTCAACAGAGTTATTCCCAAGTTATTCAGCCCTGACTGGGGAGCTACCGGAGACGTTGCTTTAAGTATGCTGGAAACGATATTTATTGCATTTGCAGGATCATTAATGGCGGCAATTATAGCAGTGCCTTTAGCATTTCTAGCTGCACATAACATGATGGGCGGTAAAATTTTCTCAACGATTGGAAAATGGATTCTATCCGCCGTTCGTGCGTTTCCTGATCTCATTTTAGCTATTCTATTCGTTGTCGCCGTTGGTCCAAATGCATTTGCCGGGGTGCTTGCCATTGCGATCGGCTCGACTGGAATGTTAGGGAAAATGTTCTCGGAAATTATTGAATCGATTGATATGGAAATTGTTCAAGCCATGGAAGCAAACGGGGCAAATAAAATTCAGATTTTATTTTATGCGGTAATGCCACAGGTCATTCCTGAATTCCTGTCATTCGCTATTTACCGATTCGAAATAGATATTCGTGCTTCTTCCATCCTCGGTATTGTTGGTGCCGGTGGTATTGGTACAATGATAATTTTCGCATCTAATAACCGAAACTGGAACGAAATGGGAACAATCTTATTGGCTATTATTATCGTTGTAACTGTTATCGACTTTGCATCATCACGGATTAGAAATAAAATAGTATAATAGCTGTTAAAAGAAGAAACGAAATGAATGAGTGATTAATGCTCTAATTTCGTTTCTTTGCATATGAAAGGATGAAAGCACATGGGAAACAACACAGCAAAAATCACACTTTTATATACAAGTGATGTTCATGGAAACGCCATGCCAATTTTATATGGATCTAATGAAACAGCTGATATTGGGCTCACGAAATATGCGACCATTGTCAAACAAGTCCGGGAAAAAAATGAGCATGTGATGGTACTGGATAATGGTGATTTAATTCAAGGCACACCATTAATGACACATTATGTGAAGGAGCATACTGAAAAGGAAAATCCGATGGTCGGTATCATGAACCGCATCGGAATTAATGCTGGAGTCATTGGCAATCATGAATTTAATTTTGGAGAAAAAATTTTATCTGATGCTGTCGGGCAATCCAGCTTTCCTTGGCTTTCAGCTAATATTTTAGATGAAAAAACCGGGAAACCAAAGTTTGGCCCTCCGTATATAATAAAAACGCTGGATAATGGAGTGAAAGTTGCCGTTGTCGGTATAACAACACACTACATTCCAAATTGGGAATCACCTGATCACATTAAAGGGCTTCAATTTAATGATGCATTTTCCACCATTCAAAAATGGATAAAGCATATTTGTGAAGTCGAGAATCCAGATGTTGTGATTGCTTCCTATCATGGCGGATTTGAAAGGGATATTGAAACTGGTGAACCAACCGAAGCATTGATTGGAGAAAATCAAGGTTATGAGATTTGCAGGGAAGTCGATGGGATAGATATTTTATTAACCGGCCATCAGCATCGAAAATTGACTGGAATCATCAATGGTGTATTGGTTATCCAGCCGGGAAATAATGGAAGTAATTATGGAGAGATCAATATTGAATTACATTCAGACGAAAATGCTTGGAAAATCTTTGATAAGCAAGCAACTATTAAGACCTTGGAAAATGTAGAGTCAGATCCGGAAATCATGAACTATATGAAAGAATTGGAAGCGTCTACTCAGAAGTGGCTCGATCAGCCAATTGGCTATGTCGAAGGTGATATGACCATAAAGGACCCGCTACAAGCAAGAATCCAAAAGCATCCATTTATCGAATTCATTCAAAAAGTACAAATGGACGTAAGCGGTGTGGATATTTCGGTAACTTCCCTGCTTAATAATAGCTCTGAAGGATTTGATTCTGTCGTTACGATGCGTGATGTCGTTACTA
Organism: Oceanobacillus sp. NCCP-135; assembly: GCF_059698015.1. NCBI lineage: Bacteria > Bacillati > Bacillota > Bacilli > Caryophanales > Bacillaceae > Oceanobacillus > Oceanobacillus sp. NCCP-135. The sequence goes on along the minus strand of NZ_BAAKSZ010000020.1, from coordinate 41,883 downwards.
ATTATATGTACCCCAACACGCTGGTTGTCCTCGAACTCTCTGGTAAAGATATTAAAGATGCTTTAGAGAAAAGTGCGGAGTATTTTATCCTGGGAAAAGATGGAGAGATCGAAGTTAATCCTACCTATATTGAGCCCAAACCACAGCATTATAATTACGATATGTGGGAAGGAATTAATTACACCATTAACATAGCCAAGCCAATCGGTACCAGGATAGAAAATATAACTTATCACGGAAAAGCCGTTACAGAAAATGAATTTTACCATGTTGTTTTAAATAATTACCGTGCAACTGGTGGCGGAAATTATGACATGTTTAGAGGGAAAATGGTTGTCAAGGAAATTCAAAAGGATGCGGTTGAGCTGATCAGAAGCTATTTTGAAAAGCATAAAACAGTGCCAGCAACTGCAGTTAATAATTTTGTGATAAAAACAAAGTGAATTTCTTGAGAGATAAAAGCTGCCAGATAATTCGGCAGCTTTTCTTTTAATCGTCATCTATGTCAATATCCACCATAATGACTTCACCAGTATAAGCATCGATTTCAATTTCCGCTTCATTATCGCCATTTTCAATTTCCACTTCATAAATGAGATGGTCATTATCTTCATCAAGCTCCATTCCCTGAATATCACCGGAGAACTGGTTTAATGCTATACTTTTTGCCTTACTTTTACTTATAATCGCTTGTTTACCTCTCTTGACAGATGGTTTATCTGCCTTCACGGTTTTATCATCTGTGTTATTGACCGAAGCTTTTTCTGTTATAACCAATTTATTGTTGGATTCCGGTTCTTTAGTAGACTTTTCATTTCTCTTTTCTTGCTTTTGGGTATTACCTTCTTGTTTATTTAATTTTTCCACATGTTTAACATCTGCATCATCTGTAGTTAAAACCTTCTTAGTGAAAGTTGAACTATTAATCACTTTATCATCTTTGTTTTCCTTTTGTGAAATTACCTTTTCATAAAGACTTAAAACTTCACCTGTATTGCCATCCAATTTTAATTCGTATTCCTTGTCCTCAATTTTAATTTTTACCCGGTATATTGCCTTTTTGGAATCATTCTCTAACTCCAGTTCATTAATTTTACCTGGATATTGAGCTATAACTTTTTTACGAATATCATCTGAAGTAAGATCTGGCTCAGCCTGAACAGCTCCTATCTGGAAGAATCCCAATCCCAGAACTGCGGCAGCTATTAATGCCCCAATTGTTAAACCTAACTTCTTCTTCATTCCCACCTTCCCCCTTGCCTTTTTAACCTTTCTCTTCAAGCTGAAAGTACTGTAATAAAACTAGCAACAATCTAGTCATTAATTAATCATCAGCTTCTTCTAAATCGATTTCCATCTCCAATATTTCACCAGTTATCGCATCAATTTCAAAGTCTGCTTCTTTTTTTCCATTTTCAATTTCGATTTCATAAACGAGACGTCCATCATCTTCATCAAGCTCAAGACCTGTCATTATTCCAGTAAATTCATTTTGTGCTATTTCTTCAGCTTTCTCCATGCCGATTACATCACTTTTAGATGCATTCACATTTTGCTTTTGAATAGATTCAACTTTATTTTCACTTTCATTTTCCTTCAAAACTTCCCCTGTATTGCCATCTATCTTCAAATCATACTCCCTTTCATTACCTTCCACTTCCACTTCATATACCACTTTACCCATATCTTTTTCCAATTCTAATTCAGTAATTGACCCATCATATTGATCTGTAACCATTTGACGAATCTCATCTGTAGATAGTTTCGGATCTGTCTTTGCTGCATCTACTTGATAGATACCTAACCCGATAATAGCAGCACCAGTTAATGTTCCGACTACAATAGCTAATTTCTTTTTCATTCTTTTTTCCTCCTTGGTTTGTTGATACTTACATCATAACTAGGAAGTATGAAAGAACCCTGTGAGTAAGATTAGAATTTGATGAGAAAGTTATTAATGCTGGTTTGGTTGGAAGGAATCGTAACTAGAGTGGCTCTCTACGACCAAATTTAGCTGTAGCTGCTGGGGCGAATAGTCGAAGAAAACACCTATCATGGACAAAACTTCCTTTTTCGGAGACCATAATGTCCATGAGAACATCTATCATGGACAAAACTGCCTTTTTCGAAGTTCAAAATGTCCATGAGAACGACTATCATGGACAAAACTTCCTTTTTCGGAGACCATAATGTCCATGAGAACATCTATCATGGACAAAACCGCCTTTTTCGGAGACCATAATGTCCATGAGAACGTCTCTCATGGACAAAACTGCCTTTTTCGAAGTTCAAAATGTCCATTAAAAAAATCCCCAAAGTGAACTGAGGTTTACCGGATGAATTTTAAAAAGAGAACTAAGGTTATTAACCAATTTACCAGCGGTTCTCACCACTCATCAGCTAATTCTTCTATAGCTGATAGTCTTTATTATTGATTATTGATTAAATGACCGACATATTACCGATCTTGCAAAAGCAACTCGTCCAATCAAATCATCGTAATTTCACGCTATAAAATCGCATTGCTTTTGGAACACCTTCTATTATGAAAACACCATTTAATATTAACTGTCTTACCCTGTATTCCAAATAGCTGTCACCAACATATTGCTCTAAATCCCCGAAAACTTCACCGATGACACGTGCTGATTTTATAAATTCTTTATTTTTCTGTTGATTATGTAATTTCCCAGCTGATTTGATAATCAGATCATCATAATAGTCTTCCGTCACGCTGCAAATTTCCCCGTTCTCCCAAACTCGAAACACTTCTTGCCTGGTAGCTAACGCTTCCCATTCTTCTTCAAGCTTATTCCGCTCCTTATGAGATATAGGTTGAATTGATTTACTTTTTTCATAAATGAACCTTAATTCCTTTGGATCCATTTCACCTGAATGCAGTAGAAGATATTCAATGTCGGCTTGACTATAAAGGGCATTAAATGCATTTGTCGCATTAATTAACAGAATATCATTGCTCTTCCCTTGTAAAATATGTAAAGCAAATCTTACTCCTGTTTGCTCGTGAGCGTTTTCTCCAGTCCAAATGATAATAGGTATATTTTCCGGTAGTGAAGTGATTTCTTTGATGGAATCTGTTACGTGACTTTTATTCCTTTCTAATTCCTCATCATCAAAAATAAGATGGTTTTCCAGCCATTCATATCTTTGGTCAACCCCACTATCCTGATGCAATTTCCAGATCGGCCCAATAGAAAATATGGTCGATAATGTGATTACCTTTTCCTTTTCTTGTAAGTTCATAGCTTTTAAAGCCATTTTCAAACTTCCTGCTATGGAATCTCCGAATACGATATGGAACTTAATATAATCTCTTGCAGCAACTTTCGGCTTCGTTTTATAGTCAACTAGATCTTTATATATCTTACCCAGATCATTCACCAGCTGTTCTTTCGTGTATTCTGTTTCCTCCTGCATATCGACCCGAAGAAGGATTTGTAATAAAAGCGATTTTGCTTCTTCTTCCTCTAATCTTTTAACTATATTTTTCAATTCATTAACCAACCCGAGTCTACCTCCATCTGATAGCCTTTCATCAATTATCTTCTAAATCAATATCCACCATAATAACTTCCCCCGTATAGGCATCAATTTCAATTTCTGCCTCGTCCTCGCCATTTTCAACTTTTATATCATAAATGAGCCTGCCATCATCCTCATCCTGCTCCAGTTCAACCACTGTCCCCTGAAATTCATTTAATGCAATTTCTTTTGCTCTTTCTGTGCCGATTACAGCAGCATTAGACGAAGATTCATTACTACTATCTGCTTCATTTTTCTTTCCCTCATGATTAGCATCACTATTATTTTTTGTATCAGCTTGAGCATTTTTATCTTTTGCATTATTTTCACTGACCAAAGTCTCTTTCATATTCAACACTTCACCAGAAATTCTGTCCATGCGAATAACGTATTCTTTCCCGTTGTTTTCAACTACTACTTCATAAACCACCTCACTATTACCTGTTTCCAACTCCAGTTCTGTAATTTCTCCGGGATATTGACTTGAGATCAGTTCACGCATCTCATCTGTTGAAAGTTCTTGATTCGCTGTTGATGCACCGGATTGGAAAATGCCCCACACTAAAACAACCGCTCCGGCAATTGCTGCAATAATAATGACTGTTTTCTTTTTCAAGCATTTCCCTCCTTCTGCGGTTTTCTAAAGACCTCTATCATATTCCTTTATAATTCATTCGCTCACTTTCCCCAATGGCAATCTCAATGTAAACGTTGAGCCCTCACCCATTATACTGGTTACAGATAAATCGCCCCGATGTTCCTTCGTGATAGCTTTTGCAATCGCTAAGCCTAATCCGGTGCCACCTGTGTCCCTGCTTCTAGCCTTATCCATTCGGTAAAATCGTTCAAAAATTCGCTCCTGTTCTTCATCAGGTATTCCCTTTCCAAAATCTCTGACCTTGAAAACTGCTTCATTATTATGCTCAAAAATACTTACATTCACTTCATTTTTGCTATATTTTAAGGCATTATCAATTAAAATATAAATAATTTGTTCCAGTTGATCCCTGTTGCCATTTACCAATAATTTATCTACATTTTTTTCAAAATTTAATTCCCTCGAATAAGCACTACTAAAGGTACTCACAGTCTCCTCACATAGTTCAACAAAATTAACCAGTTGCACAGCTGATGTCTGTTTGTTTTTTGCCAGTGACAGCATCTGCTCCACCAGCTTTTGCATCCGATCAGCTTCCGAGTCAATTGCCTCGATAGATTCCTTAACAAGCGCTGGATTCTCGCTCCCTCTTCGCTCAAGTAACTGTGCATAGCTTTTCACAATTGATATCGGAGTCTTTAATTCATGGGACGCATCAGAAACAAAAATTTCCTGTTTCTCAAAATTATCCTTCAAATAGTCAATCATTTCATTAAATGTCTTTTCCATTTCATACAGTTCATCCTTGGATCTATTTTCCACATCAATTTTCTGCCATTTTGCATGTTCTGTATTTTCTTTCATTGTTTGAATTAATTTTTTTATTGGATTTAATAAAAAGCGACTTAACACCGCTCCGGCAACAACCGAAGGAATCAGCATAATTGCGGAGGCTACAACAAGTACATAAAACAGGGTTTTCATTGTTTCCCGAAAATCAATTAAATTATTGGATACTTGTAATGTGACAATTTCTCCATTATTCCATATAATTGGCTTGGAAATAACGGCAACACTTACACCATCCATTGGTGAAATAATAGCTTGTGATTCCCTTGTGGAATATTCTCCTTCTAACGAATTAAATGCATTTTCCCCTTTATAAAGCCATTCGATCGCCCTGCCTTCCTCTGTAAACACCTTAGCCATACCATTTGACGGTAAATAAGCATAGATTAACTCACTCGTTTCCGCTTCAGTGATCGTCTGGTTTTCAGCCAATGTTTGCACAAGAAGATTAGCTTGATCTGCCAGTTGCTCCAATTCACTGTCAGACGTAATTTTGTAGAATAAAAAATAAATTGACGTATTCACAAGCAATACCAAGACAAGCATAAATAGGCTTGAAAAAAGCTGTATTTTTATTTTTAATTTCATTCGTCCAGATCCTTGATCGTATACCCAACTCCACGAACGGTCTGGATATAGGCTACGTCATAGCCCTTATCGATTTTCTGACGTAAATAGCGAATATAAACATCGACTACATTGGTATCACCAAAATAATCATATCCCCACACCTGCTCAATCAGCTTATCTCTAGTCAGGACAATATTTTTATTTTTCAACAGACACACAAGCAGATCAAATTCACGTGGGGTAAGTTCAATCTGTTTTTCAGCCCGCTTTACTTCCCGTCTATTCATATCAACATGTAAATTTCCAATAGAAAGCTGTTCTCCATTTCCTTTTTTTACCTGCGGTGTTCTTAAATGTACTCGAATACGTGCAAGTAATTCTTCAATTTGAAATGGCTTTGTTATATAATCATTGGCACCCAGATCTAGCCCACTAACCTTATCATGAACCTCGTCACGAGCGGTCAATAAAATAATTGGTGTACTTGCATCTGTCCTTCTTATCCTTCTTAAAACTTCCAGGCCGCTTAACTTCGGAATCATAATATCGAGCAAAACCAAATCCCATTCTTTTTCTTCCATTAAGCGAAGTGCTTCCTTCCCATCAGCAGCAATTTCTGTTTTATAATTTTCATAATCAAGCTCTAATTGCAAAACACGGCTTAGCTTCCTCTCATCCTCTACGATTAGAATAGCTGCCTGCTCCATTTTATCCACCTGCTTTTTATTATGTCTGTATCTGTACAATATCATATGATTTATTTTACTCTTGCATAAATACATGTATCTCGTAATTCATCCCCGTCTACTGCAATTGAATCCTTATAATGAATTCCCTCAAGTGCATATCCTAACCGTTCAGGTACCCGTCTGCTTTTGAGATTTTTTGCGTCACAATGGATTTCCACCCTGTTTGCCTTCAGGTTTGTAAAAGCAAACTCAGTAATACCCTGAACTGCTTCGGTCATATACCCTTTTCCACTCTGCCTGCTATCAATCCAGTAGCCAATTTCAAATTTAGGCACATCCCAGTCCATCCGATGAAGGCCGGATGACCCAATAAATTCACCTGTCTCTAAACGAAAAATATGCAGACGCAAATTTTCACGTGTTAAAAATTTTGCGTGTGCCTCTCTAACATTTGCTTCTGTCTCTTCCAGCGTTTGGTCGTTTTGTGCAAATCGCAGCCATTTCTTGAGATCCTGTGTACTTTCTCTGATTGCTGGATAAATTAGTGCCCCATCTCCAGGAAGTGGCAAGCGGATTAATAATCGTTCTGTTTTAAATTCATGTGGAAATTCATAAAGTATGGGATTTTGCATATAAAAGCTCCCCTTCCCAATTTTTCTATAGTATATATTTCTTTTCATTATACTAAGAAGCCTATAAAATTACGATAAGAAACAAATAAAATTACGTGTTAAAAAGGAGGTTAAAAAGGAGCGAGAAGTTCGAGGCGGTGTAGTTCCCGGTACCGGAATGTATGCTTTTCATACATGAGGAATGGGCTTCTCGCTTGTTGTGCTGACTTCTACGTTCGACACAATAGCTTTTTTGGTACGGTGATCCTTGCATAGTCCTAGGGGTTTCGGTGGGGCGAGCTTTAGCGCAGTCCCAGGGCGTGTCGGTACTTAGTAGAAGATCCCTTACGATGTGTCATTTTTACCGAACTTTTTTTGAACATCCTCTAAAAAGGAGTTGATTCTATGCTGGCAATTGACCATATAATTATCGCTGCAAAAGATCCCGCAAAAGCAGGACATGATTTTGGTAAAAAATATGGAGTTACAACAATAGAGGGAGGCAAGCACGGAAATTGGGGAACGTATAACTACTTGGCCTATTTTCAAAATAACTGCTATATCGAATGGCTTGGTATCCTTGATGAGAATTTGGCTGCAAAATCAGATAATCCATTAATCCAGCAACTGGTAACGTCCTTTCATAAAAATGTGGAAGGGCCCATTCAATTTGCATTACGAACGGAGAACATGGACGAGTACGTCGCACATTTTGATGGATCACATATTTCTTGTACTGGTCCAATTCCAGGGAGCAGGAAAAGGCCTGATGGATCTACTTTAAGCTGGCGCATGCTTTTTCCAAAATCCAGTACAGAGGCAGAGCTTCCTTTTCTACTTGAGTGGGGAAATGAGAAAAATCTGCCGAATGATCAGCGTTTAATTAATAAACAACAGCTGAAAGCAATCACATGGGGCAGCCGATTAGCCAAGGAACAATTTAGGATGATTTATCAGCTGGAAATAAACAATGATTCAGTACAATTGGATAACGGAAAATTATATTTCAGCAAAGCAAATAATCTGACATTTACAATTGATTAATTAAAACCTGTTGATATTAAATGAGTATTTGAATACAAGGTTGTACTTCGCCTGCTAAATAAAAACGATCATTCAAATTAATGAATGATCGTTTTTATTTAGCCTAATTGCTGATGCAAGAATTCGGTAACAGACTCCGGTGACTTCGTATACGCACTATGTTGATGTGCCTTCTTCTCCCCATTTTGAAAAATTAGTACACTTGGAATGCCCATTACTTCATATTTTTCAGCAAGTCCTTTTACTTCATCACTGTTTACTTCATACCATTTATAGTTATTAAATTCCTTCAAAACGTCACCAATAAACATGTCCATTCGTTTACAATCTGGACACCAATCTGCAAAAAACTTAACGATAACTGGTTCTTCACTCTGAATAATCTCATTAAATTTATCTTCTGTTTGTATCTGTTCCATTTCATTTACACTCCTTTATTTAACCCTCTACAGTCATTGTAGCTATTTTTTGAGTACTTGTCTTATTGTTTGCTTATTCTTTATACTCCACTCTTCCTAGAATGTATGCAACAAACAGACCTGCGCCAAAAGTTATAACACTGAGAAGTAATAAGAATGTGCCCGTAGGCCAGCCAGGAAACACAACGAAAATAGATCCAATTACTAAACCGATAATGACAGCAAATGTCCCCGTGAAATAATTCGTTAAAAAGAAATTAATTACTTTACTCATAACAACTAACCCAACAACAATACCCAGACCCGTTACTGCAATGATATCCAGTTGAAGGTTACTAATAGCAGAAATGACTGTAGTGTATACACCAAGAAGCAATAGCATAAAGGAACCACTAATCCCCGGAATAATCATCGCACTGCTACCGATAAAACCTGAAAGGAAAAGTAAAATATAGGTTGATCCCGTTACATTTGCTATAACTGCACCTTCAGTAGGGTTAAAAAAGGCCATGGAAGCAACGATGATTACCCCAATAACCAGCAATAAAATATGCTTCATTTTAAATGTTTGCTTTGCATCTGCTTTATGAAATAAATAGGGCAGAACACCAAGAATTAAACCAAGGAAAAAAAACTGAGTTGGGCCCGGGAAATGTTCAAACAACCATTCAATTAAACTGGCTAATAAAAATATTGCAATGACAATTCCAATGCCAAGCGGGATTAAAAAACCTAGTTGTTTTTTCCAATCTTTACTTAAAAACCCGTTAATAGCCGCAATTAACCGATCATAAATCCCAAGCAAAACAGCGATGGTTCCACCACTTACACCAGGGACTACATCACTTGCACCCATCAATAAGCCACGGTATATATTTCTCCATTCCATTTTTACAAATCTCCCTTATGCTCCCAGATAATTATTTATCACATAGAGATAATTATACCAAATAACACTTGCATTTTATAGATAATTTTTCTATTACAATTATATTCAGTTGGTTAAGAGATCAGCATTTCCTTAAATGAAACTAATGGAATGGATTGAATTTATCCAGATTTGGACATGCACTGCGATGTCAATTGGATGGTGGCTATATTATATAAATTTAATTATAGTTTGTGTTCAAAAAATTGCATATCACTCTTTCTCAAATCGTTTGAATTTAATTTTAATAATTCTAATAATTGGAAATTTAAAATTGACAACAGTGCGATAATCACTTAAGATGGAAGTGTCAAATTGACTTATTAAGAATGGTGTAGGTGACAATATGAAAAAAGAAGAAATAAAAGCTGCGCAAAATGAAAAAATGGATGCTGGTCGCAAGTATGATAACGACTTTGCATTAGCATCTGTAGGGGCATTCGCTTTTATAGTCATTAGCCTTATGATTTTGTATAAATATGTTATCAATGAAAGCTACGGTGAATTATTAAGTTTATTGATTGGTATGGTTGGAGCTTTTTGTTATGGGAAATTTATTTCCACTTCTAATAAGTATTGGTTATTGGCAACGGCTATTTTACTTTCAGGAGCAGCCATCGTGTTTATAGATATGCTGGAGTGATAAAATGACAAAATTAACCCTTCACAACAATGTAAAAACAGTGCGTGCACAATAAAAATTAAGACAATTCGAATTAGCCGAAAAGACGCTTAGAATGAAATGGGTTCCTAAATCTCCAATCCTAAATTGAGCTTCGTTATGTCTATCTAAAAAAGGCTCGATCTGAACGGCAAATCCAAATTGGTCCGTTTTTACTCCTCCACAAATTCAATTTCAGGCATCCATTGTGACATATGTGCCTTTATTTCCTCATAATGACTGGCTGCAGCTGACAAGTCCTCATTTGTTATCTGATACATTGGTATAACTTCATAATCAGTATAGCCTTGATTGAATTTAACAAATGTCGGAATAAACTTTGGTGAATGGATTTTCACTTCGCTGCCTTGCGAAGACTTCTTAATAGAGAAACTTATAATTCCTCCAATTCGCTGATACAGATCCTGCTGGTTTGACAAAAAGTTTCCTAATGAATAAATGGCGAATGTATTATTACCATCCTTCCCCATAACCCACTCTACAGGCTGCAACACATGGGGGTGATGCCCAATAACAATATCAACTCCTTCATCAGCAGCAAACTGAACAAGCTCTTTCTGTGTTTCATTTGGCATACGTTCATACTCTTTACCAAAGTGTAAACTCAATGCCACCACATCCGCCTGTTCCTTTGCCATAGCGACTTCCCTGGAAATGCGATCCTTCTCGATCAGATTAACCAAATAATCTTTCCCCGAAGGTACAACAATCCCGTTTGTGCCATACGTATAAGACAAAAAAGCAATTGAAATGCCCTCTTCCGTCTCATATACTCGGAGTTTTTCACGGTCAATTTGGTCTTTATATGCTCCCGTATACATCATATCTATTGTTTCCCAATGTTTTATTGCATTTTGTATGGCCTTTTCCCCGCGATCCAATGTATGATTATTGGCTATGGAGACAACATCTACACCTGCATCCTTTAATGCATCACCAATTTCGTATGGACTATTAAAAGAAGGATATGAGGATAATCCCAATGCTTCTCCGCCAATCATCGTTTCCTGATTTGCGATCGTAATCGTTGAATCACTTAAATACGGCTTCACTTTTTTAAGCATTGTGGTAAAGTCATAACCGTCTTCAACTCGAGCATCATTATATACTGGTGCATGAATTAATACATCACCAATTGCTGTAAAAGTTATTTCCTGTTCGATTTCCTTGTGAGCTTTAGGTTGAATCATTACTGCTTTTGATTCATGTTCAGTAATTTGAATAACTTCTTTTTGATTTGTACATGCTGTTATAAATGCGGTAAAAATCAGCAGTAATAACAGACCCGTAATCTTCAGCTTCTTCATTTTCAGCTGCCCCTTATTTTTTTCTTTTATCATAACATAATGGGCAAAGAATAAGGGATGGAAAAGAATAGAACGAATAGACTTACTTGTAGAAGTATTCGATTTTTCATAAAGTGAAACTTCATTCAGTGGGGGTTTCCCTTCCTCCCCCACTGAATGTTAGTAACTCATGGCATGACCTAAAGGCCCTTGAACAGAATCAGGAAATTTACGGGCTGTTTATACCACAAGGGGATGACACAAGGCCCTCCCCAACCTTCACGTTTGGGATTTCTCACGCTTGGAGATGGGGGTATTACAGCCCGTTAATACGTGATAAATTGATGCTAAATCATTATCATTCAAATCGGACCATGAAGCTTTTTTGCAAATTATCTATGATATAATGATGGAAATCCTATCATTATTTTTTAATTGCTTACAACCCCATATTTTTCGCTATGATCATTTTCATCACTTCATTTGTGCCAGCATAAATTGCCGCAACAGGCACATCCCGGTATCTTCTTGCAATTTTATACTCTTCCATATAACCATAACCGCCATGCAGCTGCATACACTCTGAAGCGATTTGCTTTGCGGTATCTGTCAGCCAATATTTTGCCATCGATACTTTTGTTACCATATCTTTTCCCGCTATATGGTCTTCAATCAATGTTTCCAAAAAGGAATGCCCGAGCTCGACTTGTGTCGCCATTTCAGCTAACTTGAATTGCGTGTTTTGAAAGGAACCAATTGCTTTACCAAAGGCTTTTCGTGACTTTACATATTCCAAGGTCATTTCTACCATTTCTTCTGATGCTGCTTGCCCCGCAATTGCTACAACAAGTCTTTCCTGCTGCAGCTTTTCCATCAGATATCGGAAGCCCTTTCCTTCCTCTCCAATTAAATTGGCTGCAGGAACACGGATATCTTCAAAAAAAAGCTCGGCAGTATCCTGTGCATGCATTCCAACCTTTTCAAGCTTTCTACCACGTGAGAAGCCCGGCATCCCTGCTTCAACCAGCAGCACACTTATCCCTTTATGTTTAGGTTCTGCCTTTGGATCTGTCTTAACTACAGCCAAAATGAGATCTGCCTGTATTCCATTTGTGATAAAGGTTTTCTGACCATTTACAATATAATCTTCTCCATCACGGATGGCGGTTGTTTTTATATTGGCTAGATCCGATCCGGTACCTGGCTCTGTCATTGCAACTGCAGTAATATGTTTTCCTTCTACACAGCCTGGCAGCCAACGTTTTTTCTGTTCTTTTGTTCCATAGGATTCAATGTATGGTACAACAATATCTGAATGCAATCCTACACCTGTCAGGCTCGTTCCAATCCTCTCAAGCTCTTCCAGGATAATCACAGAATAACTAAAGTCAAGTCCAAGTCCGCCATAGGATTCTTCCACATGTGGACAAAGAAACCCCATTTCTCCGAGTTTCAGCCAAAGATCTTTCGGAATGAGTCGATCTGCTTCCCATCTATCATAGTTTGGCTCTACTTCATTTTCCAAAAACTTACGCAATGTCTTGCGAAAAAGTTCATGTTCCTTTGTTTCAAAACGATATTTTCCCATTTTATTCACCCCTCTATTTTGGCTGCATGCGCAGTGCACCATCGAGCCGGATCACTTCCCCATTCAACATCGGGTTCGTGATGATGCACTCTACCATTTTTGCATACTCGGATGATTTCCCAAGCCGATTTGGAAATGGAACAGTATCTCCCAAAGTCTGCCTTGCCGCTTCAGGGAGTGCATCAAACATCGGTGTTTCAAATAGACCTGGGGCAATAGCCATTACTCTGATTCCTATTGACGAAAATTCCCGTGCAAGTGGCAGGGTCATACTGACTACCCCGCCCTTAGATGCACTATATGCCGCCTGCCCAATTTGTCCTTCGAAAGCTGCTGCGGATGCTGTATTGATAATCACTCCCCGTTCCCCTTCTATATTCGGTTCATTTTTGCTCATATAAGCAGCAGCTACCCGAATAACGTTAAACGTCCCAATTAAGTTCACCTGTACTACTTTTTCAAATGCCAATAATTCCATTGTTCCTTTTTTGCTTAAAACCTTTCCTGGTGTAGCAATCCCTGCACAGTTTACTAACGCATTGACTTGTCTAAAATTCTTGATAGCTACGTTCATATTCTTTTCAACTTGATCTGCACTTGTAACATCCGTTTCCAAACACAGAACATTTTCTCCACCAAGTTCGTCAACTAACCTGTTTGCCCGTTCCTGATTCAAATCAAAAATGACTGCTTTTCCACCGGATGCAATAATTTTACGGACGGTCGCTTCTCCTAATCCCGATGCGCCACCTGTTACAATTGCTTTTAATTCATTCAGTTCCATCTGTGATCTCCCCCTATTTCATACGTTCTATGATTGTTGCATTCGCCATCCCCATACCTTCACAAATAGCAAGCAGCCCATATTTTCCATCAATGCGCTCCAATTCATGGATTAAAGAGACAAGTAATTTGGTGCCCGTGGCTCCGAGCGGGTGACCAAGTGCAATTGCACCACCATTTACATTCAGCTTATCCGGATCTGCTCCAATATCCTGTAACCAGGCTAATGGCACGGATGCAAATGCTTCATTCACCTCATATCTATCCATATCTTCCATTGATAGATTTGCCTTCTCCAAAGCCTTCCGGGTAGCTGCAATTGGCCCTGTCAGCATCAAAGTAGGATCAGAACCAACAACAGTTCTTGCAATAATCTTTGCTTTTGGTTTCAATCCAAGTTCGTCGGCTTTTTCTTTAGCCATTAAAAGTACAGCACTTGCTCCGTCACTCATTTGGCTGGCGTTACCTGCAGTAATTTTTCCATCTTCTTTAAAAACGGGTTCCAAGTTGGCTAATGCATCTGCGCTTGAATTTCCCCTTGGTCCCTCATCGATTAAAACGGTACTGGACGCCCCATCTTCCCTTGTTACTTCCACAGGTACAATTTCTTTCTCAAATCTCCTCTCACGAATTGCCCTTAAAGCGTTTTCGTGACTTTGCAGCGAAAACTTATCCAATTGTTCTCTGGTAAAGTCCCATTGATCGGCAATTTTTTCTGCAGAAATCCCTTGATTTACAATTTCATATTTAGCTGTCAGTTGTTTGCTTGGCATTGCATTTCCCATATTGGAAAACATTGGTGCCCTGGTCATACTCTCAACACCACCAGCAATAACAATATCCATATCTCCTGCAGCAATTGCCTGTGCCCCAAAGTGCACAGCCTGCTGACTCGAACCACATTGACGGTCGATAGTTACTCCCGGTACATGTTTTGGAAACCCAGCAATTAAAGCAGCAGTTCTTGCAATATTGCCGCCTTGCTCATTTACTTGAGTCACACACCCCAAGATTATATCTTCCACTGTACGTTTATCCACACTGGTACGTTTTATCAATTCCTTCAGGACAACAGCCGCTAATTCATCCGGCCGGTAATCTTTAAACATTCCCTTCCTTCGCCCAACAGCAGTTCTGCAGCCATCAACGATAACAACTTCGCTCATCATTACACCCCATATAGTTTGAATTTTTAGTTACCTTTAGTATACCGATAATTCTAAACTACTTAAAGTATCTTAGAAAGTTTTACTTTATTCTTTTCGGGAAGATAATACATAGAAAGCTAATTTTTTAAAGAAAGGATTTTTAGCAATGAAAAATAAACAATATCAACCTACTAAAAACAAACAACTGTCTGATGCACAGGAAGTCAAGTACTCAAAAGCTTTTAAACATGCTGATATTGCTGGAGACTATCGTAGACCACGAGTAAATGAAGCTAAAAATGAAAATCCAAACTTAAAATAGACTATATGTCGCATTACCGTCTTGCTCATTAAAAAAGTAAGGCGGTTTTTATGTTTATGAAACTTTTTATTTCCATATCCGTAATAATTAGTAGATTTAATAATGGAGTTTTATATGTATGTCAAAAGTTGCCATGGAATTAATTAATGTAAAGAAGAAAATTGGCAAGAAGGAGATAATCAAAGGCTTATCTTTTACCATTAATAAGGGAGAAGTATTTGGGTTTATCGGCCCAAATGGCGCCGGAAAAACAACAACCATCCGAATGATGGTTGGCTTAATGCAGCTGACTGACGGGGATGTGCGTATTTTAGGAAAAAGTATCAAAACTGACTTTAAAGAGGCCATTCGTGAAGTTGGTGCCATCGTAGAAAATCCTGAGATGTATCCATTTATGACTGCGATGCAAAATCTCGAGCATTATGCACGGATGATCCCAGGTATCACAAAGGAACGTATACAAGAGGTTATTGAACTAGTTGGAATGGAAAAACCGATCAAGGAAAGGGTCGGAAAATACTCATTGGGAATGAGGCAGCGTTTAGGGATTGCTCAAGCCTTGCTGCATAAGCCATCTATTTTAATTCTAGATGAGCCAACAAATGGACTGGATCCAGCTGGTATCCGGGAAATCCGGCAATACATAAGAAGCTTGGCCGAGGAAGAAGATGTTGCTGTTATCATATCCAGTCACCTGCTTTCCGAAATTGAGCTGATGTGTGACCGGATTGGAATTATTAAAAACGGAGAGCTAATGGCCATTCAGGCTGTTCATGACTTTACAGGCACTGAATCTACAGAGAAAAATTTAATTCAGGTGCAACTTGAAGCAACACCACAGAATAAGGCAATAAAACTGCTAAAGGAAGATTATGAAATAGAAGCAATTCCTACAAACGGTACTTTAGCATTCCAGACCGAAAAGGAAACAATACCTGCTATCGTTCAGACACTTGTCCAGCATGAATTAGCTATTTATCAGGTAAGCACAGCAAAAGCAACACTGGAAGATAAATTTTTGGATTTGATTGGGGAGAATCGAATTGGGTAATTTCTTTAAGTTAATTAACAATGAACTGATAAAAACATATATCCGAAAGTCAACCTGGATGATGTATATCATTTTGGCAGGAATTATTATAGGACTAGCGGTTCTGACAAATACCTTTGATGAGACTGATGATAAATATACAGGGGAAAACTGGCGCGAAGAATTACAGGCTGAAAATGAGCAGCTGACACAGGAAATGGAAGAAGAAGAGTTTATGGAGAATTTGAATTCCAGTTTAATTGCAGAAAACAATTACTAACTGGAAAATGATATTCAGCCCACAGGTTATGATACGTGGCAATTCGTTATGGAAAACCAATTGCTGCTATCTGTGGTCAGTCTATTGACAATCATCATTTCTGCAGGAATTGTAGCGAATGAATTCAGATGGGGAACGATTAAGCTTTTGTTAATCCGTCCAATTACAAGGACAAAAATGCTTTTGACAAAATACACAGCTGTTCTGTTGTTTGCCCTCTTCACTTTACTTTTTGTTCTGGTATTCTCCTGGATTACCGGTGCTGTTTTCTTCGGTGTAAATGGGCTTGATCCTCATGTCGTATTGGAAAAAAGCGGCGGCTACGACCATGTATCTGTTATAAGTGAGATTGTTTCAGGATATGGTTTCAAACTTATTAACTTAGTCATGATGGCTACATTTGCATTTATGATTTCAACTATTTTCCGAAATAGTGCCCTTGCGATTGGAACAGCAATTTTCCTAATGATGGCTGGAAACCAAATTGTGATGTTTTTCTCAGAACGCTCATGGGCAAAATTTATTCTGTTTGCAAATACAGATTTAAGTCAATATGTAAATGGCAATACCCCTTGGATTGAGGATATGTCCTTAGGATTTTCAGTTACAATGTTAATCATTTACTATTTCATCTTTTTATTTTTATCTTGGATTTTCTTCACAAAAAGAGATGTTGCCGGACAATAATATAGAAATTGGACAATGCGCATACTATAATAGTAAATAGTATGATATATTACCTTAAATTTTTGGAGTGTTTACTGTGAAGCGATATTTAACAGCATTCTTTATTGCCCTAAGCGGAGTAATCTTATTAGTTGGCTTTCGCATTAACTTCGAATGGAATGGGATTATATCTTGGGGGCTGGCGCTAATTTGTTTAATACTTGCTGCATATTTTACCAAGTACATTCCCAATGAGAAGAATAGTAAAAAGTCATAATTAGGAGGTTGCGGTAAAAACCGCAGCCTCTTTGTTAGTGTTCATAATCACTCTTAGTTTCTATACATTGAATTTAATTCTTCGTTTATTAAATTCCTTTCCTTCTTTCTTCTCTTTGCCTTTTTTTATAATTTTTACTCTATGCCATTTACATTTCGTTTTCCATGAACTATCTTGTAAACAACATAAATGTCAATTATTCTATTAATAGATGTTATTATTGGAGGAGATTAGATGCAAGTTAAAATTGATAAATCCGGTGAAGTTGCTGTTGCGGTATTCACAAGGCAGTTCTATTATCCAATTGATGAAGTATGGTCCTATCTAACAGACAATCATAAACTGCAGCAGTGGTTCCCCGAACTCGAAATGAAAGAATTAGAAAAGGGCAGTGAACTTCTTTTTGATATGCAGGATGGCAATTATGAGAGAATGAAGATACTTGAGGTTGACCCCAAGAATATATTTGCTTTCACATGGGATAAAAATTCCGTCCGTTTTGAACTGAAGCCTAACTCTTTCGGATGTCAACTGGTATTCAAGGAATATCTTCATGAAGTAACCGACCATACTCCAAAGGATCTGGCTGGGTGGCATGTTTGCCTTGAGGTAATCCAGGCTTTGCTTGATGGAACCACCATCCGTAACAGAAGATCTCTTTGGAACAGATGGTATTTGAAATATCAGGAGGAAATGGAAGAAGCGAGTTTATAATTTAGATGAATCTTTGTAATGATTGACATATAATTAATAAAAAAGCCCCGATCCACTTTAATCAGCGATCAGGACTTTTTGTTATACTATTCATTCAAGTGTTCTTTCATTTTCTCATGGACTTTCCTTTCTGCCTTTTCCACTCTTTCATCCTTCAGTTTTCGTCTTGGTTTTGGATGAAACCATTCTAATTTACCCTCACGAACCATGCCCTTAAATACTTCACCATCAATATTTAATTTAAATTGATGGGCATCATATGATTGATCCTCAAGCATTGGTGTAACTTCAATTTCATCCACATTCTCCAAAACATCATGTTCACCTAATAAGCGGCGAACCTCAGATTCAATCCAGTCTAATTGACTTTTATCAAGATCCTGCTTGGGATAGGGATGGAGCCATTGGATTTCATCTTCGTGGTAATTCCCTTTATACTCCTTGCCTTTCATCGAAAAACTAAACCGATTACGCTCATACGTACGTTTTTCATAAACCTTTTTCACTTCAAAATTATCAACCAATATAATCACCTCGCTAATTTAATAGTTACTTATTTCTTCCCCAATCCCCGATTATTTATTCCACATTTATATAGGATAGTAGAAATCTATTGTCATCGAAAGTATTTTCTTTCGGATAAAAGCACTATTTTCTTAATTAGCAATTAGAGAATTTCAAAAGTTTACTAGTATACATTACCAACAAGTTCATCAAAGTTTATGATGCGATCACTAACACGCTTGAGCAAATAAGGGTCGTGACTAATTGCCAGCATTCCAATATTCCGTTTCTCCACCAGTTGTAACACTGCATACCAAATTTGCGCCTGCGTAATTGCATCAAGCATTGTAGTCATTTCATCAGCAATCAAATACCTGGTCTTTGACCCAAGTGCACGTGCAAGACAAAACCGCTGCAGCTCTCCGCCTGAAAGCTCGCTCGGATAGCGGTTCAGCCACTCCGCTTTAATTCCTAAAGCAGTCAAAAGCTCAGGATCCAAATCTCCACCTTCCGCAAGGACTTTTTTCATTTTCCATTTTGGATTAACAACCTTTTCCGGAAGCTGCCAGACTAGCTGAACAGGATGCGTATTTTTTATTGGGTATGAATCACCATCAACTTTAATCGTACCTTCCATCTGTTTTTTTAATCCAGCAATTATAGCTGCCAGTGTCGTTTTACCAGTACCACTTTTACCATAAAGACCAACTACTTCCCCTGGATGAATGGCTAGGTTTAATTGCTTGAACAACCATGGATTATTTTGATATCGATAACTAACACCATTTACTTCAAGCATGAAAACACCTTACTATTCCACCCGAAATAGCTTTAACCTGTGGGCTTGTTTGTGTACAATATTTTGCAGCAATTGGACAACGTGGTTCAAAAGCGCATCCTTTTACAGCTTCACCTGGAAAGGGCTGTGAACCTTGCAGTGCAATAAAGTCATTTTGGGGCAATGCATTCCATAGTGCTTTTGTATATGGATGGCGCAGATTCTCGCCTTTTCCTGTGAAATCTTCTATATTGGCAATTTCTACTGTTTCCCCTGCATAGAAAACAGCGATTTTATCAGCAATTTCCAGAGCTGCTGTAATATCATGGGTAATAAACATGACACCCTTTCCATCACCTGCAAGCTGTTTAATGTAATGAATCGTTTCACTGCGTGCATGCTCATCCAGCCCGGGTGTTGGTTCATCGGCTATTACAAGCTTTGCTTCACTAACCATTGCAGTTGAAACAAGCACTCTTCTCGCCATTCCTCCTGATAATTCGAATGGATACATATCTCCCGTTTTTCTTGATAAGCCAACCTTTTGAAAGATTCTTTCCTGGATCGATTTCTTATCCTTTCTCTTTATAACTGATTGAACCTGTTTACCTGCTTTCATCAATGGATCCAGCGCATTCGTTGATTGTGGGATCAACGCAATATCCTTTCCTCGCAGACGGTTTTGTTTCTCCCTCGTCAATTCTTCTTCTTCAAATTTTAGGCTTCCTTTTACATCGGCATTTTCCGGTAAAATTCCGAAAATGGCATCTGCTAGTAGACTTTTCCCCGAACCACTAGCACCAACAACAGCAACAATTTCTCCTTGATGAATCTTCAGATTAAAATCGTGGATCACCTGTATTCTCGTTTCACGCAATCCCTTTTTATATTGCCGAAACGCAAGAGAGAGATGATTCACTTCAAATAGCGGAATTTCATTTTCAGCAGATATTGGCGATTGTGATTTTTCAATGTGATGTAAACCCATCATCCCTCATCTCCTTTTAAAATTTTTGACTATGAAAAGGATCAATTAGTCTGCGAATATTGCGGCCCAACAGATCAAAAATACCTACCATAACTAACAAGGACAGACCTGGGAAAAACGCCAGCCACCACATTCCTGTTGTTAAATAACCCATCGATTCTGATAATATAATTCCAATTGCTGGTGTTTCAGCCGATAAACCGAATCCCAGGAAAGTAATTGCCGCTTCATGCAATATAGCATGTGGAAATAATAAAATAAAGCCAACGATAAGCTGAGGAATCAGATGTGGCAGTATATGATGTCGTGCAATCCATAAACGGGATTTCCCCAAACTTAGTGAAACTGCCACATAATCCATGTTTTTCAACTGCAGAACTTCCGCACGGAGCAAACGTGTCAAACTGGGCCAGTGTGTTAAAGCAAGTCCAATCACAACCCCTTTAAATCCACCCCCAACGACAAATGAAATTAAAATCAACATAACGATATGTGGCATGCTGAGAAAAAGATCAATTAACCATGTAATCACAGCATCCATCACTTTATTCACTGAGGAGAGCAAACTTAGGATAAGTGCAATAATCGTACTTATACATGCGGCTGTCAATCCCACACCAAAGCTTAAAGCTAGCCCATTAAGCGTACGGGCCAGCATATCCCGTCCCAGCCAATCTGTGCCAAAAAGATGGGCAAATGATGGGGGGATATTTCTAAGTGGCAGATTCACCACCAGCTTTTGTGCACCAAACAATACACCACTTAGGATTATGGCAATCAGCAATAAACCCGCAATAATTATTATAGTAAGTGTCCTCCGCCTTAAATTCCAGCTGCTGCTACACTTATGATTCATTGTTCTCTCGATCATTGGACTTCTCCCTTTCTCATCCTTGGATCGATTAGCTTATACAATAGGTCGGCGAGCAAATTACCAGCAAAAACAAACAGTGTGCTAAATAAGACAATCCCTAATAATAGTGGTACATCTCCGCCTAGCCCTGCTTGTACAACAGCCTGACCGAGTCCCGGATAGGAAAATACCTGTTCAGCTAATATTGCCCCACCAAAAAGCTCTCCAAACGAGGCAAAATGCAAGGAAATTGCCGGAAGTGAAATATTTCGCAATCCATGTCTCCATAACAAAGAAAAGTCCTTTTCTCCTTTCGCTCTGGCAAACCGGACAAACTCACTATGAAGGATTTCAACTAATTTTTGCCTTGTGTGCAATGCTACATTAGCTACACCTACCATACTAAGTGTCAAAGCAGGAAGAAATAAATGTCTTGCCCTCTCCACAAATGTTACGTCTTCAGCAAGAATACCTGCTGGTGATGCAAGTCCGACCGGAAACCAGCCAAGCGACACGGAAAATAACATTAATAATAATAATCCCAGCCAAAAAGCTGGTGTTGATGCAAGCAAAAAACAATACCCTTTAATGATTCGATCAACAATTGTACCTTCACGCATTCCGGCAGTTATTCCCAATAGGAAACCAAAGACCCCCGACAATACCCAGGCAACCCCCATTAACACAAGAGACATAAGAAATCGTTCGGCAATTACATCAGCAACGGAGTCACGATAAATTAATGATGTTCCTAGATTTCCTTGAAGGACAGCTTTTCCCCAGCTGAGAAACTGCTCTGTCCTCGATTCATCCAATCCCCAGTACGTGGCGATGTTTTCCCGTTGTTCGGGACTAACCCTTGTCATGTCAGCTCCTACATAGGTTTGAACAGGATCAATCGGAGAGTAGCTTACAAGCAAAAAGGATAGAATACAGATTGTAATAAGTAAGGATACTAGCTTTGCAAATTTTGTTAGGATATATAAACCAATTCGCTTATATTGCAATTTCTCCCCCTCTTTCTATTCCTTCCAATGCCATTTTTCAATAAAGTCTGTCACAGGCCATCCATGACCATGTGGTTGAATTTTCTGGTCACCAATTTCCAGGTTATCATTCACATAATATAGATGGGTCAGATTCACAAGCCATACCCACGGAGCATCTCCTTGTACGGAAAAGCCCGTTTCACCATCCCATTGGGCCTTTTTCCAATACACATTCGCTTCTTCCGGTGATGTTGCATGCATTGCTTTACGCATATATTGATCTACAACAGGATTGGAATAATAATTGGAATTATAAAATCCCTGTCCTCTTGTTTCACTACTGTATAAATTATAAATTTCAAGTGGGTTGTGACTTCCCCAACCCATCATGACCGGATTGGAATATATTAATTTTTCTAATTCATTCCAGCTTGTACCTTCTGTTTTAACATCTATTCCTAAAGGTTTTATCATATCAGCAAATGCAATCGATAATGATTGGCGAATTTGATCCCCTGCTGGATAGAGTAAAGTGAATGATGCTGCTAGTCCATTCTTCTCTCTGATTCCTGATTCATTTTCCATCCAGCCGGCATCCTCTAGCATTTGCTTTGCCTTTTCCAACTGATTATCTGTTATTACTGTGTCTGGATTCCACCATGGCAAGTTATCTGCCGCAGTAAATGCTGGCGTTCCATGACCCTCCAGTACACCTTCTACCAAGGCATCTCGATCCACTGCACTATTAATGGCTTTTCTTATAGCTACATCAGATGTTACATCATTACCAATAGGATAACCGTCCTCTGTTTCTTCACCCGCTGGTATATATGGAAACATAATCCCTCTATTATCCACGCTTTTCAGTTCAACTAGATCCATTCCGGCAATAGCCTCTTTAGCGAAGGTCGGTGGTATAGATACGACATCTGCTTCACCTGACTTGGCGGCAGCAAATGTAGCATCTTCTGACAAAAATAAGAAGGTTAGTTTTTTAAAGTAAGGCTTTTTTCCATAATAATAGGGGTTTGCTTCCACGATAAGCTGTTGACCTTTATTCCATTGAACTAATTGAAATGGACCTGAGCCAACTGGGTTTTCATTATATGAATCATCATACACATGCTCTGGTACAATGCCAATAGTTGTAAGTAGATAGATGAATGTGGATTCCGGTTGTTTCAAGGTAATTTTAACTGTCTGTGGATCGCGCTCTTCAATCCGATCCATATTACTCAAATCAATGATAGATCCACTTGTTTTAGCTGTTTCATACGTAAAAACAACATCCTTAGCGGTTAGATCTTCACCGTCTGAGAATTTCACATCATCACGAAGCTTAATCGTCCATTCCAGGCCGTCCTTACTTATTGTATAATCCTCTGCTAAATCACTTTGCACATTTAAATTCTCATCATACTTCAGTAGTGTACTCTGAAACAGTGGTGATCCATATTGTCCCCAGCCTGTTGTAGGGTCAAACCCCTCGCTAGGTTCCCCGCCAATAGCTAAAACCAATTCATCTGTCTTTGTAGCTGTCGATGTAGATGGTTGTTTGTCTTTTTCCGAACAAGCACCTACTATGCTTAAAAAAATAAAAACCATACCTAAAACCAACAGTTTATTCCAATGCTTCATACATAATCCCTCACTACTTATTAATTTATAATTTCCTGATCAAAAATAGTGCCCGGCAATCATTTACGTTCGCCGGGCTCTAAACTATTAATATTTCCTTAGAAAACTCGGTTCTTTTTGAAACCATTTCAAACTTATTATATGATGTAATTCCTTAAATATTCGTTCAATTACCTGTGTGGAGTTAGCCATTACCCGAATCGCAAATCCTGCAGTAGCAAGCTCAGACAATCCTGCCTTACAAGCTTCTGTTTCCTGCTGGATCGCTTCATATAGTAGATCAAGTAACGCTGAATCAGCCTTCTCAGATACTACTATAAATGAGCCTAAATGTGTATATCCTTCCATCACACCAAGTCCATCCATTACCTGCTCTTTAGGATTTAATTTAACATGATCAAAAGCAACCAGCTCTTCATCCATATAAACCTCATTAATCAGACGTAGGAACTCATAGCTAAAGTGCTCTCCATCCGGTGACCATCCAGGTGTTAAAATATCAGAATAAAGCAGTGTTGCTCCTTTTTCCATATGAACGATATTCTTTTGGATATAACGAGCATTTTTATAGGCGATAAGTGGATCAGGCAGATATTCCAAGTAACTATCCTTTTTCAAGAAAAACTCTGTTTCCTGATATACTGGTATATTTGGTGTTTTATAAACCTTTGTTGCAGATTGTGTCGTAAGGGTTATTTTCGCTTTTTCATCTAGTGTTACTTTCATTCTATACGTATCACCATCTAAATACCCGCCACCCGGATTTAAAATATAGTAACTGGGGTGGTTGGAATGATGATGATAAACAGGGCGCATAATTTTAAATGCCCCTTGAAAATATACATTTTTAGTGACTGTTTTCCCCTGACGCTCCTCCGCATCAAGCTCAAGAATTCCCGTCCAATCAGACATCCTGCTCTAATCCTTTTAATAATACATGCGCTTTAATCCAATCAACCACTTGATCTATTCCAGTGTTGTCTTTCAGATTCGTAAATACAAAGGGCTTATTGCCGCGGAACACTTTTGTATCTGACGCCATTACTTCAAGGCTCGCACCGACATATGGAGCGAGATCAGTCTTATTGATGATGAAGAGATCCGATTTAATCATGCCTTGTCCGCCTTTACGCGGGATCTTTTCTCCTTGGGCAACGTCAATAATATAAATGGAAAAATCAACCAGTTCCGGACTAAAGGTCGCAGCTAAATTATCGCCACCACTTTCTACAAATATGAGTTCCAGATCAGGGTGTTTTTCCTCTAACTCTTCAATTGCAGCGAAGTTCATTGATGCATCCTCACGTATGGCGGTATGTGGGCATCCCCCAGTCTCCACCCCAATAATCCGATTATCAGGAAGTATTCCAGATCTCACCAATATCTTCGCATCTTCTTTTGTATAAATATCATTTGTAATGACCGCTATGCTCACTTCATCACTCAGTTCACGGGTCAGGTTTTCAACCAATTTTGTCTTGCCTGCACCAACAGGTCCACCAATACCAATTTTGATTGGTTCCATGCTAACACTTCCTTTTCTAAAAAATATGCTGCAGCTGACAGCTACTTTTACGACATAAATATTCGAATATTAACCCGCTCATGCTGCATCTGAGATAGTTCCAGTCCGGGCGAAACCACTCCAAACTCTTCTTCGTTCAGGTTTAAAATACGATTAACTGCTTCTGTTAATTTATCGTGAAATGTGAAAATAATCTTTTGGCCTGCTGTTTGGCCAAGGGGAATAGCACGCACTGCATTTTGAACAAGACTTACAATCGACGTATATAAATAGTATAAAATAGTAGTTTCTTTTTGCACTCCTAAAGAATGGCCAACCATGGTAAACGCAATCGCAGGATGCCCATACGAATTCTTTTGTTCAATACGTTCACGATACATGGTAAGCAGCGGAGTTTCATACAAGCTCTCGGAAATCTTAACCATTCGCTCCCCCATCCGTTTTGTACCGTCACGTGTTTCCTTCGGGAGATTCTGCACAGTTAACAAGCGATCCAGCTTCCATACTTTTTCCAGGTCATTTTCATCAAGCGCTTCATAAACCATTCTTGCAGCAAGCCCATCTGAATACACAAGCTGCTCATACAGATATACCTCCAGCCATTTGGAAAATGACTTCTGATCATAAACTATACCATCCTGGATATAGGTTTCTAGACCAAATGAATGGCTGAATGCACCGGTGGGAAAGTTCGAATCACATAGTTGGAATAAAGACATTACTTTAGGATCCATGACTATGCCCTCTATGCCGAAATGCCTGCTTTACTTTCCGCTCCTCCCGTTTGAAGGGGATTTTCAACTCCTGAAGTAATTCTTCCACAAGATAATCGTATTGTACAAGCATTTCGTTTTCTTCAAATTGTGCGGGAAGATGACGATTTCCCAACTGGTGTGCGATGGTTCCCATTTCCTGCAAACTTCTAGGACTTATGATCAACAAATCATCTGATAATACATCGACAATAATCATATTTTTATCGTCCATATAAAGTACATCTCCCGCTATTAAATCACGTGGCTCTTTTAAACGAATACCAAGCACCTGTCCATGATCCGTCTCCACTCGCTGTATGCGTTTTACGAGGTGAGCACTTTCCAGATATACTTTTTCTTTATGCCGCCTGTCCAATTCTCCCTGAGCTAAATTTTCAATATTTGTTACGACTTTTTCAATTATCATTCAACACACCTCAAAATAAGAAATAGCGTTGCCCCATTGATACTTTATCAACAGGATCACAATGTATCGACTCTCCGTTTACTTTCACTTCATACGTTTGTGGATCAACCTCAATTTCAGGCGTCTCTGTATTTAATTTCATGTCTTTTTTAGTTAAATTACGAATCCCACTAACCGTCCGAATATTTTTCTCTAATCCAAGCTTCTCATGAACCTTATCATCATAGGCTGCTTGCGAAATAAATGTAAACGAGCTTTGCGCCAATGCTTTTCCATAAGATGCATACATTGGTCGATAAATTACAGGCTGTGGTGTTGGAATAGATGCATTGGCATCCCCCATTAAGCTCTGAACTGCCATCCCGTTTTTAAGTATCATTTCCGGTTTTGCACCAAAGAATTTCGGATCCCATAAAACAAGATCTGCTACTTTTCCAACTTCAATGGAGCCAACATATTCTGAAATCCCGTGAGTAATAGCAGGATTAATCGTATACTTAGCAATATAACGTTTAGCACGATTATTATCTGCATACGTAGCGTCACCTGTCATCGTCCCTAATTGTTTCTTCATTTTATCAGCCGTTTGCCAGGTACGTAACACCACTTCCCCAATCCGTCCCATTGCTTGAGCATCAGAGCTTGTCATACTAAATACTCCCATATCCTGTAAAATATCCTCTGCTGCTATTGTTTCACTTCGAATACGTGAATCTGCAAATGCAATATCCTCTGGTACAGATGGATTTAAGTGATGACAAACCATCAACATATCAAGATGCTCATCAATCGTATTGATCGTATACGGCAATGTAGGGTTTGTTGAAGATGGCAATACATTCATCATTCCCGCAGATTTAATTAAATCTGGAGCATGTCCTCCACCTGCCCCTTCTGTATGATACATATGGATTACACGATCCTTCACCGCACGCATGGTATCTTCCATAAACCCAGCTTCATTCAATGTATCTGCATGAATAGCTACTTGAACATCATGTTTTTCTGCAACTCGTAGTGCATAATCTATTGCGGAAGGAGTAGCTCCCCAGTCCTCATGAATCTTCAAGCCAATCACACCAGCACGTACTTGTTCGATTAACGGCTCCTCTTTCGCAGCTTGTCCCTTTCCCGTTAAACCAATATTAATCGGGAGTCCATCTATAGCCTCAAGCATACGGTGGATGTTCCATTCACCGGGTGTAACAGTGGTAGCCTTTGATCCAGCGGCAGGGCCTGTGCCTCCCCCAATTAAAGTTGTTAATCCAGAAGTTAATGCCACATCTACTTGAGCTGGATTGATTAAGTGTACATGTGAATCAATCCCTCCAGCAGTAAGAATTTTACCTTCACCAGCAATCACTTCCGTTGAAGCACCAATAACAATATCGACATTATCCATAATAAGCGGGTTACCGCTTTTGCCTATTTTATAGATAAGCCCATCTCTGATAGCCACATCTGCTTTATAAATTCCAGTGTAATCAAGGATAACAACATTCGTAATCACGATATCGGGAACCCCTTCTCCACGAGTTGCAATCGGGTCTTGACCCATTCCATCACGAATGACTTTTCCCCCACCAAAAACTACTTCATCACCATAAGTGGTACAATCTTTTTCAATTTGAATAAATATATCGGTATCCGCTAAGCGAATCGAATCACCAGTAGTCGGTCCGTACATTTGCGAATATTGCTCTCTAGACATTTTAAAACTCATTTAATATCCCCGCTTTCTAGTGGTCCATCTACTTTATTATTAAATCCATATACCTTACGTTCCCCAGCAAAGTCGATTAATTCGATTTCTTTTTCATCCCCTGGTTCAAAGCGTACCGCTGCGCCTGCTGGAACATTCAGCCTTTTCCCATATGCTTCTTCACGGTTAAAATCTAGTGCCGCGTTCACTTCATAAAAGTGAAAATGCGATCCGACCTGTATTGGCCGGTCTCCAGTGTTGATTACTGTTGTATTGGAGCTTGTACGACCTGCATTACAAATAATTTCTTCATCACTTAATATATATTCTCCTGGAATCATCCTTCATTTCATTCCTTTCTTTTTTTAGCGAATAGGGTCATGTACGGTTACCAGCTTGGTTCCATCAGGGAAAGTAACTTCCACCTGTATGTCCTCAATCATTTCCGGGATCCCTTCCATCACATCATCTCTTGATAAAATAGTTGCCCCATACTCCATTAATTCAGCAACAGTCCTTCCATCCCTTGCACCTTCCATCAGCTCGTAAGTTATAAGCGCCATCGATTCAGGGTGATTTAATTTTAGACCTCTTTCTCTTCTTCGTTTAGCAAGGTCTGCAGCAACTACAATTAGAAGCTTGTCTGTTTCCCTCGGCAATAATTGCATGTGAATATCCTCCTCAAATAAGAATTTAAATATACAAGAAGCATTCCCAATTCTTTCGTTTTTGAAACGCATTGAGCCTGTTTTTTTGAATTTTTTAAAAATTATCATACGAGTCTAAATTATTACTTCTTTGACTGTCAATACATACCAACAGCTTGTGTGTAGTCTTTAGACTTCATGTAGGAATTTTTATAATCAGCTGCCCTCCTTTAATTTGTGAAATACATCACAATATATCCCGCTATTAAAACAGGTAGCATATTATGATATTTCATTTCTTACTAACTATTTCCTGCTTATAAAAGTTAATCAATGTGTCATCCATTTACAACATTATTCTGTTGATAAAGACGGTGGTTCTCCTGAACGACAGGTATAGGGGAAGTTCTCCTTTGCATTCGGTAGATTAACCGATGCGAAAAGAGGTTAGGTTAACTATCAAGTATCCTGATGCATTTTGGAATAGAATATTCTAAGTAATCTCCTTAAAAACTCTTACAATATGGGAATGCAGATACATGGCGTTTTCTTCGGGGGCGAAAAAAACGTTATGTTAATTTAATGGAAATTGACTGAAGATAATCCAAATTAATATAGATGATTTGATAATTCTACCCTATTTTACATATTATTCGGGGGAAATCAAGCATTACACACTTTTTTATTTAGAATTTAATTCAAAGGTTTATAAAAGAAGGCCAGATAGGCACAGATGAGATTATAAAAACACGATTCTGACTGAATGTAACACTATTTAAACCGGAGAAATCGGGATTTAAACCGGAGAAATCGCATATTTTGCTGAAACCAGATTCTGATCGAATAAAGAATGAAATTCCAGCTTTCAATATATTTAAAAAGAAGCACGGAATTCTAGTCCCATGCTTCTTCCAGTTTAACCTAATTTAGACTTTTTCGTTGCTTTTTCTCGTTCACTTTTGTTCAATATTTTCTTCCGCAAACGAATGGATTCCGGTGTTACTTCACAGTATTCATCATCATCCAGGTATTCGATTGCTTCTTCTAATGACATATTTCTTGTTTTTCGAATGGTTGCCGTTTGATCTTTCGTTGCTGAGCGAACATTCGTTAGATGCTTTTCCTTTGTAATATTAACCGTTAAATCATTCTCACGGTTATGCTCACCGACGATCATTCCGGCATATATTTCGGTTCCCGGTTCAACGAAGATTACGCCACGGTCTTCCAGCTGCATAATTCCATACGTGGATGCTCTACCATTTTCCAACCCTACGAGCACACCTTCCCGTCTGCCACCAACCTGTCCTTTTACAACTGGTTCGTAAGCATCAAAGGTATGATTTATAATCCCATAACCATGTGTTTGTGTCATAAACTCAGTTGAATATCCAAGCAATCCTCTTGACGGCACTTTAAATTCCAGACGAACCTGTCCATTTCCCTGGTTTACCATATCAAGCATTTCGCCTTTTCGCACGCCAAGGGATTCCATAACCGGACCAGTGTATTCTTCGGGTACATCAATTTGCACACGTTCCATCGGCTCACATTTTTGACCATCAATTTCTTTAATAATAACCTTTGGCTTAGAAAGCTGTAATTCAAAACCTTCTCTACGCATATTCTCAATCAAAATGGACAAATGTAATTCCCCACGTCCGGAAACAACCCAGGCATCCGGTGAATCAGTTGGATCAACACGTAGACTGACATCCGTTTCCAGCTGTTTCAGTAATCGTTCTTCAATTCGTCTTGATGTGATATAGTTACCTTCTTTACCTGCAAACGGACTATTATTGACAACAAACGTCATTTGCAATGTTGGCTCATCAATTCGCAACAATGGTAAGGCTTCCGGATGATCCTGCGGGCAGATTGTTTCGCCAATATTTAAATCATCCAACCCCGAAATGGCAACAATGTCCCCTGCTTTCGCCTTCTGAATCTCCATCCGTTTTAGACCTTTGAAGCCAAAAAGCTTACTGATGCGAAATGACTTTTGTGTTCCGTCTTTTTTCAACACAACTACCTGCTGTCCAACCATAATCGTTCCCCGGACAACCCGGCCGATTCCGATACGACCAACATAGTCGTTATAATCAAGCAATGTAACCTGGAATTGCAGCGGTTCATCCTGATTATCTACTGGCGCAGGAATATGCTCCAAAATAGTATTAAAAATTGGATCCATTGTTTCCTGCTGATCTTCTGGCTCTAATCCAGATGTTCCATTTAAAGCAGATGCATACACCACCGGAAATTCAAGCTGGTCATCATCTGCCCCAAGCTCAATAAATAAATCCAGAACTTCATCAATAACTTCTGTCGGCCGCACATTTGGGCGATCAATTTTATTTAAAACAACAATTGGTGTCAATTTTTGTTCCAATGCTTTTTTCAATACAAAGCGAGTTTGTGGCATCGTTCCTTCATATGCATCCACAACTAATGCAACACCATCAACCATTTTCATAATACGTTCCACTTCACCACCGAAATCGGCATGTCCTGGTGTATCTAGAATATTGATGGATGTATCTTTATATTTAACTGCTGTATTTTTCGCTAAAATTGTAATTCCACGTTCTCTTTCAATATCACCAGAGTCCATTGCCCGTTCATTTACTTGTTCGTTCTCCCGAAACGTTCCTGAGTATTTCAACAGCTGATCCACAAGGGTTGTTTTACCATGGTCAACGTGGGCAATTATGGCAATATTACGAATATCCTCTCTTAATTGCATAAACTATAGCTCCTCTTTAATACGGAATGAAAACCATATAATTATATCATAATAAGTATCTAATTCACTACTTTTTTCATCATTTTTTTCAGAAACTCTAATTTTTAACTATATTCATGAAGGTAATTTCAAATTTTGCACCACCAAGCTCGGAACTGCCAACGGTTATTTTTCCGCCAGATCGCTCGATAATTGCACGTGCAATGGCTAGTCCTAGACCAGTTTCCCCATTCTTACCTTTTACAAACCGGTGGAAAATATGCGGGATTAATTCTTCCGGAACACCATCTCCATCGTCTTCAACCATAATTGTAATTACCCTATGGGTTTGAAAAACACGAATACTGACCTGGCTCCTGGCATGGCGAATGCCGTTAAAGGTCAAATTCAATAATGCCCGTAATACTTTTTCTTTATCAGCAACTAGATTAATATCACCATCCACCTGATGATTAAGATCTATGTCTCGTTCATTTATAAATGGTAGTGTCCGATCAACCACTTGATCAACAAGCGATAAAGCATTAATATTCTCAGGCTGATAAGCGTCATCTTCACTATCCAGCTTAGCCAATAAAATCATTTCATTTATAATTACCTTAAGACGCTTCACTTCCGAAACCATTACTTCCAGTCCTTTTTCTTTGTCTTTTTCATCAAATATGTTATCCTTTATCCCCTCTGCATAGCCTTGTATCGTCATTAATGGTGTTTTTAATTCATGGCTCGCATTTTGGAAAAAGGTTTGCTGGGAATTCATATAGCGTTGTAATTCCTGTGCCATTTCGTACACACTTTGTTCGACTTCTTTGATTTCTCCGGTTGCTTTAATTCGCTCTATATCATCAAATTTCCTTTTTTCGATTTTCTTTAATTGTCTTTTTAATTGAGAAAGCGGGGTAACTAATTTATTTGTTAAGAAATAACTTAACAATACTGCAGCCGCTGCCCCAAACAGAAAAACGACAAACAAGCGGAGGAAAAAATTTTGCTGAACAATTTGCAAATCATTCATTGGCGTTAGTAAGATCAACTCTAGACCTGTACTCTCCGGATATACCAATATTCTCGAAGTGACATATTTATCATTTCCATATTCCCAAAGGTATTCATTTTCAGCAGAAAAGTCATTGCTTTGAAAAAATCCATTAGCCACAATACTGGACATTGTGGAGAAGAAAACAGCATCCTGATTTCTATCATACAAAAATAATTGTAAATCCTGGTCTTGCAGGAAGTTGCTAAATTCCTGAATATCCAATCTTGCTCCATATTGTTCATTTAACACGTCTACAAGAATATCACCTTTTTGTTTCAATTGTCTTTGTTCATCCTGAATGAGCATGTCTAAAATTAAAGAATAGATGACATAACCAGTGACAGCCATAATAACAAGCAGCAAAGTTGTAAATGCAGCATTTAATTGTGATTGAAGTCTCATTATGTACCCTCATTACTACGAAAACGATATCCGAAGCCCCAAACCGTTTCCAGTGGAATATCCACAATTTTTTTTCTGATCCTTTTTATTAAGTCATCCACTGCCCTATCACTTCCAAAATAATCTTGTCCCCACACTTTTACTAATAACTCTTCTCTTGAAAATGCTCTATTCGGGTTTTCTGCAAATAGCAAGAGCATATCAAACTCCTTCGTTGTTACTTCCTGTTCCTGACCGTCCCAAAATACCCGCCTATCATCTTTGTAAATGAGTAAATGATCAATCTTTGTTTTATCTTGAGACTCCATTGATTCTTTTACTGGTCGTGCCCGTTTAAACAACCGCTTTACACGTGCAATTAATTCTCTTGGACTAAATGGTTTCGTCAAGTAATCATCACCACCTAATTCAAGACCGAGAATCTTATCTATTTCATCATCCTTCGCAGAAATGATGATAATCGGCACATCACTTTCATTACGTACCTTCCTGCAAAACTCATATCCATCCATCCCCGGAAGCATGATGTCCAGTATCCACATATCTGGCGGATCGGTTTCCCATAGATCCCACGCCTTTTCCGCAGACTCTAATACAGTTACTTCAAAACCTTCTTTTTTTAAATATGCAGAAACTATATTTTGGATATTTCGATCGTCCTCTACGACCCCAATATAATAACTCATCATCATAATCTCCTTCTTTTTTCGACTGATTATAACCGCATGTTCAAAAAACGCTAAAGCGTCTTTCTAGAGGTCAAAAATCAGAAGTCGGATTTGAAGAAATCGGCAAAAGAACCGATTTCGTTTATGCTTTCTTACTTCTTCAAAAAGCACCGAAAAGCTCGAGGCGACGTAGCTCCCGTACCGGAACATATGCGGTTAAACGCAGGCAATTATTATCGCACGCAGGAAAAGTATTTTTCTTTTCCAATGGAGCAAAAAGCAAGCCAAATAACTTCTCGCATGACATAGTGACTTCTCCGTTCGACACAATGGCTTTCAGTGGTGAAAACTTAAGCGCAGTTCCTGGACGTGTCGGTATTTAGTAGAAGTTCCCTTACGATGTGTCATTTTTACTGGAATGTTTTACATCCTCTTATAACTCTTATTTTATCATAAAGAGAAGCTTCATTCAGTTGAACATATGTTTGATAATTCTTTAGAAAACTTAGCATAATGCCAATCCCTAGTTGCATTGATACTGACTTCCTAGAAAAGGTATACTTTTGTACCATTGTAAATAAAAGCCATTTACACATTTATTCCACATTTATCCCAAATCAATCCCAAACTGCCTGTTTATAATGTAATTGTACAGCGATACTTCACTCCTTTAGAAGAACTATTTCTGATGGATAGAAGCTTTTGCTTATCAGGTTTTTTTACGGGACGTACCCACAAGGAGACCCCCTCATTTCCCCTTGATGCCTTGTGGTGTACTTATTGCCCGTTAACCTTTTTTAATAACATTACGAAAGGGTGAAAAAAATGGAAAATAATGATGAAAAACAATCACTTAATCATACAAATGAAAATACGTCTGACTCGGTTGAAGAAGAGCAAATGGATACCTTACAACTCTCAGATGCAGGTTTGGAAGAAGAACAACAAAAAAATACATTAAATAACGAATCATCAAATGCAGATACAGTAAAAAGTGAAACCAAAAAAAAGCAATCAGGTGTTAGCGTACTTTTCGGAGGAATTGTCGGAGGGATTATTTCAGCCGTTATTGTCGTTTTGCTTTTTACCAGCAATATTATTCCATTAGATAGTTCAAACAATGTTAGTTCTCAGGGCTCATCAGAAGGTAATACACCCGACATTGTAAAAACACTTTCCACAGAAGATGCTGATATTTCTACAAATATAGAAGAAACGTCGGAAGCTGTAGTTGGGGTTACGAATCTTCAAAAACAAAACGTCTGGACACAAAGCGAGGAAGCTGGTACCGGATCTGGAATTATCTATAAGAAGGAAAACGGAAAAGCTTATGTCGTAACAAACCAACATGTAGTTGAAGGCGCACAAGAAGTGGAAATCGTGTTAAACAATGACGAAAGAGTTAAGGCAACGGTATTAGGAACAGATAAATTAACAGATTTAGCTGTATTAGAAGTTGCTGGTGACAAAATAGATACCGTGGCCAACATTGGGTCATCTGAAGATCTAATCGTAGGGGAATCAGTAATCGCAATCGGTAATCCTCTAGGAATGAACTTCGCCAACACTGTTACAAAAGGTATTATTAGTGGATTAAATCGCTCTGTTAGCATCGACACAAATGGGGACAGACAGCCAGATTGGGTAACGGAAGTAATCCAAACTGACGCTGCCATCAACCCCGGTAATAGTGGTGGGGCATTAGTTAATAGTAATGGTGAAGTAATTGGAATTAATTCCATGAAGATAGCAATGCAGGAGGTGGAAGGAATTGGCTTTGCTATTCCGATGGATTCAGCTTTACCAATCATGGAACAGCTTGAAACAAGTGGGGAAATTGAGCGACCACTCATCGGAATAAGTACAGCTTCTCTAAATCAGGTACCACCACAATATCGTAGTGAAATCAGCTTACCGGAAGAGGTTAAAGGTGGTATGGTTATCGCAGATGTTCAATCAGGTTCCGCAGCAGAAGCGGCAGGACTTCAGCAATTTGATGTAATTACAAAAATCAACGGCAATGAAATAACATCCATTTTGGAATTACGAAAATTTTTGTATTCCGAAACTGCCATTGGTGACACGATTGAAATAGAATTTTACCGTGATGGTAATGCACAAACAGCAGATCTGGAATTACAGGCTAGGGAATAATTTCAGGAGAAGGGTAAAAAATACCCTTCTATTTTTTTGACTCTATAGATATACTTAACTGGAGATACCTTCCAAATTATTTAAAAAACTTTTCTGCAAAAAAACAAGGATTTTCAAATAATTTGTCGAAAGTATCTTTAACTACGTATGGATAATATTAAAAATAGTATTATCCAAAATAATATAGAGGAAGTGATTATATGCATTGTCCTAATTGCGGACAACAAACCGAACCGGGCAAATTTTGCACTAGTTGCGGAGCACAATTAACACAGGAGGAGACAGCAGCTGCTTCAGATCCGACTGGTAACGTCGGAGAACCAGCATCCCCTCCATCGGAAAGTGAAGCTTTCACATCAGCGCAACAAAATCCTACGATGGAAAACTTAAAAAAAGAGGCATCTAATTTTGGAAACTACTTCATCAGGCTGTTGAAAAGCCCTGACGACGGTCAAAAGATGACTGGTAATGAACTTATTTCAGGAATAATTTCAATGGTTGTTTATTCTTTACTGATTGCACTCGGAGGATACCTTATTGCAAATCAGCTACCATTTGCACGCATTTCGTTCCTTGATGGCTTTATCATTCCTTTTCTTCAATTTATTATCTTGTTTGCCGTTTTAATTGCACTCACCTTTGCAGGTACCAAGCTTGCGGCGCATTTTTTCACATTCAAAGATGTAATTGCCAAATTCGGAGCTTACACTATTCCATTTCTAGTTTTGGCTGTAATTGGAGCTTTGC
This sequence comes from Oceanobacillus sp. NCCP-135, assembly GCF_059698015.1. NCBI lineage: Bacteria > Bacillati > Bacillota > Bacilli > Caryophanales > Bacillaceae > Oceanobacillus > Oceanobacillus sp. NCCP-135. Next base: position 5,294 of record NZ_BAAKSZ010000020.1, on the reverse strand, counting down.
TCGGATTAATTGGTCTTTCTTTTGCAGGAATAATTGTTATTTTAGGTTTAATTGGAACTATATTAATTATACCTACTTTCATTATCCTTGAGCAACCAGCAAATGGATTTGACCGTATTTATGTGTTACTTGGAATATATATCATTTCTATATTCATATCCGGATTCCTTATTGAAAATATGATAGGAATGTTTATGGGTGGCATTTTTGATAATATGTTTTAAGAGGACGGCAGTTACACCGTCCCAATTAGTAAGGCGCCACAGCGGGCGTTCTTTGCGAGCGAGGAAGCTCGAGTATGCTTAAAGCGTAGTGTATTTACGTAGCGGCATTGAAAGAAAGGTTCATCTATTATGTCGCACTTTATAGAAATACCGAGGAACGAAATATACCGGCTGTCCTAAAAGAGTTGTATACCCTTCCTGGGCAGTCGGTATTTTAAGTTTACCCGAAAAATAAATCAAATATATTACTTCCCGTCGAGCTATCCTTATTATAGAACTCGGAATAACCACAGTTTTTACAAAAAACGACAATAAATTGGTTTTTCTGCACATCAAACATTTTCGATAAGCCAGTTCCAGTCATTGCAACTTCTTTGGAATCAGCTTTTGTACTGCCACATTTTATACAGCCACTGTTTTCATTCACGTCCATCCCTCCTGGTCTTATATTACGAAACAAATACCAAAATAGTTTCATACCACCAGGAATTTTAATCGTGAATTTCAAGTTAATTCCTTAGGCTATTTAATCATCTTCTAACTCATCTTCATATTTATTATGATTTGGTGCAACACCGTTATACTTCCCATTCATATCTGCAGCTAAAAAACTTTCTATATCTTCAGCAACACCTACATTTTCATCACTGTTTGGATACATTTCATCATAATTATCACGGTCGCCATAAAAGTCTGATGGGGTCTCGGACGTTCCATAGCGGCTTACTTCCTGCCATGCATCCTCCGCATCATAGCCTACCTGTTCTTCATCTGGATTTATATTTGGACTAAATATCTCTTCTTCGATTGTACGACCCGCTTCAAATATAGTATCACTAGCATGATCAATGCAGCGATCGGAAGTCGGCATTGCCGCTAACCGTTCGTAAGGGATGTCTGTTCCACATTTACTACAAATTCCATAAGTTCCCTCTTCAATGGCATGTAGCGCTTTATTAATTTCTTCCAGTTCCTTCTCTGCATGTTCATTTAATGCGACATCCTTTTCTCTTTCAAATAACTCTGTTCCGTGATCTGCTGGATGGTTATCGTAATTCGACAACTCTCCGATCGATTCTTTAGCGAACTCCTCTGATAAATCAAAATGATCCTGTACTCGATCGATTAGTTCTGTCTGACGCTCTAATAAAGCAGATTTACACCGGGATAGTTGCTCGTTCGTAATCATTTTAAGGTCAACCTCCAATATGTTTCAATGTGTACCTATACTATGTGTAATAGCCAATATATGATTCTTTATTTCCCCTCCCAAATCATGTCAATATGGGGAATCTCATCCTTCTTAGTATATTTTTTTAAAAAAGTTAAAAGGATTAAACAATGGTACTGTCGAAATGAATATAGGGAGAAGGGAGTTTTGAAACAATGCTTACAAAAAACGCAAAGATAGGCTTCATCGGAACTGGTGTCATGGGAAAAAGCATGGCACAGAATTTGCAAAACGCAGGTTATCCAATAACAATTTTTACTCGGACAAAGGAAAAGGCAAGAAGTCTGATACAAGATGGAGCAGAATGGAAAAACACGATTGCTGATGTAGCACAATCCGTTGATATTATCATTACAATGGTAGGTTATCCAACAGATGTGGAGGAAATTTATTTTGGAAAAGGGGGCATACTTGAAACTACGAAGCCGGGTACTTACGTCATTGATATGACAACATCTAAACCATCACTGGCAGTGGAAATTGATCAGCAGGCAAAGGATAAAAATATTCATGCACTGGATGCACCTGTTTCAGGTGGTGATATTGGAGCAAAAAGTGGCAAATTAGCAATTATGGCAGGTGGTGACAGTCAATCATTTGAAGCGATTTTGCCAATACTTAAAATCATTGGAGAGAATATTATATTACAGGGAGGTGCAGGTGCCGGTCAGCATACCAAACTAGCTAATCAAATAACCATTGCTTCTAATATGGTTGGCGTTTGCGAAGCAATTATGTATGCTAAAAATGCCGGACTAAATCCTGAGCTTGTCTTAGAAAGTATTACTACTGGCGCTGCCGGAAGCTGGTCCTTATCGAATCTTGCACCACGAATGATCAAAGGCGATTATGCGCCGGGCTTTTATGTGAAACATTTTATTAAGGATATGACGATTGCACTGGAATCTGCACAAGAGATGGGATTATTGACTCCCGGCCTTTCCCTTTCTTTGAAGCTTTATAAAGAGCTTGAAAAAAAAGGAGAAGCTGACAGTGGAACACAGGCATTAATCAAGCTTTTTGAGAAATAAAAATGCGCGTAAAAGCGGAAGTTGAATTAAGTACATCACACTGGCTGGGAAGCTCCTGTGAGAAATGAAAGTTGAGAGATAATTATAGAAAGTTGAGAGAGATTTGGTATAAGTTGAGAGAAAACAAAGAAATCTACGTTTGTCTCTCAACTTTGCAGATTCTTCTCTCAACTTTGCAGATTCTTCTCTCAACTTTGCAGATTCTTCTCTCAACTATTTGCACTTATCTCTCAACTTTGCTAAATCTCAGCACACCGCTATAAAATTCCATTTCACGCTATCAGAATATCAGAAAAATAAATTATTTATTCCGGTCTTCTATCATTTCCTGAACAATAAATGCCAAATCATCATTCCCAAAAAGCTGAAGTACTTGGAGAATCATCTGATCAGGGATTTCATCTGATTCCTTTTTCGGCACAGTTAATTCCAGTGCTTCTGTTAAAGTACTGTTCTTCGATTGCCCAGGATAAGCATGTTCATATACCGCCACTGGATCCAGATCATTGTTGATACACCATTGTGCATAAATGAGTACCATCATTTTCTCGTCTTGCTGATAGCTTTCAATTACCCGTTTTTCCATTTCATTTTTATCCAATTCATTCACCAACTTTTTGCAGCATAAATACCCACATAAATGATAAGGACTGTTTTAATTCTACTGGTAATCCATTATAATGCTGTTCCTTTACACCTTGTTTATAAACACCAAAACCATCGAGATAACTTAAATTACTTTCTGAAGCCAGCTTACCAAACTCCCATGGCATCATCGTATTGCAAATAAAATTTCCACCAGATAACCGTGGATAACTATTTGTTCTTGGTCCTGCTGTTGGGCCCAGTAATCCTATACAAAGCAGCCCATTCTTTTTCACAACACGCCGTAGCTCCCTTAGGGCCACAAGTGGATCTTTCGTCCATTCAAGCACATTTATAGACATCACACCATCAAAATGACCCCTTTCAAATGGCAGCTCTGATATATCTCCCTGGAGAAAGGAAATAGGCTGATTCTGTAGTTGCTTTTTTGCAAGGGCGACCATTTCACCAGAAAGGTCAATCCCTGTAACATCATAACCTGAGTCATATAATTTATAGGAGCCATATCCATCTCCACAGCCTACATCCAAAATCCTGCTACCCTTGTTTAAATGTTTTGCAATGAAAGGGATAATTTCCTTTCTGCTTCCATTATCCCACATCGCTTTGCTTTTTTGCTTCCAAATATCTGCCTGCTTATCCCATTGGGTCTCGGCTTCCTTTTTCCAATTGAACAGTGTTGCCATGATAATCTCCTCCAACAAATTAGAAAACTTGGTTATCACCAAGTCCTTAGGTGACAGCACAAATCCTGCACTTATGCAGTAATAAAGTATGTTCTGCTTTCTTAACTGCCAAGCTACTTAACCATTTCTACATTTGGAATGAAAATCCTTTTTGTAGTGGCCAATTTCTTTATTGGCTTGTTTCTGCACTACCTCGAACTTCTCGATCTTTGTATCCTCTTTTAAATCCTCTTAATAACAAAAAAAGGCTTACCTCAAATGAGATAAACCTTTTAAATCATCTATTATAGACGAGTTACATTAGCTGCTTGTGGTCCACGGTTACCTTCTACGATTTCAAATTCAACATCTTGACCTTCTTCAAGCGTTTTGAAACCTTCAGATTGGATAGCTGAGAAGTGTACGAATACATCGTCTCCATCTTCACGCTCGATGAAACCGAAACCTTTTTCTGCGTTAAACCATTTTACTTTACCAGTCATTAAAATGACCTCCTTATACAAATATCGTGCAAAGTATAATTGAATCCAAATACTTTTACACCACTTTGATAAAGAGATCGTAAAGTATTATTCAAACTTCAATTTCCTTTTGCTTCTTTAACTTTAACCTTTTATGAATTAAAATGCAAGTAATTCGGGATTTATTTTTAGTAAGAAATTATTTAGATCAAAAAATAGGATTTTTCAAGAGATAGGAAAGTGTAGAATTTCACTACTTATTTGGAAAATGTTTTGTTAAAGAAATCAGTCATTTCGCCATTTTCTACCAATCCAATCTCTCATCTCTTGCCTCTTGAAAGACGCTTTAGCGTTTTTCTAATCTGACCTAATGGTTTGTTGATGATTTTGAATTTCCTCATACCTGCGTTTCTGACGGTATCCATAAGTTATATCCCTTACCAATACTCAAAAAGCCCCTTACAAAATGTGAAGGGCTTTTTCTATTTCAACAGGGTATCCATCAACCAAAAGACAATACTAGGGTATATAGCGATTATTATAAATGAAATTATTGCATCCTTATTTGCAAAAACAGGAAATCCTCCACCTATAAGAATACTGATTAACAATACAATTAACGTTCCACATAAAGGATATAAAATAAATCGTATTACATTTCTAAAATTTGTGTTCTGTATGATTGATGTTAGTTTATTAATACCTATTGATATTGGAATTCCAACAAGGAAGGCAATAGGAGCTGCAAATAATAAAGAAATATTTACAGAAAAAATCACTAGTTCAGAAACAAATTTAAATATACTTGTATTAATTACTTCATTTTCGGTTTTCAGATTCTGATAACAATACAAATAAAAAACCTGTATTCAATGATGTAACCAATGCTGCTAAAAGCTTTCTACTAGGTATCTTTTTCATTATTAATACTCCCCCTGCGCATTAGTTCTAAGTTAAATATTATTAATTAAAACTTTACAATGTTACTACTTGACAGTAAAAAGTTCCTCGTAACGATAGAAAATAATATTTTACATATCAAACTAAACCTTGTT
>NZ_BAAKSZ010000019.1:0-81177 GCF_059698015.1 Oceanobacillus sp. NCCP-135 | reverse complement strand
TGCGGGAAATCTGCACGTACGGTTTGATGAGAGGTCGGAGGGCGAAATCCCTCCTCCTACTCTACTTTTGATCGGACGTGATAAAAGCGATTAACATGCCGAAAGAAATCATCAGCGTTAATACATCATTCATATCCATAGGCTACACCACCCCCTTCCATAGGAAAGTCCTGGAAGGCAAATTGGTGTACCCAATCCCTCATGAGAATACATCTTACCAGAGGCAACTATTTATAAGGAAGAAGGAAAGTGGAAGATTTCCTTTTATAAGTGGAATTCGCCAACGATTGAAATTAATCAAGCATATATCGGCATCAAAGATTTTGAAAAAGAGGCAGCAGCTTATTTAAAGGAAAAATATAAGCAAATCAACTGGCTAAATCAGGCTATTTCCTATCGTACTAATACCCTGGAGCTGGTTATAAGGAAAATACTTGAAAAGCAATATATGTTTTTTGAGTATGGAATCTTTATGCTGCAGCCATTGACTTTACGGGAAATTGCTGTGGATCTTGATTTGCATATTTCCACAATCAGCCGAGCAATTAACCATAAATATGTACAGACAAAAAATGGCGTCTTGCCACTCAATTTTTTCCTGCAATCAGGAATTAGACAGAAAGATGGCAAGCAGACAGCAGCTTTTGCCATAAAGCAGCTGATACTTGAAATGATTCAACATGAAGAAGCCCCCTTATCAGATGAAGCAATAAAAGAGAAATTAAATGATGAGTTCGGGATTACAATTGCTCGACGTACTGTCATGAAATACCGTGAACAATTAAATATTCCCTCATCCTGGAAAAGAAAGAAGTGAAGGTAGCCATGTTAAAAGTTATTTTTTATACAAAAGAGATTTGTTCATTATGTGATGAGGCAAAGGCGTTATTATTAATGCTTCAGCATGAATATCCATTTGAACTGGTAGAAAGGAATATTTATACAAATGATGCCTGGCTTGAGGAATATCAGTTATTGATCCCGTTTGTCAAAATAAATGATACAACACTGGATTGTGAGCAGGTTAATGTAGATTCACTTGAACAGGCTTTGAAGGAGAATGTGTAAAAAAATTGGTGATGCTATAATTTTCTTATACGATAAAGAGAAGTTGTCTCTTATACAGAAACAATCATGCAAATAAATTGAATAATATTTGTACTGTGCTATAATGAATTTGTAAGAAAGCTTATTTTTTTATCCTTACCGGGACATAATATAACCATCTGGGACTTTTTATGTCCATCGAATAGGAGTATTTCCATGAGAGCTTTAATTGATTTACAGAAAAAACTATTACCTGATCTCTTGGAGGTTATGCACCAAAGGTATTCCATTTTGCATAGTGTTGATCTTTTTCAACCAATTGGTAGAAGGGGGCTTGCGGAGAATACAAATTTGACGGAACGTAGTGTAAGAAGTGAGATCGATTTCCTAAACGAACAAGGTCTTATCTTCGTTACATCAAAAGGAATGTATATTACAAAAGAGGGTAAAATAATTCTTGATCAGTTAGCACAATTTATGAGTGAAGTAGCAGGATTAAATGTTTTAGAAAAGCAAATCAAGGATAAATTACAGGTGAAGGATATTATTATTGTACCTGGAAACAGTGATAAGTATGAATGGGTAAAACAGGAAATGGGAAAAGCATGTATAGCTTTCCTAAAAAAAATTATCAAGCCAAACCATACAATTGCTGTAACGGGTGGTACTACAATGGCTGCTGTAGCTGAAGCGATGACACCATTAACGAATAACAGCTATTTATTTGTGCCCGCACGTGGAGGGATTGGTGAGAAAGTAGAAAACCAAGCAAATACAATTGTTGCTGAAATGGCTAGAAAAGCAAATGGAGAGTATCGTTTGTTATATGTACCGGATCCACTAAGTGAATCTACTTACCAAACGATTATCAACGAGCCATCCATTAACGAAACGTTAAACCAAATAAAAGGTTCTAATGTGATTTTGCACGGGATTGGTGATGCTTTTACAATGGCCGAAAGAAGAAAAACACCAGAGTCTATCGCACAGAAATTGATAGAAAATAAAGCGGTTAGTGAAGCATTTGGTTATTATTTTGATTCTGTGGGAAATATTGTTCATAAGGTTAGAACAGTTGGAATTCAGCTGGAGGACTTAGCCTCAATTGAATACGTCATTACAGTAGCAGGTGGAGAATCCAAAGGAAAAGCAATAGCTTCTTATTTTCAGCAAGGTAAAAGCGATTTGCTTATTACAGACGAAGCGGCAGCAAAACAGATTTTAAGGGAAAATCCCTTTTAAATAAATTTAAAGTAAAATTAGGAGGAATATTCATGGCAGTAAAAGTTGGCATTAACGGTTTTGGTAGAATTGGACGTAACGTATTTCGTCAAGCACTTAAAAATAATGATGTAGAAGTTGTGGCAGTAAATGATTTAACAGATGCAAATATGCTTGCACACTTGTTAAAATATGATTCCGTTCATGGAATATTAGAAGAAGAAGTATCTGTAAATGGAGCGAGCATCGTCGTTGGTGGTAATGAAATCAAAGTACTATCAGAACGTGATCCGGCAAACCTTGGCTGGGGAGATCTTGGAGTAGAAGTAGTTATTGAATCTACTGGTCGTTTTACAAAAGGTGAGGATGCCCAAAAACACATTGATGCTGGAGCGAAAAAAGTAATTATTTCAGCACCTGCAAGTGATGAAGATTTAACAATTGTTATGGGTGTTAATGAAGATCAATATGATTCAAGCAAACATAATATTATTTCCAATGCTTCTTGTACAACAAACTGTTTAGCACCATTTGCTAAAGTTTTGCATGATACTTTTGGACTTAAACGTGGACTAATGACAACAATCCATTCCTATACAAACGATCAGCAAATTTTGGATTTACCACATAAAGACTATCGCCGGGCACGTGCAGCAGCAGTAAACATTATTCCTACAACGACTGGTGCGGCAAAAGTAGTTGGGTTAGTGTTACCAGAATTAGACGGTAAACTTGATGGTATGGCTGTTCGCGTACCAACACCAGATGGCTCATTAGTAGATTTAGTGGCAGAATTAGATACAAATGTAACAGCTGAAGAAGTAAATAAAGCTCTTAAAGATGCTGCTGAAGGTCATTTGAAAGATGTTCTTGAATATAGTGAAGCGCCGCTAGTTTCAACTGATATTGTTGGAAATCCACATTCATCTATTGTTGATGGTTTATCTACAATGGTGATGGAAGATAATATGGTTAAAGTTGTTTCATGGTACGATAACGAAATGGGTTATTCCTCTCGTTGTGTAGACTTAGCTATATTTATGAAAGAAAAAGGACTATAAGGAATTACAATAAGCGGAGGGGGATAGCATTCCTTCTTCGCTTTATTTATGTTATGTTCAGATATAAAAAGTACTTGAGTTCATGTTAGGTTATAATGATTAAAAGAATACAATTAGGGGAAAACCTAATGTGGTATCTAGTTACATAAGTCTAAGATTTGGGAGGGTGTACAAATGAATAAGAAAACACTTCAAGACATTGACGTAAAAGGGAAAAAGGTCTTTTGTCGCGTTGATTTTAATGTGCCAATGAAAGACGGAGAAGTTACAGATGATACGAGAATCAAAGCAGCATTACCAACGATCAACTATCTGTCTGAGGAAGGTGCAATCATCATTTTGGCAAGCCATCTCGGTCGGCCTAAAGGTCAAGTGGTTGAAAAATTACGTCTGGATCCCGTTGCTGAGCGATTAAGTGAATTAATTGGAAAAGATGTTGTAAAAACGGATGATGTATATGGTGCAGAAGTAAATGAAGCTTTATCTCAACTGAGTGATGGCGATATTCTATTAATTGAAAATGTCCGTTTTGCAGCGGGCGAGGAAAAAAATGATCCGGAATTAGCTCAGAGCTTTGCGGATATGGCTGATTTTTATGTAAATGATGCATTTGGTGCGGCACATCGTGCACATGCTTCCACAACGGGCATTGCAGAAAAATTACCTGCAGTGGCGGGCTATTTGATGGAAAAGGAAATCGATATATTAGGGAAAGCTTTGGAAAATCCAGTGCGTCCATTTACTGCAATTATTGGTGGTGCAAAGGTTAAGGATAAAATAAATGTAATTGATAACTTATTGGATAAAGTAGATAACTTAATAATTGGCGGCGGTTTAGCGTATACCTTCATTAAAGCACAGGGGTATGAAATTGGAAAATCATTATTGGAAGAAGATAAGATTGATCTGGCCAAAGAGTTCATGAAAAAGGCGAAGGATAAAGGTGTTAATTTTGTACTTCCCGTTGATGCCGTTGTAGCAGATGACTTTTCAGAAACAGCGAACACGAAAGTAGTTGCTATTGATCAAATTCCTGCTGACTGGGAAGCATTAGATATTGGTCCTGAAACACGTGAGCAATTTAGTCGGATGGTAGCTGATTCAAAGCTTGTCATTTGGAATGGACCAATGGGCGTTTTTGAAATAAGTGCATTTGCTGGTGGTACAAAAGCAGTTGCTGAAAGCTTAGCAACCACAGAAGGATATACGATCATTGGTGGAGGAGATTCGGCGTCAGCTGTTGAGAAATTCGGCTTTGCAGAGGATATGGGTCATGTTTCCACAGGGGGCGGTGCTTCGTTAGAGTTTATGGAAGGTAAGATTTTACCAGGTGTTCAAGCTTTAAATGACAAATAAAAAATAGACTAAATTGGAGAGGTGATATGATGCGTAAAAAAGTAATTGCTGGAAATTGGAAAATGAACAAGATTTTATCTGAAGCAAATGATTTCGTGGAAGAGGTGGTTAATAAAACACCTAAAAGTGATAATGTAGAAGCAATTGTATGTGCTCCCTATCCCTATTTAGCATCACTCGTTGAAAAAACGAATGGATCAGATGTAAAAGTCAGTGCACAAAATATGCATTATGAAGATAATGGTGCGTTTACTGGAGAAGTAAGTCCGGTAATGCTCAAAGATCTTGGTGTCACACATGTTGTGTTAGGACATTCTGAGCGACGTGAATATTTTGCAGAAACCGATGGAACAGTAAATAAGAAAACACATGCTGCATTTAACCATGGATTAACACCGATTGTATGTGTAGGTGAAACACTTGAGCAGCGTGAAGCAAATGAAACGATGAATCATGTGGAAGATCAGGTGAAAAAAGCATTAGAAGGACTGTCCAATGAGCAAGTGGCAGAGACAATTATTGCTTATGAACCAATTTGGGCAATTGGAACAGGGAAAACAGCATCCAGTGAAGATGCTAATGAAGTATGTACGTATATTCGTAATGTGGTAAAAGGGGTAACATCTGAAGATACGGCTGAAAAAGTAATTATTCAGTATGGTGGTAGTGTGAAACCAGCGAATGTAGAAGAATTACTAATGCAATCTGATATCGATGGTGCACTTGTTGGTGGTGCAAGTTTAGAAGTAGATTCCTTTTTACAGCTTGTGGAGGCAGGTACAAAATGAATCAGAATAAATTAGCTGCATTAATTATTTTAGATGGATTTGCTATCCGTGATGAAGTGATTGGAAATGCAGTCAAGCAAGCAAACACACCCAATTTTGATCGTTACTGGAATAAATATGCTCATAATCAATTGACGGCAAGTGGTGAAGCGGTTGGACTTCCTAAAGGCCAAATGGGTAATTCAGAAGTTGGTCATTTAAATATTGGTGCAGGGCGTATTGTATATCAAAGCTTGACTCGTGTGAATTTATCGATCAAAGAAGGCGATTTTTTTGAAGTGGACGCTTTTCTGAAATCGATCCATCATGCAAAAACGCATGATAAAGCATTACACCTTTTTGGTTTATTATCAGACGGTGGTGTCCACAGTCATATTAATCATTTGTTTGCATTATTAAAATTAGCAAAAGATAGCGGACTGGAAAATGTATATGTACATGCATTTTTAGACGGACGTGATGTTGGACCACAAACGGCAGGTGACTACATTAAACAAACAGAAGATAAAATGAAGGAACTAGGCGTGGGCGAATTTGCTACAATTTCCGGACGATATTACTCAATGGACCGTGATAAACGTTGGGATCGTGTAAAGAAGGCCTATGATGCTATGGTTTATGGTGCTGGTCCAAAATACCGGGAACCGATGGAAGTTATTCATGATTCCTATGAAAATGGAATTTACGATGAGTTCGTTATTCCTTCTGTGATTACAGATGAAAATGGTGATCCAGTAGGAAAAGTACAGAGTAATGATTCGATTATTTTTTATAACTTCCGCCCAGATCGTGCCATTCAAATCTCTCGTACGTTTGCAAATGCGGATTTTCGGGATTTTGACCGGGGAGAAAATGCTCCTAAGGATTTAGATTTTGTTATGCTGACAAGTTTTAGTGAAACCGTTGATGGTTATGTTGCATATGAGCCTGTAAACCTTGATAATACGGTTGGTGAAGTGCTTTCACAAAATGGAATGAAGCAATTACGCATCGCTGAAACGGAAAAATATCCGCATGTAACCTTTTTTATGAGTGGTGGCCGTGAACAAGCGTTTCCCGGTGAAAAAAGGATTTTAATCGACTCACCTAGGGTGGCAACATATGACTTGAAGCCAGAGATGAGTGTATATGAAGTTACAGATGCATTGCTGGAAGAGCTTGATTCAGGTCAGCAAAATGCAATTATTTTAAATTTTGCAAACCCAGATATGGTTGGCCATTCCGGTAAATTACAACCAACAATCGACGCAATTGAGGCAGTGGATGAATGTCTTGGGAAAATTGTTGATAAGATTTCAACACTAGGTGGGACTGCAATTATCACGGCAGATCACGGAAATTCCGATGAAGTTATTACCCTTGAAGGAGATCCAATGACTGCACATACGACGAATCCCGTTCCTGTTATCGTGACAAAAGAAGGAATTGAATTACGTGATGGGGGAATTTTAGCAGATTTATCTCCAACATTGCTGGATTTATTACAAATAGAAAAGCCAATGGAAATGACTGGCAAATCATTAATTAAATCAAAAAGTTGACGTGGTGGAATTCTACGCTTTTCTTATCGGTTAAATAACTGTACAATTGTCTTACTTAAAGTAAAAGAGTGACTTCAAAAAGAAGGATAAAATGACCGAGAAGTTCGAGGCGGCGTAGTTTTTCAGTATCGGAACGTATGCAATTGATACGTGAGGAACGAAAAAGCAAGCCAACGAAGAAATTCGATGTGTCATTTTTACCGGACTTTTTTGAAAATCCACTAAAACAAAGGAGAGATTTTAATGCCATATATTACAGACATATACGCTCGTGAAGTATTGGATTCTCGTGGTAACCCAACAGTAGAGGTTGAAGTATTTACAGAATCGGGTGCATTTGGAGCAGCATTAGTTCCAAGTGGTGCTTCAACAGGTGAGTATGAAGCGGTTGAATTGCGTGATGGAGATAAAGAGCGTTATTTAGGAAAAGGTGTCTTAAAAGCTGTTCAGAATGTAAATGAAGTGATTGCACCAGAATTAATTGGAATTGATGTAACACGCCAAAATATCATTGATTCCCTAATGATTGAACTTGATGGCACAGAAAACAAAGCCAATTTGGGGGCCAATGCAATTTTGGGTGTTTCCATGGCGGTTGCTCACGCTGCAGCAAGTTATCTGGAAATTCCTTTGTATAACTATTTAGGTGGATTTAATGCAAAAACACTCCCAACACCAATGATGAACATTTTAAATGGAGGAGAACATGCTGACAACAACGTAGATATCCAGGAATTCATGGTAATGCCGGTTGCAGCACCAACATTCCAGGAAGCATTGCGTACAGGTGCAGAAATTTTCCATTCATTGAAGAATGTACTAAAATCAAAAGGCTATAATACTGCAGTTGGTGATGAAGGTGGTTTTGCCCCAAACTTAGGTTCAAATGAAGAGGCACTTCAAACCATTGTAGAAGCAATTGAAGCAGCCGGCTATAAACCAGGTGAGGAAGTTAAACTGGCGATGGATGTAGCTGCATCTGAAATTTTTGCGGATGGGAAATACAACCTTAAAGGAGAAGGGGTTGTCCGCACATCGGTGGAAATGGTGGATTGGTATGCGGAAATGGTAGAAAAATATCCAATCATTTCTATTGAAGACGGACTGGATGAAAACGACTGGGAAGGGTTTAAATTATTGACAGAACGCCTTGGAGACAAAGTCCAATTAGTAGGGGACGACTTATTTGTAACAAATACAGCAAAACTTTCTCAAGGAATTGAGCAAGGCGTAGGAAATTCTATTCTGGTTAAAGTGAATCAAATTGGTACACTTACAGAAACCTTTGAAGCAATTGAAATGGCAAAACGAGCTGGCTATACAGCAGTTATTTCCCATCGTTCCGGTGAGACAGAAGATGCCACAATTGCCGATATCGCAGTAGCAACGAATGCAGGTCAAATCAAAACAGGTGCGCCATCACGGACAGATCGTGTAGCGAAATACAACCAGTTATTGCGTATTGAAGATGAACTGGCAGGCATGGGTGAATATGCAGGTTTGAGTGCATTTTATAACTTAAAAAAATAAATAGTTGAATTTGATGGAGAAGAGGCAGAGTGATCTGTCTCTTTATTTTTTTGCTCTTATAGTAAAGTGTTGCAGTGGATATAAAGTGTGACGTAATATTGCGCTCGGAAAATACACTGCGTCGGCTTCTCTACCCCCGAACGCGGCTGAAACGGCTGCAACCAGTCGAATAGAACACCCTCATCGGTGAGATGAGCAAACACTTAACGTTCCGATCTTTTAGAGAACAGCTTTTTTAAAAGAAAATAAAAAGCGAAATAAAGCGATGATATTACTTTACATACCGCTTAAATCAAGCAGTACACAGCCAACTCTCTCCACAATCGGCATAGGACGAATTGATGGTGTAATACAATAAATAAGTACAAAAATTGGAGGGATCATATTGGTACAAAAGGTGCTGTTATTTGGTGATATTGGAATTGATGATACGATAGCACTGATCTATGCCTATTTAAATGACGAAATCGATATTGTTGGTGTAGTAGCAGACTATGGAAATGTTTCGAGGGAGAATGCGATCGCTAATATTAATTACGTCAGAAGTTTATTTGATTCAGTAGAGATAGAAGAAGTAAAGATAATCGTTGGTGCTGAAGTGCCGATGACAGGCGAGCTTCCTGAATATGTTCCGGAAATACACGGGGAGTATGGATTGGGCCCCATTATCCCCCCTATCAATAACCAGGGCATTATCAGTGAAAATTTTCTTGATGTTGTAGATATCATTAAAGAGCACCAGGATGAATTAATTATTGTTAATATTGGAAGATTAACCTCCCTGGCTACATTATTTATTTTATACCGTGAGTTAATGAGTAAAATTAAAGGAATTTATATGATGGGTGGAGCATTTTGGGTTCCTGGCAATGTAACAGCAGTATCTGAAGCAAACTTTCACGGAGATCCTGTAGCGGCACAGGTTGTATTAACCTATGCCGAAAACATCACCATCATCCCCCTGAATGTAACAGAACGGGCAATTGCTACACCACAAATGGTGGATTATATTGACAGTGTTGGTGAAATAGACATTGTGAAGCCATTAATCGATTATTACTATGATTTTTATAAGGAAAGAAATCCCAATGTTCAAGGAAGTCCACTTCATGATGTTTTGACATTAATGGCAACGATCCTTGAAGAAATGTTCACATTCCAAGAACTCCCTGTCCATGTGGTCCAAGCACAGCAAGGAACGGAACGCGGACAGAGCATTGCTGATATCAGACCGTTTGTAACGATTGATGATACGATGGAGCATGAAGAAGGAGTAAGAAGACATCGTATCGCTTTTAAATTAAACTATCAGAGGTTTTATATTAATTTTATGACGATTATGACAGGACAGCAGTTTTAATAAAATATTAGAAGCGAAAGAGTGATGCCATCATTGTTATCACTCTTTCTGTTGTGCTAAGCTAATACTATATTAGATGAAGAGGTGAGTTCCATAGATATTTTTAAAGCAATTAAAGAACGAAGATCCATCCATGCATTTAAAGAACAAGAAGTCGATCATAGGATATTAAGCGAAATTTTCACCTATGGATCTTACGCACCCACACATTATATGAAAGAGCCCTGGAATATTAAATTGTATCAGGAAAAGGGGAAGCAGGCATTGATTGATGCAATTATTAGGAGTTACCAGCGAATTGGCATGATAAAAAAAGATAATGATCCAAAAACTTTGAAAATGATTGAATCGATGAAAAAGTTCCTATTAGCAATTCCACATCATGCTGTTATTTATTTGAAGAGAGAAGATAATCCGGTTCACTATGAAGAGGAGTACGCTGCTGTTTGTGCGTTTATTCAAAATGCTCAGTTGGCGGCATGGGAGTATGGGGTTGGAATGCTTTGGACAATCACCCCCTATATGCATGACCCAGAATTTCTGCAGGCAATTGGATTGGACTCTGATGAAATGAAAATTGCAGCTGTTATGCAGATAGGTTATCCGGAAAGGGTGCCACGTGATAAGGGCAGAACTCCAATTGATGAAAAGATGGAAATTATAGTGGAATAAGCTGAAGCCTGTCTGCTAATGACAGGTTTCACTCTAAGTAGTGCAGTACATCCTCGAAGTCGTGCACTGCACCCACTTAAAGTCGCGCGCCACATCCCAAAAGTCGCACACCGCATCCGTAAAGTCATGTACCACCACTCTCAAGTCGTACGCACCCGACCAAACTCGTACACAATATCCCCCCCACCAAGCCACAAAAAAGCACCCGGCCCAATCTCGGACTAAGCGCTCAGGTACTGTTATTCTATTAAATCCTTTACAAATTCCACCACTTCTTCTGCCGTTCCCATTGCCAGTATTCTATCCTTATTCGCTGCCAAATTTTTCTTGGAAAGTTCACGTATTTGTGTTCGTGCAGGTAAAACAGATGTAGCACTCATACTAAATTCGTCTAATCCAAGTCCCAATAATATTGGAATGGCAATAGGATCGCCGGCCATTTCGCCACACATACCAGCCCATTTATTTTCACTATGTGCTGCTTCAATAACATTGTTTACAAGGTTCAATATAGCTGGATGATACGGTTGATAAAGGTAAGAAACCTGTTCATTCATACGATCCGCAGCCATTGTATACTGGATTAAATCGTTTGTTCCTATACTAAAGAAGTCAACCTCTTTTGCAAATTGTTTTGCGATTACTGCAGTTGATGGAATTTCGACCATAATTCCAACCTCTATATGATCCGAAACCTTCACACCTTCATTTTTTAGTGCTTCTTTTTCATCCAATAAAAGTGCTTTCGCTTGACGAAATTCTTCAAGTGTAGCAATCATAGGGAACATTATTTTTAGATTTCCATGTACACTTGCACGTAGTAGTGCACGCAGTTGCGGACGAAAGACATGTTCATTTTCTAAACAGAAACGAATTGCACGATAGCCTAAAAATGGATTAAGTTCTTTCGGCATGTCCAAATAATTTAATTCCTTATCACCACCAACATCCAATGTACGAACAACTACAGGCATGTCACCCATTTGCTCCAGTACGGATTTGTATGCATCATATTGCTCATCTTCAGTTGGTAATTCATTTTTCCCCATGTATAAAAACTCTGTACGATACAGGCCGACTCCTTCGCCCCCATTGTTTATTACACCTTCAACATCATTGGGTGTACCAATGTTTGCGGCTAGTTCTACCTGTTCCCCATCTGCTGAGAAGGTTGGCTCTTCTTTTAATTTAGCCCATTCTTCTTTTTGCTTAGCAAATGCTTCTTGCTTTTCGTGATATGCTGCAAGTTCTTCGTCCGATGGATTGATAAGTATGATACCTTCGTTTCCGTCAACAATTACCAGATCATTTTGCGAAACTGCCGCTGTGATTTCTTTTGTTCCGACAACTGCAGGAATTTCAAGCGAACGTGCCATAATTGCTGAATGTGATGTACGACCACCAATATCTGTTGCAAACCCTTTTACAAATTGCCGATTTAGCTGTGCTGTGTCAGATGGGGTCAAATCATTTGCAAGTACAATTACCTCTTCATCTATTAATGCAGGATTGGGAAAAGATACACCGAGCAAATGTGCCATCACACGTTTTGTCACATCCTGAATATCGGCAGCACGCTCACGCATATATTCATTTTCCATGTTTTTAAACATGTCAATAAACATGTTAGTAACTTCCTCTAAAGCTTCTTCTGCCATCACGTTATCAGATGAAATCTTGTCGTTCATCGGATTGATAAGCTCTGGGTCACTTAAAACCAGAAGATGTGCTGAGAAAATTTCCGCATGCTCGTCACCAAGTTCATCTTTAGTATGTTCCTTGATCTTTTCGAGCTCCTGCTTTGAAATTTCCAGTGCTTTATCTAGTCGCTCTATTTCAACGTTTGGATTATCTATGGATTTCTTTTCAAAAGATAAATCTGGTGATTCCAGATGGTATGCCTTTGCAATTGCAATACCGGACGAGGCTGCAATTCCCTGGATGTTTTTCATATCTATTTCCGCCTTTCAAATTATCAGATAAGCTGTACGCACTCTTACTCTATTTTAAACTTATTCATCGTCTTGTTCAAGGAATCTATCCAAGTCGTGCTCAATCGTTCACAATAGTTGTTTTTCCACCCATCCATAAATTGACGTATATACTTCATCTTTATTCAATTCATTTAATAATTCATGCCGGCGACCCTCAAAAAGCATCGTTGTAATCTTTTCAAGGCCGATCTTTTCGTAGAGATGTGCTGTTTTCCAAGTTCCTTTTGAATAATTGCCAACCGGATCAGCATCCCCGCTTATTATTAATAGTGGGAGGTCTTTTCGAATGGATCGATTTCGCTTTTGGTCATACATTGTTATTAATCCTGACATTAGATCATAGAAAAATCGTGATGTGGGAATAAATCCCGTGTGAGGATCAGCTATATAGGTTTGAACAGCCTTTTCATCACCGGAAAGCCAGTCAAATCCTGTGTTTTTAGGTTTTATTTTTTTATTATATTTGCCAAATGCAAGTGAATTCATAAGTTTGGATTCTTCTTTTGCAGGTAGCATTTCTGCTAATTTCCTACCAGCACGGGATTTTAGTGTTGGAAAATGACCAGTTCCAGACAAAATAGCACCATCAATTTCCGCGCTATATTCCTGCAGGTAATTTCTTATTAAAAAAGATCCCATACTATGTCCCAAGAGAAATATAGGGGTGTGTGGATAATCTAATTTAATTTGTCTTGTTATGGCATACAAATCCTCCGTTGTTTTTGCGAAACCATCCTCTTCGGCAAAATAACCAAGTACCCCCTGCTTTTCACCAGTATTGCCATGTCCCCGTTGATCATTACCATATACAAAAATATTTTTACTGAGCAAATACTCCGCAACCTGATTGTAACGATTTATATGTTCAACCATCCCATGAGAAAGCTGTACAATTGCTTTTGGCTTTTCTCCTTGAGTGAACCATTTTTTTACATAAATTTCGACATTGTCATCCATCTTCATCCAAAACGTTTTTTCCATTAGAGCAACCTTCCTATCCCTGTTGATAGCTTTATTTATAATGATAAAATTAATTAGGAGAAACGTCCAGTTTGTACCACTGGAAGTTTAAAAGCTCTAGCAATTCCCAATAGAACAACAAGAAGAAATGGAAAAAATAATAGATCGTGCAAATCCAAAGGAGGCGAAACTAATGATTTCAAACTTAGGCGAAAGTGTGCAAAGGCATTTGGAAAGATTGGAGAAAAGAAGCAGCGAGAGCAAAAAAGAAGGGATAAAAGAGGGTGAGATGGACAAAGCATTGAAAGTCGCAAAAAGGCTTTTAATGAAGGGAATGCCTATTGATGAAATTGCTGAAATAACTGAACTAAGCAGGGATGAAATCAGGAAATTAGTAACATGAAATTCTTGTACTCTGGAGTGAATAAGAAACTATTTTGGAGCTTGGGTCAAAAAAGGAAAAACTACCCTAAGAAACATAGCACAGGAATTATACGAAAAAATAACTTGCTTTATAAATCAGTATTATGCTAAAGTATTCAATAGGTATTGGTATGTCTGGTTTCTCAAGTGAATCTCCCATGTGGTAGAATTTGTAGGGATGGAACAGACATGTGCTTTTCTACGTATCAGGGGGTGTCTTAGTAATCATGGCTAGTTTAGTAAACATATTATTAGTGGTTGATGCAATTATCATGATTGTACTAATCTTATTACAGTCAGGAGCAAGTGCCGGTCTTTCAGGAGCGATTTCCGGAGGAGCGGAACAATTATTCGGTAAACAAAAAGCACGAGGTTTAGATTTGGTGTTACACCGAAGTACAATAGTTACCGGTGTCTTATTCTTCATACTGGCTTTTCTAAGTGGATATATTGTTTAATAGAAACTAAAAACCCTTATCACAAAAAAAGCGTGATAAGGGTTTTTAGTTTCACGAATGATGTACAATCTATTATAAAGGGTAATATAACTAGTAGGTAACAGCTAAGGAGATGAACTTTAATGAAAGTAGTGCAACCAAAACCTTTTACGTTTGAAGCAGGTCCACGTGCGGTATTGTTATTACACGGGTTTACAGGGCATTCCGCAGACGTAAGAATGCTGGGAAGATTTTTGCAAAAGAAAGGCTATACAAGTCACGCACCTATCTATAGGGGACATGGACTGCCACCAGAGGAATTAATAAAAGCGGGTTCTGAAGAGTGGTGGCAGGATGTGCTAACAGCATTTCAGCATCTTCAGGAACTTGGCTATAAGGAAATTGCTGTAGCAGGACTTTCGCTTGGCGGTGTTTTGGGTTTAAAGCTTGCGTATTCAAAGGGAATAAAAGCAATCATTACCATGTGCTCACCAATGTTTTTTGATAATGAAACACAATTAACGAAGGGCTTTCAATCATTTTCAACAGAGTATAAACAGCTGGAAGGGAAAAATGAAAAAGCAATTCAAGCTGAAGTAGCAGAACTTATGGAAAATTCAACAGACATGTTTAAACAATTAGGTGTGTTTATTACCGATGTGAAAAATGAAATTGATATGATTTATGCTCCAACTATGGTGGCCCAGGCCTGTAAGGATGAAATGATTAATCCAAAAAGCGCCAATTATATTTATGACAATGTTGAATCTGTTGTGAAAGAAATCAAGTGGTATGAAAATTCCGGGCATGTGATTACATTGGATAAAGAAAAGGAACAGTTACATGAGGATATTTATCAGTTCCTGGAAACACTTCATTGGAATGAATGATTATTTTTGGAAAAAAAGGAAAGAATAGGAAGGAAAGAAGGTGAACGAATGAAAGATAAAATACGAGATTTTTTTAAAGAAAATGGAACAAAGCCATTAGCCGTGGATGAACTGGAAGAGGTACTTGAGATAGAAGACGCAGTTGATTTTAAAGAATTAGTAAAAGCATTGAACGAACTTGAAGATACGGGTGAACTTGTACGAACAAGAAAAAATCGCTTCGGTCTACCTGAGAAGATGAATTTGGTTCGTGGCAGAATTCAGGTGCATGCAAAGGGTTTTGCATTTTTGATTCCTGATAATGAGGAACAAACAGATGTATATATACACCATTCTGATCTGGCTTCAGCAATGAATAAGGATAAAGTACTGGTACGTCTGGAGAAGAAGGATGATAATGGGAATCGCCCAGAAGGTACGGTGATTCGAATACTGGAACGTGCCACGCTGCAAGTTGTTGGTACATTTGAAGATAATCGTTCATTCGGCTTTGTGATAGCAGATGACAAACGAATTCCAAATGATATTTTCATCCCTAAAAATAGGGCAAATGGGGCTGTAAGCGGCCATAAGGTTATTGCGCATATTACCAAATATCCAGAGGGTAGAAAAAGTGCTGAAGGAGAAATTATTCACATTCTTGGTCATAAAAATGATCCTGGCATTGATATTATTTCTATTATTCATAAGCATGGAATCAAAATAGACTTTCCTGATGAAGTGCTTGATCAGGCAAAGAATACGTCAGAGATTATTTCCGAAGAAGAACTGGTTGGTCGTCGGGATTTGCGAAACGAGGTTATCGTTACCATTGATGGTGCAGATGCCAAAGATCTGGATGATGCTATAATGGTGAAAAAGCTTGGGAATGGAAATTACAAGCTTGGTGTATACATTGCAGACGTAAGTTATTATGTAGAAAAAGACTCCGCCATGGATAAGGAGGCATATGAGCGTGGAACAAGTGTGTATTTAGTAGATAGAGTTATACCAATGATTCCACACCGTCTCTCCAATGGAATTTGTTCATTGAATCCTAAAATGGATCGGCTGACTCTTGGTTGTGAAATGGAAATTACCGCTTCTGGTGAGGTTGTGAATCATGATATTTTTCAAAGTGTAATTAAAACCGCCGAAAGAATGACCTATACAGATGTAAATAAAATTCTGGTAGATAAAGATGAGGAAATACGAGATAAATATAAAGCACTTGTTTCCATGTTTGAACAAATGGAAAAACTCGCTTCGATTTTAAATGAAAAACGAATGGGAAGAGGAGCGATTGACTTTGAATTTAAAGAGGCACAAGTGCTTGTTGATGAAAATGGGAAGGCAAATGATGTGATTTTGCGTGAGCGATCGGTTGGTGAACGCTTAATTGAAGAATTTATGCTGGTCGCCAACGAAACCGTTGCTGAACATGTTCACTGGATGGATGTTCCATTTATTCATCGTATTCATGAAGATCCAGATCAAGGAAAACTTCAAAGCTTTTTTGAATTTTTAGCAGGACTAGGATATACAGTGAAAGGAACGGCAAATGAGATACATCCACAAGCTTTGCAAAAGGTTATCGAACAAGTGCAAGGTAAACCGGAGGAAATGATTGTATCCAAGCTGATGCTGCGTTCAATGAAACAGGCAAAATATGATCCGCAAAGTATTGGGCACTTTGGTTTGGCAACAGAATTTTATACGCATTTTACTTCACCAATACGCAGATATCCTGATTTAATTGTCCACCGATTAATTCGAACATATCTGATCAACAAACAAATGGATAAAAAAACAATCAATCACTGGAAGGATAATTTGCCTGAGATTGCTAGACATACATCTGAAATGGAGCGAGCTGCCGTAGATGCAGAACGGGAAACAGATGACTTAAAAAAAGCAGAATATATGCAGGGTAAAATCGGCGAGGAATACACTGGTGTGATTAGTTCTGTCACTAACTTTGGTCTATTTGTAGAATTGGAAAATACGATTGAAGGGCTTGTCCACGTCAGCTATCTAACCGATGATTACTATCATCATGATGAAAAAAGCCATGCCATGATCGGTGAGAGAACAGGCAATATTTACCGGATTGGTGATGAGGTAGAAGTCAGAGTAGTTAGTGTAAACACAGATGAGCGCACCGTTGATTTCGAAATGATTCGTGCTGAAAAGCCGAAGAGAAAACGTAAAAAAGGAAAAACAAAGCAGCGTAAATAAAATGAAAGTGAAATACAGAAACCGCTGATCAGTTTTTATAACTGGTTAGTGGTTTTTTTGTACGGGATTTATTTATAATTTTACTTAGGAAATTAGTAAAAGCTATTTTTAAGACTTTCGTCACTTATTGGTAATAAGCGTAAGCCGAAAATAAAACATGCATCATCCTAAGAAATAATGCATATGATTACATTAACTAAATTTGCCTCAGGTAAACTTTATTGTTGACATCAAATTGTTTGTTGTCTATACTACAAGTTAGCTGATATACAATAAAACTTAAATAAACAAGTTGCATTTTGTACAGCACATAAATAATATAGAAATAAATTTACTTCAAACAATCCGATCGATGGATACCGAAGGAGGATTTTCATGACAGAGGAAGTTATGCTTGCATTTTTATTTACCTTGTTTGCAGGTCTTGCTACAGGGATAGGGAGTTTATTGGCATTTTTTGCAAAAACAACAAATACGAAATTTTTATCTGTTGCATTAGGCTTTTCAGCAGGAGTAATGATCTATGTCTCGTTCATTGATATTTTTCCGAAGGCTCAAGAAGCATTAGTTGGGGATCTTGGTGATGAACGAGGTTACTGGGTAACAGTTATTGCGTTTTTTGCAGGGATGCTGTTAATTGCGCTCATTGATAAGTTTATTCCTAAAAATAAAAACCCTCATGAGCTTAAAAAGGTAGAGGATATGCAAAAATCCGGAGCAACAGCAAAGGATCCAGAACTATTAAAAATGGGTGTCTTTACAGCTCTGGCAATTGGTATCCATAATTTTCCTGAAGGTATCGCAACATTTGTTTCAACCCTGCAGGATCCAGCACTAGGATTGGCAATAGCAATAGCGGTGGCAATTCATAATATACCAGAGGGAATCGCAGTTTCTGTACCGATTTACTATGCAACAAATGATAAGAAGAAAGCTTTTCGCCTATCCTTTTTATCCGGATTGGCTGAACCAGTAGGGGCGATTGTAGCGTTCTTGATCTTGATGCCATTTTTGAATGATGTTGTGTTTGGCGTAATATTTGCGATGGTGGCAGGTATTATGGTATTTATCTCCTTGGATGAATTGCTGCCAGCGGCAAAAAAATATGACGAGACACATCTTTCCATCTATGGCGTTATTGGTGGGATGGCAGTTATGGCATTAAGTCTATTATTAATTATTTAGATGACGCATGTTCTAATTTAAATTGGAATAGCAGCGGGAATTTTGGTAAAATGGAGTTCCATGTAAGCAAGGAGGAAGTCTTATGCCAAGAGGACAAGGAAAAACAATCGCACAAAATAAAAAAGCATCCCATGATTATTTTATAGAAGAGACCTATGAAGCTGGAATTGTATTACAGGGAACGGAGATTAAATCACTTAGAAATGGGCGTGTTAATATAAAAGATTCCCATGCGAGAATTGATCGTGGGGAAGTGAAATTGATCAATCTGCATATTGCGGAATACGAACAGGGAAATCGTTATAATCATGATCCAACCCGTACCCGTAAACTTCTCCTGCATCGAAAGGAAATTGATAAATTAATCGGATTGACACAACAACAGGGTTTTGCACTTATCCCACTTAAAATCTATATAAAAAATGGATATGCCAAAATTTTGCTAGGACTTGGAAGAGGGAAAAAGAAATACGATAAGCGGGAAGATCTCAAACGCAAGCAAATGAAGCGTGATGTGGATCGTGCGTTAAAGGATCATATGAGATAGTTCTTGTAATTCCTTCCAGCGCTTGATTTAAGTGAGATTTCTGATATAATAAGAAGTGTTCGATAAGATATAATTAAATAAATGCTCAGCTACTACCGAGCGTTTCTCATTCTAAATGGGGGCGTTACGGATTCGACAGGGGTAGATTGAGCTCAAGGTTGCGCGTCGAGGTTACGGCTCGTAAAACGTTACTCGCCTAAATATAACTGGCAAAACTAATAATCAACCTGCTTTAGCAGCTGCGTAAGTAGCCTAAAGCGATCCTTCCTGCACTTGCCCGTGGTGCAGATCGAAGGGTCTCAAATGAAGCGGGCTATATTAGCATCCACCGTCTGAGGATGTTAATCGAATCCAATCAGACTAGCTACTTTGAAGCGTGTTGGTAGGCTGAAAAGGTTAGCGAATGATAATATACCAACTATGCGTGTAGAAGCCTGAGTGGCGATATCTCTGGACGTGGGTTCGATTCCCACCGTCTCCACCAATACATATGTTGGTGGTTTTTTTGTGCTTATTGTAATGTAAAGCGTCAGACCTGATGCAGAAAAATTGAAAGAACTAATAAAAGACGTTCTTTGATTTCATTTATTATCAAAGTGCGTTTTTTTATGCTTTCAAAAAGTTCTAATTTATATATTCAATATTTTTGAAACCTTATATTCAATAATTATTGAATTATTCATTCAGTTAACTTATAATAATTTCAAACAAGAAAATACTCTAAGAGGTGATTTTATGGAAATAATACATGCGACAAGTAGAAAAAGAGAAACGTATGATGTTCAGTTAGCTTATTCTCCACTATGGGAATGTGCTCTTGGGATTGCAGCAGTAACGAATTCCCGGTTAATTAACACATTAGAAAAACCAGCAACTTACTGGGAAGAACTTAAAGGAACACTTTCAACAGACCTTTTAAATCTTTTGGATTATGTGGAGAAGAACAATACTTGGAAAGCACTATTACAATTACTTCATCAAAATGAAGGTAATAACTTAAGTGAGTTTTGTTCCAGTGTCAAATTGTTGCAGGCTACTGATTTAAAATTCATTTGTCTACCTTTTATCGGGGATAAATTTCAACATTTAAGGGAAAGTGCTGCTCATGGAGAAGAGGGTGCTATCTTAGAACTGAAAAGAATAACATGTGAAAATCCCTTTTTTCCTCAGTACATAGAATTCATTAGTAAAGCTGATGCAAATGAGCTTAAATCTCATCTGATTGAGGTTATGACAGGATGGTACGAATCAGTAATTACTCCCAATCTAGAACAGACGCAACAAATATTACAAACCGATTATCAATCTAAAAATCAAATGAAAGAAAAAATGTCTCCCGAAGAACTTGTTCAATGGGCAACTGGGGGAGTCAACTATCTACCTGAACCAAGTGTTCATAAAGTTTTACTTATTCCACAGTATGTCTATCGTCCTTGGAACATTGAAGCAGATCTTGAAGAGACAAAAGTATTTTACTACCCAGTAGCAAACGATAGTTTATCACCAAATGATAAATATATGCCAAGCAATTTCTTAGTACAAAAGCATAAGGCACTGGGAGATGAGGTTAGGCTTCGGCTAGTAAAATTGTTATCGGAAAATGATCGTTCATTACAAAATCTAACAGAACAGTTAAATATGGGTAAAACGACAATTCATCATCACTTAAAAATATTACGGGCAGCTAAACTTGTTGAGATGAGCGGATCGAAATATTCCCTTAAAGCTAATGTATTGGGACTGCTTTTCAAGGAATTAGACCAGTACATCAAACAATGATTAAAGGAGAGCTTATGAATTCATCTATATTTAAAAACCGTTCGTTTGTTTCAACATGGTTAGGAAATGGAATATCCGAATTAGGCGGTGCCTTTGGAACATTTTGTAATTCTATTCTAATATACCAAATTACCGGTTCTACTTTAGCATTAGGAAGTATGTGGCTTTTGTATTTTATCCCATCACTAATTCTTCAACTATTCATCGGTCCCTATATAGACCGTTGGAGCAGAAAATGGATTATGGTTCTCTCACAATGGACAAGGGGAATTATATTTATCATCCCTCTTGCTGCCTTACTATCAGGCTATCTTGAGGTTTGGCATATTTATGCTGTTCAAGGGATAATTGGATTATTCACACCTTTCTATGTCCCAGCAAATCATGCGATTACTCCGACTATTGTAACAAAAGAACAATTACAGTCAGCGAACGCATACATTGATGGAACTGTCCGTTTAATGACCTTTTTATCTCCAATAATGGCTGGAGTAATAATCGAGTATATTGGTGTTCCATTTACCTTAATGCTCGTAAGTTTGCTACTTATTATGAGTGGGATTACATTACTTTTCATTCAGGAACAGAAAAACCAACTGCAAGTACGAAAAACTTGGGTTTCTGATTTTAGAGAAGGAATTTCTTTTTTCTTTACACAGGCGATTATTGTATGGTTGGGGGTTTTTCTAGCATTTGTTCAATTTGGAGTGGGAGTGACTATGGTTACAACACTTCCATATATTACGGAAGTTTTAGGAGGGACCTATGCTGAATATGGGTATTTTATGGCGGGCTTTCCCATTGGCTACATAATAGGTGCTATACTGGTATCAAAAATAAAATATAAAAGCCGCAGATTTCTCATGCTCGGTTCTCTTTTCATAGGTGGCATGACATTCATGGCACTTTGTATTATCCATAGTATCCCTTTAGCAATAACAACAGAAGTTATTGGTGGAATTGTAATGGCTATTTTTAATATTCATAATACGACTATCTGCCAACAAACCGTACCAAATCGCCTCATGGGAAAAGTATTTTCAGTTCGTTTATTAATTATAAGAGGAGCCATGCCAATGGGGGTGCTTATAGGTGGGATATTTAGTGAAATGTTGGGAGTAAGGCCATTGTATCTCTTAATCGGTCTAATCATTATTGTTGTATCAGGAGTAGGAATGTGTTTACCATATTTTAAATTCATTGATGAAGAAAATAGTCAAGAAAAAATAGTTTCTTAGTGGGGAAAGGTCTGTTGCTTTGAGGTTAATGGGTAGAGTTTCCCTAAACAAGAGATTGCACCCTTGCTCAATTAATGGTAAAGGATATTGAATAAGAATTTTTTTTTAAAGGTGTATACAAATGTATACAAAAGAGAGGTGATTGAATGGATAAAGATTTTCGTAACAAAACATTTCGGGGGGGCAAAAATTGAAGATGTTATTTTAGAGTTAGAAAAACTAAGTTTGATGTGTGAAGAAAAAGTTAAAAGTAGCGAACAGCTAGATAGACAACGCTTCTATGAAGGAATGGCGATTGCTTATACAACTATTGTGTTGAAGTTAAAAGGGGATTTTGACTATATTGAGCCAACTGTAATTGATGAATTATATAGTGCAGTTGAAAAAACATCACAACCAAATAACACTGAACATCTCGATACTTGTTCTTTCTGTCTCAGGAACAAGGAAGAAGTTGGAGAATTGGCAATGGGACCTGGAGTTTCTATATGTGGTGAATGTCTACAATTTGGAGCCGATGTTATTCATACAAAGATAAAGTGATTAAACAAACGAGGCATTACTGGAAGAATGGTAACATAAAAAAAGACGCTCAAGGCATCTTTAACGTTCACGTTCCTTTAATTTTTCATTTTGTTTCTCCCAAAAGTCTGGTGGAATGTACGAAATAAGGGAATAGTCTATTTCATTGCCCTTTTGTGTTGATAATTGAACAAGTAAATTTTCCTCTTTATCTAAAGGATTTATATCTGCTGTGGTAATTGTAATTACTTGTACACCATTTCTTTTTGGATTACCGACAACCACAACTTGATTTCCTTTTGTAAATACAGCGGTTACTTCCGTTTGAAAAGCGACAATATACAAATCGAGTGCCTTTTCATCCTGGAACATTGGAATGGAAAGGCCAATATTATGCTCAAAGTCATACAAGGAAGACATACCAATATCATATGTGGTAAACAATCGGTGAAGCGCATAGTGTATCCGGTCAGGAACATAGCTCCATCTTCCACCACTAACCGAACTGTGCCAATGTTCTTCATATACGGGTCTTTCATAATCAGGCTTATTCACTGTTACATCAAAAGGAATTTGATTTCCGTTATGAAGTACCTCTGCAGTTGATTCTATTTTTGATGGGAAAGGCAGCTCTTGCCACGGTGGGTCTTGAATAGTTACCGGATCAGGAGGTTCCAGGTTGTCAATTTGTTGCCTAAGTTTCTTTATTAGTTCTTTTAACTCCTCATTTGCCTTTTTTAAATCATGTGGAGTAACAGATGCTTCCACATTCGACAATGGAGTTATAACACAACTTACCATTAATAAACTAAGGATAATAACGAAACAACTTCGAAAAAAGTTCATTTTAGCACCTCAAAAGTATTATTTGATCTTGAGATAAAAAAATACATATTCATTGTTCAACTATTGTTCAATAAAGCAGCAAAAGCAAAAATAAAATTCGCCCCATAAACGGAAGCGAAAAGAGGCACTCGTTATTTTTTGAATAATCTATTGAAAAATGATTTCTTTTCATTTGCTTTTTCTTCTGCCTCAGCAGCGGCAATTTGTTTCTGTGTTTCCAAGCGTTCACTAATTGTTTTCATTAAAATTTTGTCCCGTTCATTGAGACGGAATTCAATATATTCATGCTGTTTGTCCATTTTTTTATGCAATGCTTCAATTTGTTCATTTTGATAAATGATTAACCCTTTTAACTCATCATATTGCTTACTGTATCGTTCAATATCAGGTGTGACGCTTGGCGCTTCGGTCTGTATTGGATCCTTATCAAACCGCTTCAATACAATGTTTGCGGCTTGTTCCACTGTAACGTTTGACTTATCTCGTAATTCTTTTAGATACCTTAACACCATAATGTCTTTTTCAACGAACAGTCTGGAATTGCTTTTCGATTTTAAAATGTCATAACCAACTGCTTCTAATTGCCGTGCATATTTTCTGACAGTAGGAACAGCTATTCCTAGCATTGCGGCAATCTCACTTGTTGAATAGGCCTTTTCGGTCGTTACGGCTTCACTACCCAAATTATCACCCCCATTTAATTAATTCAACATCTGCATGTGATTTTCCTCTAAATTTATTAGGAATTTAGCAACACAGTTCTTTGTATAACTTATTTTTATCGCACTGTAACTGGTTGTAAGACTTCCACTTCAAGAATTAAGGAAACATTAAAATTCTAAGTGGGAGATTCAACAGCTAGTAACGGCCCGATTGGTTCAAGGGCCTTTAGGTCATACCGTGCGGTGCTAACATTCAGTGGGGGAGAAAAGTAAACCCCCACTGAATGAAGTTTCACTTTATAAAAAAACATTTTACATAATTACTTTAAATAAGAAGAAAATAATTCAGGAGAAATCTTTTGCAGCATCAATTAATGAATAAGGAGGGTTTCCAGTGGGTGAATATAGTCACTTTCGTGTTGGGCAAAAAGCACCGAATAATGGTGTTTATATGGAAATTGGAGAAACAGGCAGTAATGTAAATGACCCCAAAATAATCGAGCTTAAAGCAGGAGAAAAGTTTCCACAAACCAAGAATCATAATAGGGTTTGGACATATGATAAAAATCATTAATTTTTATCCGTTACTCAGTAATATAAGTTTAATAACTGCGCTAGGAGAAAATTCCAATCTCTTAGTGCAGTTATTTATGTTTCCATATTTTCATAATAAATCATCATTATACTATTAATCCCTGTTTATAAGCGTTAAAATAGACATGTCCAAGATATAGAAAGGAGTAATTATGGTGAGTACATATCCAAATGTGAATGAAACGAAGGAGCTTATAAAGCAATTAGTTTTGATACCAAGTCCTACAGGCAATACTGGAAAAGTAATTCAATTTGTAGAGGATTATTTGAAAGAATTAAAAGTGGAAACAAAGCGTAATCGCAAAGGCGGGTTAATCGCAACATTGCCTGGTGCAAATAATCATGAACATCGAATGCTAACTGCACATGTAGATACACTTGCTGCCATGGTGAAGGAAGTAAAATCGAATGGTCGACTTCGCCTCGATTTGATTGGTGGGTTTAAATATAATGCGATTGAAGGGGAGTACTGTGAAATCCACACGACCAGTGGCAAGGTGTACACGGGAACTATTTTGATGCATCAAACATCTGTTCATGTATATAAAAATGCCGGTGAAGCAAAACGCAATCAGGAAAATATGGAAGTTCGTATTGATGCGAAGGTAGAAAATGCAGATGAAATTCGGGAGCTAGGCATTGAGGTAGGAGATTTTGTTTCCTTTGATCCTCGTATGCAACAGACAGATAAAGGTTTCATTAAATCCCGCCATTTAGATGATAAAGCGAGTGTTGGCATCCTGCTGCAGCTGATAAAAAGATTGAAACATGAAAATATTACCTTGCCATACACGACTCATTTTCTGATTTCGAATAATGAGGAAATTGGTTATGGTGGAAATTCGAATATTACACCTGAAACAGTTGAGTATCTGGCAGTTGACATGGGGGCAATGGGGGACGGCCAGTCAACGGATGAATATACCGTTTCCATTTGTGTGAAAGATGCAAGTGGGCCATATCATTACGAGCTCAGAAAACATCTCACCAAACTTGCAGAAACAAATGAGATTGGTTATAAATTGGATATTTATCCTTATTACGGATCAGATGCTTCTGCAGCTATCCGGGCAGGCCATGATATCATTCATGGATTGATTGGACCTGGGATTGATTCATCACATGCCTA
This sequence comes from Oceanobacillus sp. NCCP-135, assembly GCF_059698015.1. NCBI lineage: Bacteria > Bacillati > Bacillota > Bacilli > Caryophanales > Bacillaceae > Oceanobacillus > Oceanobacillus sp. NCCP-135. The sequence continues at coordinate 55,178 of NZ_BAAKSZ010000019.1, read as the reverse complement.
TGAAAGAACGCATGAAACTTCATTGAATAATACGGAACAATTATTGTATCATTATGTTCTGTCAGATATGGTTTCTTATTAAATAGAAAAACGAACTTACCAAACTGCTGGTAAGTTCGTTTTATTAAAGTACGTACAAATAAACACATAAAAAATGAAACAGGCTTCCAATTAATATAAATATATGAAATATCTCGTGAAAGCCGAAGTGTTTAAATGATAAAAATTTTGGTTTTAACCAATAAATAAGTGCACCAACTGTATACACTAACCCACCAATAATTAGCATAAGCATTCCATTGGTTCCTAAAACTGGTGCAAGGGAAGAGCTGAAGAAAACAACGATCCAACCCATCGCAACATATAAGGCTGTTGATAACCATCTGGGTGCATGGAACCAGACCAATTTAAAGGTAACCCCGATTAAAGCAATGCTGCTTATCACCGAAAATAAAACCCAGCCTGTTACTCCATTTAGGCTGATCAGACATAATGGTGTATATGTTCCAGCAATTAGCACGAAAATCATCGAGTGATCAATTCTGCGTAGAAACGCAATTATATGATCTTTTGCAACAACCATATGATATGTAGCTGAAGCAGCGTACAACAGGATCATACTTATACCAAAAATAGCGACAGCAGTAATAGCTAGTGCAGATTCTGTTACAGTTGATGCTTTCATTACCATGGCTATTAATCCCAGCGCAGATAGAACTGCTCCAAACAAATGAGTAAATCCATTAATAGGTTCCCGAATATAAGCTCCCAATTTATCAACACCTTTATATTATGTAGTTATTAAAACTATATGATCATGATATACTCATTTCAACATGTAGTCAATGTTTACCAAAAAAAGAATTTATCGTATAATAGACTCAAATAACTAATTGGAGTTTTAACATGAAAAATATGAATGAATTAATTGAAGAATTACACCTTGATACCCGATTATCCTTAGAAGATATACCGGATCTGGATTTGTATATGGATCAGGTAATTCAACTATTTGAAAAAAAGTTTTCAGCAACTAAACGCAAAGAGGATGATAAAGTTTTAACAAAAACAATGATCAATAACTATGCAAAAGGGAAATTATTTTTTTCAATCAAAAACAAAAAATATTCTAAAGACCATTTAATACTGATAAGCATGATTTATCAGTTGAAAGGTGCTTTGTCGATCAATGATGTAAAACAGACATTGGATAAACTGAATACAAAAATGATGAATCATGAATTTGATCTGCAAAGCCTCTATAACTGTTATCTTCAGTTGCTTGATATCAATATTGAAATGTTTAAAAAGGATCTTCATGAACATAAAAAAGAAGTAACTAACAAAGTCGTTAAACTGGAAGATAATGATGAACAGTATTTGGAACAGTTCTTACTTGCAGCAACGTTTACAAGCATGAGTAATTTTTACCGAAGGGCAGCAGAGAATATCATTGATGAACTGGGAACAACAAAAAAGGATGATTAATAGAAAGAAGGTATATGAGATGAAATTGAGTATTCTTGATCAGGCACCGATATCTACTGGAGCAACTCCTAAGGAAGCTCTGACTGCTACCATTGAGCTTGCAAAGCTTGCTGATGAATTAGGATATACGAGGTACTGGGTTGCTGAGCATCATGATTTACCAGGGTTGGCAAGTCCCGCACCTGATATCATTCTAGGTATCATTGGTGCCCAAACTGAAAACATCCGGATTGGTTCAGGTGCTGTATTACTGCCACATTATAAAGCTTTTAACATTGCAGAAAGATATAATATGCTGGCAACTTTATTTCCAGGAAGGGTAGATTTAGGGATAGGGCGTGCACCTGGTGGTTCTGCGGAAGTAACGATGGCTTTATCGGATAATTTTCTTGAGCAGGTACGTAAAATGCCGGAAACACTGGATGATTTATTAGCCTTTTTAGATCATCGTTTCCCGGCTGAGCATATGTTTTCAAAAATAAAACCGACACCTATTCCAGAAACTTCACCGGTTCCCTGGCTGCTCGGAACAAGTGAAAAGAGTGCGATTTTAGCAGCGGAAAAAGGAATAGCTTATGCGTTTGGTGATTTTATGACCGATCAGGATGGACCTTCCATTGTCAGAAAATACTTGGAAGATTCTCAGGCAAAACAATCACTTATCGCAGTTTCGGTTATTTGTGCTGAAACAACCGGGGAAGCCGAAGAACTCAGCACCAGCAGTCAGTTATGGAAGGCTCAACAAGCAAAAGGAGAAGGAAAAGGTGGCGTTCCTTCTATAAAAGAAGCTAAAGCATTTGATTACTCCAATGAGGAAAAATCAATGATACAGAACATGAAGAAAAACATGATAATAGGTAATCCAAGCGAGGTAAAGGATCAGCTTGAAGAACTCCAGGAAAAATACCAAACAGATGAGTTTATGATTGTTACGATAACACATAGCTATGAGGCCAGAAGAAAATCCTATGAATTGGTTGCCAGAGAATTTAAACTATTTTAGATTTTATGATAGAATAAAATCAAGAAGGGAAGCGATCTTATGCAATATAAAACACTAAATAATGAACTTAGAATCCCACAGTTGGGCTATGGTGTATGGAAAGTACCTAATGATGCGGCAACTACTGCGGTGGAACAGGCGCTGGAAGCCGGCTATCGATTGATTGATACTGCAAAAATTTACGGGAATGAACATGGAGTTGGAAAAGCAATTGCAAGTAGTAACCTGCCTCGTGCGGAGCTTTTCATTACAACAAAATTATGGAATAGTGATCAAGGTTATGAAAATACTCTGGAAGCATTTGACGCAAGCCTTGAAAAACTGGGTCTCGATTATGTAGACCTATATTTGATTCACTGGCCAACACCAAAGTTTGACACGTACGTAGAAACATATAAGGCAATGGAAAAATTATATAAGGATGGGCGCACAAAAGCAATCGGCGTCTGTAATTTTGATATCGAACACTTAGAGCGAATCATGGATGAGTGTGAAGTGAAACCAGCTATCAACCAGGTCGAGTGCCATCCATACCTGCAACAAAAAGAACTCAAGGCATTTTGTAGGGAACATGACATTGAAGTAGAAGCTTACAGTCCATTAATGAACGGTACCAAGGTGATGGAAAATAGCCTGATAAAGGAAATAGCAGAACAATCCGGAAAAACACCAGCTCAAGTCATTCTTCGCTGGCATCTTCAATCAGATGTTGTTGTAATTCCGAAAACAGTAACACCATCACGCATGGAAGAAAATTTAAATGTATTTGATTTTGAACTTAGTGAAGCAGACATGGAAAAAATAGCTTCCCTGGATCGTAACGAAAGACATAATGCTATTCCCAGTGAAAATCATGACCGCTGACCGTAAAAGTTGTTAGATTGTCTTTGAGTCTCAAACGAGTATTGAGGCTTTTGCTTTGACTTAGTGAATAGCTATAGCTTTGGAATAAAGGTTTGATAAGAATCCTGTTAAACGCAGGATTTTTTATTAGAAAACCAAATTTAAGAAAGTCCTCAAAAGGATTTTCTTAAATTAATGGTTTCGTGTAACTGAATTTATAGAAATGATTGAAATTGAAAATTATTTATAAAGAATCAAGCGAAAAACATTTTACAACACTATTAAGTACTCGGGCGTATCCCATCACTTACATGTAACCAAAAAGGAACTATTTTCTAATGTATTCGCACATTAAATGTACGAATACATTAGTGTAACACTATTTTAAAGGAAAACTCCTGCACTCCTGCTCAGTCTTTGTTTGTAAATGTATAATTGCATATTTAAAAGTAATAATAAACTGTATATTTAAATTAATATCACAATTTAACTGTAATGAGGGCAATATTTTAGATGATTTTTTCAGTTATGTGTATTGTAATGTAATACGAAGAAGGTAATTTAATGTCTATAATTTCATTACATTTGAATGATCAGGAAGAAAAATTAGTTAAAGAATATGCAAAAGTAAATAATGTTAGCATATCGGAATTATTCCGTTCCTCCGTTTTACAAGTAGAAGATGCCTGTTATTTATGATAGAACAAGTTCGTGAATAGGTAATTGGGTTAGAACCAAAATAATACGCTCTATTTTATGTGCTATTTTGTATCGCTCTATTTTTTCTGTTTTAAATTCATATACTCATTCAATAACCCATCTAGTTTTTGACTCACTTGGACAGTTAATGGATGATTAATGCCGTTTTCTTTTCCAGATTGAATCATTTTTGCCTTCAAAGATTCAATTTTATAGAGTAGTTCCTTTTTCGATTTCATAGTTAATAACCTCTTCTTTATTTTGTCACACAATTACAGAGGTTACTCCAATCTATCAAAATTTTCAATGGTAAGTTAAAAAGAAAATTAATTTTCGGTAAATCATAAGATATCTTTTCTTTGCTACAAAAGCATGTGAGCACCTGGCTGGTGATAATCAAAAAACATAAAAAAATCGGCAGAGTATAAGGGTTTTTTAAGAAAGCAAAACAGGCTTTCAGGATTCCTTTAGCGAATATTAAGTTTTCTAATATTCCTCTTCATATTCCTCAAAATCCAATACTTCAATCACATCAGACCAATGCAGTACGGTGCCAACAAAGTCTCTAATATCCAATCCCTTCATCTCATATGTTTCATCATTATTAACGGTTCCGGTTGCATCTTCAATAAATGTTACTTTAAAGCTACGGTCATATGCCGCAATTGCAGTGAACTGGCAGCAGAATTCCGTATTAAATCCTATTATAAATAGATGATCCACTTCCAATTCTTCAAGTCTCGCTGCAAGGTCTGTCTTGAAAAAAGCACTTGGTGTCTGCTTTTCAATTACATGATCAGCATATTGACGAAGTGAATTATGCAGTTCTGAGCCATCACCATTTTTATATAGTGGGCTTTCTTTCTGATCCTCCAAATGCCGAATGAAAATCACTGGCTCATCATTTTCCTTAAAATCCTGAATTACATTCTCCATTAATGATATTTCTTCATTAAAATCACCCAATTCAACTATTCCATTTTGCACATCAATAACAAGTAATGCTTTCATTTTCTCACCTCTATTTTTAACGTTCGACATAAATCATCTGTTTCCTGCTAAGTGTTAATAAATATTTAAGGCTCTTTTTATAATGAAGGCACAATCGTAATTTATGTTGCTTTAGATAAACATTACATTGAATATAAATTGCGATATAAGATACCGCTCCGGTAATTCACGTAGAACTTAGAAATCTCAAGGACAAAACTGTTTAAAATCAAGCATAAACCGGCTAATCAAAGATACATACCTACACCCCAATAAGTCCTGAGACCTAGTCCGAAATATTACTCAGGCTCATTACAGAGGCTTGGTTTTCCAGGTAAGATGGAATCAAGATAAAGAAAGGAGGCGGAATAAATGAAAAAATTCATGTTGTTTGTTGGAGGGTTAATTGCCCTATTCATTTTGTTGGCCAACCTCGGACCAATGATCCTGTTAGGCCTCAGCATCTGGTTACTGTATGTGATTTTCAAGAAATTCATAAAAAGTGATTCAACTTCAGGGAAAATCGGCTGGGTCATATTAGGATTGATTGTTCTCAGCATTACCTTTTCTAACATATTTGCCGTGATTGGCGTTGCTGCAGCATATGTATTGTATTTAATTTTTACAAGCTGGAAAAAGGATGATAGTGATCCAGTTGTATATGAAATGGATGATGATGATCCATTTAAAAACTTTGAGCGTCAATGGGCAGAAATAAATAATTAATTAAAAGGAGAGATACAAATGACTAATATATTTACACGTATGAAAGAATCCATTGCAGGTGATCTTCATGACATGATGGATAGAAAAGAACAAAAAAACCCGATTGCAGCATTAAATCACTATTTACGACAAAGTGAGCAGGAAAAAGAAAAAGTAAGAAAGCTGGTTGACCGTCAGTATAAACTAAAAGATGAATTTACGAGAGAATACCATAAAGCACAGGATCTTGCTGACAAACGGTTGAAACAAGCTGAAATTGCAGAAAAAGCTGGAGAAGAGCAAATGCATGAATTTGCTGTGAAGGAACATGAGGAATATCAGCTTCGGGCAGATCGGATGAAGACTTCTCGTGAAGAAGCAGTGGAGCAACTTGAATTGCTGGAGCAAAAATATGAGGATATGAAACATAAATTGAAGGACATGCACCTGCGTCGGATGGAATTAATGGGACGTGAAAACATTGCCCATGCCAATCATCAAATTAATAAAGTAGTAGAGGAAGCATCTGACAAGCCATTCTCTAAATTTGCCGAAATGGAGCAATATATCGAAGGATTGGAGTATAAAGTGAACAGCTCTTTTTACCGCAGCACCTTTGATAGCAAAATTGCCAAACTGGAAAAAGAAATGAATGAAAAGACAAACCAGGCTTAACTCGTCAAAAACCTATAGAAAAAAATTAAATAATGTTATATTTATTTACAGGCGCATTTAATTGCGTCTGTTTTACATAAAAAGTGGAGGCTACTTCTCCCGGGAGCCGACAATAGCGAATATAGCATTTTCTTGACTTCAGGAGCTTATGTTAACCAAAGAAGAAAGGTGGATCACCCATATGTTCAAGCGATTAGATACAGATACATTAAATTGGATATTGATCATTGGCGTGATCCTCTTTGTTATTGAGCTTGCATTTTTCCATGGTGGTATGATTGCATCGGCCTTATTTTCAGGTGCGCTTATTTATGTTGGCTGGAAAAAATTTAATCGCCTGTGGGGTAAAATTGTATTCTGGCTTGGTATAGTTGGTGCGGTATTTGCTGTCTTAAATATGCTTGCAGTACGTTTTCTAATTATTGCAGCGATTGTTCTATTTATCATTAATTACTCAAAATCAAAAAAAGAAGCAGAATTTATAAAACCAAATCTCTCAACCGGCCAGGAGATTATTATTGATCCAGTTGTAAAGGTGAAACCATTATTTGATCATAAATTCTTTGCTGATCAAACAACGGAAGATACAGCCTATCAATGGAGAGATATTAATATACATGGAGCATTTGGCGATCGGGTAATAGATTTGAGTAATACGGTTCTTCCAAATGATACAACTGTGATCTCCATTCGCCATCTTGTTGGGAATATTGATATTTATGTACCATACGAGGTGGAAGTGAGTATTCATCACAGTTCTATTTTTGGCCGTGCCCATATTTTAGGACAGCATAACTGGAAATTGATGAATCAATCACTCTTTTACCAAACTGAAAAATATGATTCGACTTTGCCTCGGGTAAAAATAATTACATCATTGTTATCCGGAGATATCGAGGTGAAGCGAATATGAATACCATTTTGCGTCAGGTTTTTACCGCAGTATTATTCAGCATCATAATTTCAATAACTATGGTAGGTATAACATTAGCCTTATTCATAGGGGATGACTGGTCAAGCGTATTGGCGTATAAAATTGGAGAAATTCCTTTTTTATTAGTGGTTTTAATTGTCCCCCTATCCGCCGGTCTCATCGTTGGCATCGTCACAGGAGTTTATTGGCGGCAGCGATTGCATCGAATTGAAAAACAAATGGGTGAAATCATGAAAGGGCAAAAATTAACAACAGATGATGAAACATATAAAGAACTGGATAATATTCAAAACTATCTGGAGCAAATACAGGAAAAAATTAGATTACAAACAGAAAATGCGCAACGGTTAGCTACAGAAAGAGCAAATGAACGGGAAAAAAGTCTTCAGGAAATTGTCGTTCAGGAAAGAAATAGACTGGCACGGGAATTACATGACTCTGTTAGCCAGCAGTTATTTGCTGCATCCATGATGATGTCAGCCATTAATGAATCAAATCCACCAAAGGATGCAGGTATGAAAAAGCAGCTGTTCATGGTGGAAAAAATGATTCATCAGTCACAGCTTGAAATGCGTGCATTACTGCTCCACCTTCGCCCTGTCGCACTAAAAGGAAAGTCACTGCAAGAGGGTGTCCAGGAATTATTGGTTGAGCTTACCCAAAAAGTGCCAATGGATATTGACTGGAAGGTTGAGCCTTTTACGGTTGATAAAGGAGTAGAAGATCAGCTGTTTCGTATCTTGCAGGAATCTGTCTCAAATACACTGAGACATGCTGAAGCAACCTCCTTTCATGTGATGTTAATCGAACGGGATGATACAGTGATTTTGAGAACGGTCGATAATGGAATTGGGTTTAATATTGAAAAAGTTAAAACCAGTTCCTACGGGATGCAAAATATGCGAGAAAGGGCATATGAAGTAGGTGGAAACTTTAAGGTAATCAGTTTACCAAATGAAGGTACACGTATAGAAGTTAAGATACCTAACCTGAAGAAAGAGGATGAGGCGAGTGATTAAAGTGTTATTTGCAGATGATCATGAAATGGTGCGAATCGGTGTTTCTTCTTATTTGTCAGCCCAACCTGATATTGATGTGATAGGAGAAGCGGATGATGGAGGACCTGCTGTTGACATGGCATTATCATTAAAGCCGGATATCATACTAATGGATCTGGTAATGAAAAAAATGGACGGAATTGAAGCAACCAGGCAAATTATTGAACAATGGCCTGAAGCTAAGATCATCATAGTTACAAGCTTTTTGGATGATGAAAAAGTATATCCAGCCCTGGAAGCTGGTGCAACGAGCTATATGCTGAAAACGTCCAAAGCCAGTGAAATAGCAAAAGCAATTCGTTCCACCCATAAAGGACAATCCATTTTAGAGCCTGAAGTAACAGGGAAAATAATGAATCGAATGCGCAGTCAACCAGAAGTAAACCTGCATGATCAATTAACAGAAAGAGAAATGGAAATTTTATTGCTTGTGGCACAGGGGAAAACAAATCAGGAAATTGCAGATATATTATTCATTGCACTTAAAACGGTGAAGGTCCATGTGAGCAATATTTTAGGAAAATTGGAAGTACAGGATCGAACACAAGCTGTTATTTATGCATTTAAGCATGATCTGATAAAATAAAACTTGCCTATAGATGATGGTCAAATGTCTATGAGACCAGATTTATATTGATTTCCCATAAAACTTTGCAACTAGATTATAAATTGACAATAACTCATATAAAACGATCAATTCGGGTGTGAAATTGGTTGGATGCTTCTCATTATTTTTTGTAATACTCTCATTATCCTCCCAAAAAATCTCCGTTAATTGATTTAATTGGTTTTTATGTTTTTCGGGGTTATAGAATGCAGGCTTTTGCAAACTATCCGCTAAATCCTTGACAGCTAGTAAGATGATATCTTTTTCACTTTTTGTCCATGAAATCGTTTGTAGTGGCGTGTTAATTAAATTGCCAATATGATAATTAATTAAACGTAAATTCATCAATTGATCCTGAGCATAGCTGAATTTTTCCTTTTCACTTCCAACAAGCGGATGATATTTTGCTTCGTCTTTTTGAAAACGAATCAAGGTTTCCGTTTGATAAATTTTTGTATCCAGTTGTTCCATCATTTCTTTTTCTGCGACATCTTGCTCGTGATTATTCTTGAGAATATCACGAAAAACTTTTTCAACAGCTGTGCCTGTTTTTTTCCCTATACCTTGAATGTTCTTTATGATATCGGCAGTATAATCGGGTGGTAAGACAAACATATTGACACCTGTTGAGACAAGAAGTCCAACAGTTGTTGTTCCTAATCGAATAAAAAATGAAATTAAATAATTACTGTGTATCACTTCTACCATTGCAACAGCAGTAAGTGTAGCGACAAGCAGCCCTGCATGTAGTTTTAGTCGAAAGCATGTTGCAATTGTTAACACAGCTGCAAGTGTGTACGTGAGTGGAGAGTTTCCGAAAATAGAAATAAAGAAAACAGCATAAGCTGAGCCGATGGCGGATGCTGGAAAACGGATCAATCCTTTTTTAATCGAATCAGCAACTGTGGGCTCCAATGTGACAATTGCAGTGATGACAGCAAATACCGGTGGCCAATTCAGTAGCTCACAAATCCATGCCGTGAGAAAAATGGCAACCCCTGTTTTTATAACACGTCCCCCAATAAAATCAAACTTCTTCAAGAAAACAGCACCTCCCACTCAATACTTTAAGTCTAATCAGCTATATTTTCCAGAAATAATCATTATTATATAAAAAGGCACGTATTGTAAAAGATCTTTTTTCGTCAGTATTGGGACTGCAGTTCGTTCTGTCCACCAAAATACTGTTGTACCATAATCTTCACAGTGGATTTAACTGCCATAGATCTGCAGGATGCTTTCTACTGCGAACCGTTGCTTTTTAAGCGGCACAGCTTCAGCCTGGGGCTAGCAGGGTCAAAGCTCTTTCGACAATGGCTCTCGATGGGACGAGCAGAGCACATACTCATTTTTTTAGAAAACAGCCTATATAAAGCTTTATGGAAAATAGTATAACAAAATAATTTACTAAATTAGTGGTAATTGCTGCTGGATCGTTATTAGACCATAATTCTGACTATTCAATTTAGGATATTTTTAAATATTTCTTAAAAAAAGGGTTGCAATTTTTTAAAAAGTCGCATAAACTGTTTTATAACAATAATATATATTATTATTCTGTTATATAAAAGGTGGTGAAGATATTGGCTGATACTCTAGTAACTTGTCCTGAATGTGGTAAAGAAGTAGATGCAGGGGATTATTTAATGGAATGTGAGTATTGCTTGTCAAAGAAGGAAGACTAATTTTTTTGTCTGGATTGTTATATAACAAATGATTAAATTATTTTCTGAAATATAACAGAGGGGAGCTGAGGTTATGCTTATGAAGAATACTGAATTACAAATTGAAAATGAAGAGCGGTTTGAAGAAATTTTAACACCTGAAGCATTGGAATTTTTGGAAAAATTACATGTTCACTTTGATGAACGACGTAGAAGTGTATTAGAAATAAGGACACAATTACAGCAAAAATTTAATGATGGAAAACAACTGGAATTTTTGGAAGAAACGAAAGCTATTCGTGATGGAGTTTGGGAGATAGATCCTATTCCGAAAGATTTGCAGGATCGCAGAGTTGAGATTACAGGACCTGTTGACAGAAAAATGATAATAAATGCTTTAAATTCCGGTGCTAAAACGTTTATGGCTGATTTTGAAGATGCAACATCCCCAACCTGGAAAAATATAATCCAAGGACAAATCAATTTAAAAGATGCAATCCGGGGGCAAATTGACTTTGAAGGAGAAAACGGAAAAAAATATTCTCTCCATGAAGAAACGGCTGTATTAATGGTAAGACCAAGGGGATTGCATCTTGAGGAAAAGAATATGACTGTAAATAGACGACCGATGTCAGCGAGTATTGTCGATTTTGGATTATATCTTTACCATAATGCAAAGGAATTAATCCAGAAAGGTACAGGTCCATACTTTTATGTACCAAAGCTTGAAAACCACTTAGAGGCCCGTCTTTGGAATGACCTGTTTGTTTTTGCGCAAAATGATCTTGGCATCCCGCAAGGAACGATTAAAGCAACTGTTTTAATTGAAACAATAACAGCTGCCTTTGAAATGGATGAAATTTTATATGAATTAAAGGAGCACTCTGCCGGGTTGAATTGTGGAAGATGGGACTATATTTTCAGTTTTATCAAAAAGTTCCAAAGTGATCCCAACGTAATTTTACCAGATCGTTCTCTAGTGACAATGGAAGTTCCGTTTATGCGAGCGTACTCACTATTGGCAATTAAAACATGTCACAAAAGAAATGCTCCTGCAATTGGTGGGATGGCTGCGCAAATTCCGGTAAAAAACGATGACAAAGCAAATAAAGAAGCGTTTGCTAAAGTTCGTGCGGATAAAGTAAGAGAAGTAAAAGACGGTCATGATGGTACGTGGGTGGCTCATCCGGGCATGGTGCAGCTTGTAAAAGATATATTTGATAAAGAAATGCCAACACCAAACCAAATTTCGAGAAAACGAAAAGACGTAAAAGTAACAGCAGCTGATTTAGTGCAAGTTCCAAAAGGAGTTATTACAGAGCGGGGGTTGAGGACAAATATCTATGTTGGAATAATATATGTTGCCGCATGGTTAGCGGGGCGTGGAGCAGTTCCAATTAATAATTTAATGGAGGATGCGGCAACAGCAGAAATATCCCGTGCTCAAGTGTGGCAATGGATCCGTCATCCAAAAGGAAAGCTGGAGGACGGAAGAAATATCGATTTAAAACTGGTTGAAGAACTATTGGATGAAGAACTGAAAAAAATAGAAATACAAATTGGGGAAGATGCTTTTGCTTATGGGAATTTTCAAAAAGCAGCCTCATTGTTCGATAACTTGATCAGGCAAGATGTGTTTACAGATTTTTTGACATTGCCGGCTTATCAACAATTATTAAAAGGAGGAAAAGAATAATGATTATGGATCGTGTCGAAAAGTTAAGAAATGAGTGGAAAAATCAGGATCGTTGGAGTGGTGTTAAACGTCCATACACTGCGGAGGAAGTCATTCGACTGCGTGGATCGCTGGATATCGAATACACACTTGCAACAAGGGGGGCAAATAAATTATGGAATCTTATTAATGGGGGGACTTATGTGAATGCATTAGGTGCCCTAACTGGAAATCAGGCTGTGCAACAAGTGAAAGCGGGACTGAAAGCAATATACTTAAGTGGCTGGCAAGTTGCGGCAGATGCTAATATGGCAGGACAAATGTATCCTGATCAAAGCTTATATCCAGCAAATAGTGTTCCAAATGTAGTTAAAAGGATTAACCAGGCATTACAACGAGCAGATCAGGTACATTATTCAGAAGGAAATGAAGAAATTGATTGGTTTGCACCAATTGTTGCCGATGCTGAAGCCGGCTTTGGTGGACAATTAAATGTATTTGAATTAATGAAATCGATGATAGAATCAGGTGCGGCTGCTGTACATTTTGAGGATCAGCTTTCATCTGAGAAGAAATGTGGTCACTTAGGTGGTAAAGTTTTATTGCCAACACAAACAGCAGTAAGAAATCTAATAGCAGCCCGGTTTGCAGCAGATGTTATGGGAACGCCAACTTTAATTATCGCTAGAACAGATGCGAATGCAGCTGATTTGATTACAAGTGATTTTGATCCATACGACGCCCCTTTTATAATTGGAGAAAGAACCGGTGATGGATTTTTCAAAACGAAGTCAGGAATGAAGCAGGCGATTGCACGTGGATTAGCCTATGCACCATATACAGATTTAGTCTGGTGTGAAACTGCCGAGCCGAATGTTGAGGAAGCGAGGCAATTTGCTGAAGCAATTCATGCAAAATATCCAAATAAATTATTAGCTTATAATTGTTCCCCATCTTTTAATTGGAAGCAAAAATTATCAAATGCCGAAATTACTAACTTCCAAAATAAATTAGGTGAAATGGGTTATAAATTTCAATTTGTTACATTGGCGGGTTTCCATGCGTTAAATCATAGTATGTTTGAACTAGCCAGAAATTATAAACAAGAAGGTATGACCGCATATTCGAGATTACAACAGGCTGAATTTGAAAGTGAAAAATATGGTTATAGTGCTACAAGACATCAACGTGAGGTTGGAACGGGCTATTTTGATGAAGTAGCCAAGGTTATCTCAGGTGGAACTTCATCAACTACTGCCCTAAAGGGATCGACAGAGATGGAGCAGTTTATCACGCATTAACGGGCTGTAATACCCCCACCTCCAAGCGTGAGAAATCCCAAACGTGAAGGTGGGGAATAAACAGCCCGTAAATTTCCTAATCACTTCATAAGGTAATATAAGAATACGATTTTCAACAAAAAGTGTTTTATCTTCTAGTGAGATAAAGCACTTTTTTAATGAAAGATGAAGTTTAATGTCAAAATTGAAATATAATTGTAATATTACTATAACACGCATGAAAATTTTCAATGTTATACTACAATTGTCCTAGATTAATAGAGTACATAGTATAAAATATATATCATCGACCTGCTAATTATTGAAACAATTAATGAAGTATACATACATAGAAAAAAATTGCAGTCGTGAAAAATGAAAGCGGGGAATAGAAAGTTGAAAAAAACATTAGTTGCGGTCACCACCGTTACAATTGTTGGTTTAGGTAGTGCTTTTTTTGGAACTACGACCCATGCGGATACGTTAGAAGATTTACATAATAAGCAAACTGAAATTCAAGATGAGCGCTCAAGCATTAAAGCAAATCTATCAGAAGCTGAGAGCGAAATTGCAGATATTTTAATAGACTTGGAAGAATTGAGTAAAGAAATTAATCGTGTAAATGAAGCATTAAAAGAAAATGAAAAAATGATGTCAGATACAGAAAGCGATATTGCTGATACTCAAAATGAAGTTGATTTACTGGAAGAAGATATTGTTAAATTAGAAGAAGCTATTAAAAAACGGTACGAAATTTTAAAAGATCGAATTGTTTCCTATCAAAAAAGTGGAGGAAATATAAGTTATTTAGAAGTGGTCTTTGATGCCAAGAGTTTTGGCGACTTTATCAGTCGTGTAACAGCAGTGAATAAAATTGCTGAATCTGATACAGCACTAATGGAAAAGCAAGAAGAAGATAAAAAAGAAGTAGAAGAAAAACAGAATAAAGTAATTAAGAAACTTGATGAATTGAAAGTCATGAAAATAGAACTTGAAAGCATGCAAGCAACAATTATAAAACAAAAAGAATTAAATGAAGAAAAGAAATCAACCTTAAAAGCAAAAGAAAAAGATTTACTGGCATTAAAAGAAGAATTACAAATTGAAGATAATAAACTGGCATCCCTTGAATCATCGGTAAAACAGAGTATTGCTGATGCGACTAGACCAGCACCGCCTGTTGCTCAAGCATCTTCAACTAATTCAGATGGCAATCTTACAACATTAAGTGAAAAGGATACAAAAGCGGTTGCTTCAAGTGGTTCTGGTGAGCTGTCTTGGCCGGCGGTTGGTGGTTACATTTCTAGTCATGTTGGTCAACGCTGGGGAAGGATGCATAAAGGTATTGATATTGCCCGCCCAAGCGACCGTACGATAAAGGCTGCGGATAGTGGAGTAGTAGTATCTGCAGGTTATGATGGCAGTTTTGGAAATAAAGTCGTAATCGATCATAATAATGGAATGAAAACAATTTATGCTCACTTATCATACATTAGCGTACAATCTGGACAATCAGTTGAAAAAGGGAGTAAATTAGGAGTTATGGGCGCCACAGGTAACTCAACAGGAGTTCATTTACATTTTGAAGTTTATAAAAATGGTGCATTGCAAAATCCGATGGACTACTTATAATAAGAAGGAAACGATTGATTCACTAAAAAAGTCTCCTGAATTTTAAAAAGATATAATTCCCACGTGTTTTAAGGGAATTATATCTTTTTTAATGTGAACTTATTAATGATAGTCGATGTGGTTACACCTATCACCCCAACCATAATACAGGAGTAGATAAACGTAACCTCCGGGATAAAGAACCAGCCTATTAATAAAATAATACAATCAATGATAAAAATATAAATTTCTGCGTTAACTGCAGTTAGTTGGGATAACATTAACGCAATTAAGTCGGTTCCGCCTGTACTGGTTTCAGCCAGCAGCATAATGCCGATTCCTGTTCCAATGAAAATGCCGCCAATGATTGAACTGACTACTATTGGTGCTGGATACCAAAAGGACATTGGATGAAATAAGTCGATTAAAAAAGAAGATACCAAGAGTCCATGGATGCCATTGTAAAAATAGGTTCGATTAAAATAGAAGGCAATCATATATAAAGGAATACTTAACACTATAATTGTAAGTCCCGCTTTAAGCCCAAATGCATATTTAGCTATCAGTCCTATCCCTATGATCCCGCCATCCAATAAATGATTTGGTATAACAAAATAATTGACCCCTGCTGCAATTAACAAACTTCCACCTAATATCGAACATATTTTTTTGATCACCAAATACCCACCTTGTCCAAATATCTTACATATAATAATATGATGATAATTTCAGATTCATGAGCGACAATCATAATTATTCAAAATATTTATAAACTCAAGTTTTTATATATAATATAATTAGGTTAGGGAAGTGAGTGGTTCTAATGGGAAGGTAAAACTATATAGTCGATTCAATTTTGATTCGTGCGTTTATTTTTACCATAGAGGTAGAATCATCAACGAACAGAGCGTATATTTTGATGTTTAGTTTTCAGAAAAACAGGAGGTGAAATCCTTGTGTCGATGCATAAGGATCTTAATTGGACATAAGTACCATAATTAATTTATTCGCAGTAGCTGTACTAATTATGTTAACCGCTTTCTTCGTAATGGCAGAATTTGCGATCGTGAAAGTGCGGAGTACACAGCTTGAACCCCTTATAGAAAATGGAAAAAAGTCAGCCATTCATGCCAAGCAGGTTGTAACACATCTTGATGAATACTTATCAGCATGTCAGTTGGGAATAACAATTACAGCACTTGGGATTGGACATCTGGCAGAGCCAATCTTTGAAAAAATGCTTCATCCGATTATCGGATAATTGGATTTAGCAATGCAATTGTAACAACCCTTTCAATTGTTATATCATTCATGTTTGCAACTTTTCTGCATGTTGTTATCGGAGAACTTGCTCCCAAGATTTTGGCAATTAAAAAGGCAGAACAGGTTACACTTTGGACAGCACGACCTCTCATGTGGTTTTATCGATTGCTTTTCCCGTTTATCTGTTTTTTAAATGGTTCTGCACGACTATTATCACGTTCTGTTGGGTTAAAGCCGGTGAGCGGACATGAGGAATCACACAGTGAAGAAGAGTTGCGTTTGATTTTAGCTGATAGCTCTCTTAATTGCTATGTGTTTTCGAATGTTTCTCCACCACATCAGAACTACTTATATTATATTTTTACAATCTTAACTTTCTTTATTTGATATCCATCCATTTCATCAATAATGTACTGATGGCGAAAGGGGGAGTTTAAATGAAAAATGAAATTATTGATTCAATTATTGAGTCAATGGCTACAGTTAAAGAGCTGTCATCCATTCAAAGAGTACAAACGAAACATCGACTTAAACTGGCTGAATTTTGGAATATAGAGGAAGGTAGCAGGGTGCTTGAAATAGGGTGTGGGCAAGGAGATACAACAGCAGTATTAGCACATATCGTGGGAGAAAAAGGATCGGTTCGAGGAATTGATATTGGGTCTCCGACTTATGGTAGCCCAATATCATTAGGTGATTCAGCTACGTTTTTGATGAAATCTAAATTAGGAAAGAGAATTAACATGGAGTTTGAGATAGATGTACTTTCTCAAGAAGTAGAATATCCAGACAACTTCTTTGACTATATCGTATTTTCACATTGTGCTTTGTACCTAGCATCTCATGAAGAGCTCTATGAAATAATGAAAAAAGTAAGGAAATGGGGGAGACAGCTTCTTTTTGCGGAATGGGATACAGGGCTTAAATCTTTAGAACAGTATCCTCATTTGTTATCTATTCTTATCCAAGCCCAATATGAATCATTTAAACAAAATAGTGACTCAAATATTAGGACGCTGCTTACGCCGAATGATATTAAATCAATCATAACAAAAGCAGATTGGAAAATTTTAAAAGATAAACGTATCTCTTCTGATGAACTCCAGGATGGAAAGTGGGAAGTTGATAAGGTGCTAACTGAAATAGAAACCGAACTTAAAGAATTAAAAAATCTGCCAAAGAAGTTTAAGAAACTAATACAATCTGAAGTAATGATGTTGGAAGACGTTGTAAATTCAACTGAGATAAAACCATTGTCCATATATGTTTTAAAAGCAATAAAAAATTAACTATACATAAACGCTTGGACAAAAACAAGCGTTTTTTTCTGCTGTTCTGCTATTAACCCCTTAATTATTTATAAAGTATAGGATTCACTTAAAAGCTGGATAGCTTTTTTTAAGTAATGATAAATATATAATTGTTAACAGTCGAAATATATGTAATAATAATTATAATTGTCCGAAAATTAATGGTTATTATCATGGGGGTTTTACAGAAATGGAACAGGTGAAACAAGCGAAAGAGACGCTAAACAATGTTATTTTTGGTAAGGAGGAAGTTGTTGATTTATTATTTATAGCACTGCTGGCACAGGGGCATGTTCTATTGGAAAGTGTTCCAGGAACAGGGAAAACTAAATTGGCTAAAAGCTTTGCAAAAGTAATGGAGGGTGACTTTAATCGTGTCCAGTTTACACCGGATGTTCTGCCAAGTGATGTGACAGGGATACGCTTTTTTAATCCGAAAACGCAGGAATTTGAGCTTCGAGTGGGTCCAGTGGTTTCAAACGTTCTGCTTGCTGATGAAATAAATCGGGCGACACCGAAAACACAGTCCAGCTTACTTGAAGTGATGGAAGAATATCAATCTACCATTGATGGGGAAACGATTAAAGTGGAAGCCCCTTTTATCGTGCTTGCAACACAAAATCCGGTGGAAAGCAATTATGGAACTTTTCCATTGCCGGAAGCTCAATTAGACCGTTTCCTCTTTAAAATTGATCTCGGCTATCCTTCCCATGAAGAGGAAAAAAGAATTTTACATACCTACCGGACTAATGACCCGTATGATCAAATAACTTCTTCACTGACACTTGATAAGATCCGCTTGCTGCAGAAGGAGATTAAACAAATAAGTCTGTCTGAGGAAGTTACCGATTATTTGTTAAGTCTCATACACGAGTCAAGGTCACATCCTGATGTAGAACTTGGTATCAGCCCACGGGGAATGCTTGCATTGATGCGTGCATCGCAAGCACGTTCCTTTCTGCAAAACCGTAAATATGTTACTCCAGAGGATATAAAGGATTTAGTTCCATATATCTTTGAGCATCGGCTCATTTTATCAATGGAAGGTTCCATAAAAAAAACTGCCCGACAAGTAGTAAACGAAATTATTCAACATGTTTCTGTACCAGTAGAAGCAGGAGCGGTTAGCGAATGATGTGGCTAAAGGAATTTGGGTCAGAATATTTGAAGAGTTTCGACTACATGCTTAGTGCTGTGTTATTACTCTTTTTGGTTGGGATTATCTTCCAGAATAAATTAGCTTTCATTGTTGCAGGGGTATTTGCAGCCTATCTGTTTATCCATAAAATGTATAATAAAAAAATCGGCACAAAACTGGAATTAAGCAATCCTAGAACAACTGTAAAACTATTTCCTGGTGAAGAAGCTAAAATAAAGTTTGAACTCCAAAATAAATCTACCTTTCCATTAATAAATGGTGAATTCCAATTTCAAACAGGGTCGGCAATAAACCCTTGTGAACATGTTGAAACGCTAGATGATTACGGGAATCAGATTAAAGTTCCATTATCCATATTCAGAAAAAGAAAAATAATGGTAGAATTCCCTGTTTTAGCTGTACAACGAGGAGTGTCAAAGGTTAATAATATTAAGTTGATTCTTCCACATCTATTTAATTTTGATATGCTTACATTAAAGTATAATTCATTCTATCGGACAGAATTTGTTGTTTTTCCCAAGCCATTGCCTGTACAGAATGTAGAGACCGTTTATCATCTGATTCCTGGAGAAAGAAGGACAAATATATCACCATTTGAAGATGTACAAAGCCCGTTAGGTACAAGGGATTACAGTTATAGTGATCCGTTTCATCGAATCAACTGGAATGCTTCGGTTAAAGTGCAAGCGCTGCAGACAAACGTATACGAAAAAATTGTGGATATGGCTTATGTTTTCATTGTAAACCTTGGAAATAAAGGTAATTTAACTATGGCAACGTTTAATAATAATTTGGAAAACATATTATCATATACAGCATATTTATGTGAACATGCTTCACGAAAAGGGCTTCCATATGAAATGTTTATAAATGCACGTAAACCAGGGAAGACTCCATATGTTCATCTACAAGAAGCCGAAGGAAACAATCAATATGCTCTAGCATTGGAGATGCTGGCGAGAATTCATAAACAATCAATGATTATGCCATTTAATCAAATGCTGCATCATTTAGGGAAGCAATTTTTTAAACCAAAAACAATTATTGTAATCGGAGAAATACCTTCAGGAGCTGCGCAAATTATGAATTCATGGAAAATGCCACAACAATCGGTGTTTTATGTCAATCAGGAAGAGGATGGAGCAATAATAAAGCCTTTAGAAAAGGATGCGAACACAAATGCGAAATAACCATCCAACGATTTCATTTGCCTATCATTTTATTAGTGAAGCAATCATCCTATTTTTATTCCTAGTACCAATAATGCATCATCAATTTTTCTCAATTCCTTATTGGAGTTATTTAGCAATTACCATGGTAATTACAATTCTATTTACTATGATTACAAGGTTTACAGTAAATTACATTTGGTATGCGCTAACCGCTCCTTTGATCTATGGCTTGTTTTATTTTTGGGACTATCCAATAGAAGCGGCAGTATTATTTCCGATATTATTTATCTGGAGATATATTGATATTCGAAAAGAAGAAATAATCAGCAGAGAAAATCAGTATATTATAATTACACTTGTGTTATCAGCAATTGTGAGCTTTATGATTAGAGATAGTCGAATCATGTTAGTTCCATTTTTACAAATTGTTATTTTAATTATTGGATACATCAGTAGTCAGCTGGCAGTCGTACCAAAACAAGAACGTAAGGATTTTAATGTTAAATTACCTTTTTATTTTATCAGTTTTTTTACTTTAAGTGCTGGACTGTTCTTTTTGATCTTCGATGGTACTCGTAGTGTATTTTTAACAATATGGCATGGTTTGCTGAAATTAGTGACTATTGCACTTAGTGGACTTTCAGGTCTGCTCGGCATTATAGAACTAAAGCAACAAGAAATGCCTGAACAGGATTCTTCGGGAAAGATCGGTTATCTGGGGGAATATCGGAATGAGTTTCAGGAAGGTTCTGTTATAGAGAATATGACTATCTTTGTGATCATCGGTGTTGCTATTGTACTTTTGGTGGCTACTGTTCTTTTGTTGAAAAGGCGTTTTCGCAGCTCACTAAAAACAAAAGAGCAAAACGTATTCATTTCACACAGTGAATTGGATAATGATTCGAATCAAAATAATCAATCGATAAAAAATAGATTAACAGGTTTATTTAGAAAACCCAAGCATCCTGTCCGAAAAATGGTTTTGCAATTTGAACGCTTCGCAGCAAAGAATAATAAGGGAAGAAAGCCGTTTGAAACGATAGAGGATTGGTTTTTGCGAATTGGCATGAACCCAGATATGACTGTTTATCAAAAGGTGAGATATGGTGAAGTGGATGTGAGCAATCAAGAAAAAGAACTGTTAAAAGATCAATTAGAGCAGATGGAAAAACAAATAAGTGATAGCGAAGCAGAGTCTGAAAGGTAATTTCTGTAAAGTTGACCATTTTAGAAACCAATGTTATTATTTGAGTAATTAAATGAAAAGTTTTCTAGGGTTCCGCAGTATTGAACGAAGTGCTGGTCTGGTCCAAGAGAAAACGCACGGTTCGTGTACACGGAGGGATAAAAGCCCGGGAGGATATCGATATAATGATATCTTCCCGGGCTTTATATATTTTTGGGAAGAATAGTATTGGAGGTATAATTTGAATGAATATAAACTGGATTAAAGTATTTATTGCAGCTTTTTTTGAAGTATTTTGGGTTATTGGTTTAAAACACGCTGAAGGCTTTTGGGAGTGGACCGGGACTGTGATTGCTATTTTCATTAGCTTTTACTTAATGATTATGGCTGGCAAAAAACTTCCTGTTGGAACCGTATATGCTGTTTTTGTAGGATTAGGTACTGCTGGAACTGTTTTTTCAGATATCGTATTGTTTGGTGAACCATTCAAAGTAGCAAAGGTTATTTTGATTTTGGTTTTATTGGCAGGAGTCATTGGTTTGAAATTAGTAACGAAAGACACCGTTAAAGAAGGAGCTGAATCTTAATGGCATGGGTTTCTTTGATTATTGCAGGTTTATTTGAAATGTTTGGTGTTTTTATGATAAATAAGTTGCATAAAGATAAAAATTGGCAATCGCTGGTACTACTAATTCTTGGATTTGGAACAAGTTTTCTATTTCTTGCATATGCAATGAAAACATTGCCTATGGGTACCGCATATGCAATTTGGACAGGAATTGGCGCATCTGGTGGGGCAATATTAGGAATGGCTTTATATGGTGAATCAAAAGATTGGAAAAGAATTGTTTTTATAGCAATGGTATTAGGAGCTGCTATCGGTTTAAAGCTAATTTCATAAAGCAAGGATTTAGTATTGAAGCATAGAAGTGACAGCATTTTAAATTTATGGTTCATTCACATTTTGCGGGGTAAGTTGGATCAGTTGGTTTATTCGGAATCGGTACAATGTGTATTTAAAGAAACAAACCTATTATCTTCCCCGTCATTTGTGAAAGATCCAGATTTATTATCTTACTTTTATTTTGTATGTAAAACAAAAAATAAATATGATCTTCATGTGATAAGTATGTTTATACCAACAGGATATAGGATAAACACTATTAAGAAATCGAATATGTCAGAAGGAGTGCCTATATCTAATGGATTTGAGTAAAGAACTAAAACGATTAGAAGGTGTAAGAAGAGAAGGTGCAAATAAAGTCTTTACGATGTACTTAAATACTGATCCATCAGATCCGGATCAACAGGGAGGTGAATGGAGAATTCACTTCAAAAATGGCCTACGGAATTTTGAGCAGTATTTAGAGGAAGATAATAACAAGGAAGAACTGAAGAACTTTCAATTAATTAAGCAGAAGGTAGATAAATTTGTTAAAGGAAATGAACTAAACTTCTTAAAAGGAATTGTAGTATTAGCTACAGCAGACGAGGAAGTGTGGTTTGCACACCGGGTGCAAATGCATGTGGAAACGGAATTTTATTGGCAAGAAACACCTGAATTGGCACAACTGCAGCAGCTAAAGGATAAATTTCCGAAATCCGGAATTATCCTTGTACAGCAAAGTGAAATTAAAGTGATAGAATCACATTTAAATGAAATAGAAGATACAATTTCGTATGAATTGGATATAAAAACGGATGATTGGCGACAGAAGCTTGGACCTCGCAAAGCGAATACTGCAATGGGACCAGGAACTACCAATCTGCAAAAAGGTAATTTTGAAGCACGCTATGAAGCAAATCAGCAGCGCTGGTATAAAAAAATCGCACCTAAATTGGACAAGCGCGCAAAAGAACAAAACTGGGAAAAAATCTATATTGTTGGTGAATCCGATTCTTCTAATGAATTAAAAGCACAGATGAATAAACCAGTTGATGAAATAATTCAAAAAAATATGCTGGATCATGAGGAATCTAAAGTACTCCAGGAAGTATTTGGATAGAGAAAAGTGGATCTTTCATAAAGTACGGGGAATTTAATGGGTTTGATTCTTCAAATACACATTATATCGGTTTCCAATAAAGCAACTGAACCAAACCTCCCAGCAAAATGTGATTGAACCAAAACAGTAAAAGAGCCAGTAGGTTCTTTTACTGTTCTTCAGATAAATATTTTTCATTCACATAACCGGTAAAATCCTCCGTCGTAACTTTTACCCATTCATCACCTGTATCTTCCACTTCCAGCTCCTGATCGACCGTAACAACACCAGCAATGTCATAGTCAACACCTGGACCACTGCGGACGTTTAATGTTTCAACTATAACAAATCTTGTGGAATGAGAGGTAGCTTCTAAAATTTCCTCCGATTTATTAATGGTTGATTCAGTAGTATCGGTATGATTTATTTCATCGGAATTATTTTCTTCGCTAGTATTATCACTGGTTTCCATTTCCAAAGAACTGTATTCGTTTCCCGATTTATTTTGAACAAAGTCCGGATTATTATTAAAGTTATATTGCATAATCACTACGAAAACTATAAAAACAGCGATTAAAATCGTTAATATTCCAATTATAAGTCCTTTACCTCTTTCCATGCTCATTTCTCCTAACCTTGATTATCTACAATGTAGTATACACGAAATAGATGGGAATTGGGAACTATATAAAGAAATATAAGATACTAAAAACAACAATTAACGACATGGATAAAGAGCTAATCACATAGCTCAATGCAACTTTATATTTTTTTGCGAAAAGCAGCTGTAACGTTTCATTTCCAAACGTAGAAAAGGTTGTAAATGCCCCACTGAAACCCACTCCCATAAAGATCCATACCCATTCAGGAATAACTTCAGAGATGAAAAGTACAAGCAAAATGGCTAAGAGAATGGATCCTGAAAAGTTAGCTATCCATGTGCCAATTAAATGCCTGTTTGCTTTTGCTGAGATATAAAACCGAAAAATGCTTCCTGCAAAGCCACCGAGTGCTACGAGTAATATATTCATGATGCCACTCGCTTTATTTTAGCAACTTTAAAGCCAGCATAACAAAATGCTATTCCACCAATTAGACTAAGGAAAACATAACTAATGGCTACTAGTAAATTGGAATTCCACAGCCCAATTGTTTCAATGGAGAATGTTGAAAAAGTAGTAAAGGAACTAACCAACCCAATGCTAGTTGCCGCAAATATTTCAGGTGAGAGCCGTTGTTTAATAGAATGATTATTTAATATGAAGCTAAGCAAAAAGCAGCCAATTAAATTAACTGTCAGGGTTGCATAAGGAAACCCATTCACAGCACCAAATAGGATGGAAACGCCATAGCGACCCACAGCACCTATCATCCCGCCAATGCCAACCGCTACATAAAGCCTGATATTCATGCACTTACACAGCCAGGGCATAATCCATAAATTTCAAATTTATGTCCCTCTATTTCATAATTACTCAGGGATTTGTGCACATCATCCATTGGACAAACCTTGATTTCCTTTGTTTTTCCGCATTCATTGCAAATAAAGTGATGATGGTGGTGATGTGTACAATTCATACGGAAATGTTTTTCCCCATTTAATTCAGTTGTTTCCAAAATACCCATTTCCTTATATAAATGCAGGTTACGATAAATCGTATCAAAGCTAATTCCTTCATGGATTTCTTCCAACTGCTTAATTAAATCCTTTGCAGTACGATAGCCATCTGCCTCCTCAAAAAACATAAGGATATCTTTTCGTTTGCCAGTAGCTTTGTAACCATTTTCTTTTAATAGATCGATTGCTTCATTTATATTCATTCCGCTTCCCTCACCTTTCTTACAGCATAAGTGCAACTAAGGCATACGCCTAACCTAATGCGTATGACAAGTTTTCAAAAAGTAAAAGTAAATCGCTTCAGACTGATTGACATTAGTAAAATAATAATGGATACCATTACAATTGTTCCCCCAGGAGGGATACTTAAATAATAACCTGATATTAACCCTATAATAACAGCTAACTCACCAAATACAATGGATAAAAACATCATTTGTTTGAATCCTTTAGCAAGGCGCATGCTTGCTGCAACAGGGAGTGTCATCAATGCAGATACGAGGAGAACCCCAACAATTCGAATCGATGCAGCAATTACCAATGCTGTTAAGACGATAAATAGTAAATGAATTCTTTTTGCATGTATTCCCGAAATCGTTGCATGTTCTTCATCAAATGAAAGGGTGAAAAGCTCCTTATAAAATAATCCGACAACAAGGATGATAAAGATGGAAATTCCTAGGATCGTATAGAAATCATTTTGACTAACGGCTGAAACTGACCCGAATAGATAATTAAATAATTCCGTGTTGAACCCATCTGCAATTGAAATAAATATAACACTTAATCCGACTCCGCCAGATAAGATAATTGGAATTGCAATTTCTTGATAAGCCTTGTAAACGCTACGGAGCTTTTCAATAAACATAGAACCGATAACAGAAAAAGCCATACCACTATATAAAGGGGTAACTAGAGTAAATGCAAATTTTTTTTCAAGCATTAATCCAAATGCAATTCCAGCTAAAGTGACATGGGATAGTGCATCTGCAATTAAAGAAAGTCGTCTCACAACAATGAAGGTACCGAGCAGTGGTGCAATAATTCCGATTAATAATCCTGTTAACAATGTATATTGTAAAAAATCATATTTTAAAAAGTCCGTTAGCATAACTGTTCCCCCAAGAGTTAGTGATTGTGAGTGACTTTATTTACTGGATGCCCATAAAAATTTGATAAATCTTTCTCAGCTAATGAAGCATATTCTTCGGGTTTGCCGTGGAAATGCAATGTTTTATTCAAGCATACGATATCTGTTGCATATTTTGTCATCGTACCTGTGTCATGGGTTACCAACAGTAAAGTAATCCTCTGTTCCTCGTTTAATTGATGTAATAACTCGTAAAACCGCTTTACATTTTCATAGTCTACACCAACAGTAGGTTCATCGAGAATTAATAACTCCGGATCATTTACTAAGGCGCGGGCTATGAAAATCCGTTGTTGCTGACCGCCTGATAGATTGCCAATATTTTCATAAGCATAATCAAGCATACCTACCTGTTCCATTGCCTGAAGTATTTTTGCTTTATGTTTTCGGTTGAAAAATTTCAAGTAACCTACCTTTGCTGTCAGACCCATCGAAACCACTTCAAATACTGTTGCCGGAAACCCTTTGTTAAAGGAGTTGGCCTTTTGTGAAACAAACCCAATTTTATTCCACTCTTTAAATTTGCCATTTGGCTGATCAATAAGTTGGACGGTTCCGCTATCTGGTTTTAGAAGGCCAAGAATGATTTTAATCAATGTAGTTTTTCCGCCACCATTTGGCCCAATCAGCCCCATAAACGCTCCACGAGGAATTTCAAAATTTATCTGATCAAGTACTGTTTTCTGGTCATAGGCATAACTTATATTTTTCATAGAAACGGCAGATTCACCCATCATCCTAAAGCTCCTTTCCACTTGTTTGTTACATAAATAAAGTGGTCTATTTTCTTAAAATTGGAGTATCTACATCAATTTTACTCCATTGCTTTATCTAGTACAGTCAGATTATCTTTCATTAATGAAAGATAATCCTTTTCCTTCTCGGTATCATTATCTGTTAAGACGGATAGATTATGAATGGTTAACGCTTCTGCGCCAATTTGATCCTGAATAATTTCCGAAACACGATTGGAGCTATTCTGTTCAAAAATAATATAATCCAAATCATATTCTTTTGCTTGATCAACAATTGCCACCAATTCTTTTTGTGATGGTTCACTGCTAGAGGATAGTCCATTAATGGCAATTTGCTTGATACCATAGCGTTCTTCCCAATACCCGTAGGCTGCGTGAGAGACTAATATTTCCTTTTTTTCTTTTGCCTGAAGTACTTTTGTGTATTGTTTGTCAAGTGCAATTAAATCTTCTTTCAGTGTATTAAAATTATCATTATATAATTGTTCGAACTCAGGGTTTAATTTGATTAATTCATCCTTAATAATCGCAGACATTTCCAGCATGCGAAGTGGATCTATCCAAACATGTGGATCATGATCGCCATGATTATGTCCGTCATGTGCGTGATCATCGTGATCTTCTTCTTGATGATTTTCATTAGTAGTATTAGTATGAAATAGTTCTTCATGTTGTCCCAATTCAATTAGGCTAACATTTTGCGAAGCTAGTGCATTGGCAGCACTTTGGGCAAAACCTTCCATGCCAGCACCCATATAAAAGAATGCATCACTGTTTGCAATTGATGTTATATCTTTTGAAGTAGGTTCAAAGGTGTGCGCATCTACCCCTGGGGGATATATGGATTTCACCGAAACCATTTCACCACCAATTACTTCAACAGCATATTGAATTGGATAAATCGAAGTATAAACATGAAATTCTGCATCGTTATTCGTTTCCTCATTTGTGGACGTACAGCCAGTTGTAATTATTCCTGCAATAAGTAATATCATAATTGCTTGTAAAATTTTCATACGCTTATTCCTTCCAGTTTTTTTGGGTTTTGGTTTTTGTACTTTTTCTATAATACCGTAATGATTACGATTTGTAAATAGGAATGGTTACGATTAATAAAAAAATATGGATCTGATTTTTCCCGATGAATAAAGGTATGTTTAATTGTATAATTGTGGAAATTTAATGAAGGGAATTTCTAAAATTTTCCTTTGAGTAACATGTATATCATGCGGGTATAGTTATGTAACAACTAAATATCATTTGTATCTTGCAAATATAAAAGATAAATTTAAATATATTTCGAAAAGGAATCGTTAGTGTAGTGTGTTTTCAGAGCAGTATATTACACCGCATTTTCTATCAACTGTAAAGATTAAAGAACAACATATTTAAGTCAGAAACACCCCTTTTACCATTACGGATTGATGATAAGTCAAGTTTTAAAAAAAGTTTCGTCATTGTTATTGCGAAATGTCAGAATTTAATTTATAGTAGTATTTAGAAGATAGGTGACTATCTATTTATTTTAACAATAAAATGAATGAGTATTCATTCAAATTATGATTGGGGGATAAAATATGAAGCAATCAATTAGACGTGTGGCTGTTTTAGGCTCGGGGGTTATGGGTTCAGGAATTGCTGCTCACTTGGCTAATGTGGGAATTCCAACAATAATGCTTGATATTGTGCCACGTGAATTAACAAAGAGTGAAGAAAAACAAGGGTTAACATTACAGGATGATGCTGTACGTAATCGTTTGGCAGCACAAAGTAAAAATGCACTATTAAAACAAAAACCATCGCCAATTACAACGAAGAAAAGTCTTGATTTAATTGAAGTTGGTAATATGGAAGATGACCTTGAAAAATTAACTGATGTGGACTGGATAATTGAAGTAGTAGTTGAGAATCTTGCTATTAAGAAAAAGGTTTTTGCCAATGTGGATAAATATCGTAGAACTGGATCGATCGTTAGTTCAAACACATCAGGAATTTCGGTGGAAGCTATGGCAGCAGACTTTTCAGAGGATTTCCGCAAGCATTTTCTTGGAACGCACTTTTTCAATCCACCACGCTATTTGAAACTACTTGAGGTTATACCAACAAAGGAAACAGACCCTGAAGTACTCGGATTTATGAAAAAGTTTGGGGAAAATATTTTGGGCAAAGGGGTTGTTGAAGCTAAGGATACACCGAACTTCATTGCCAATCGAATTGGAACATATGGCCTGCTTGTGACGGTACGAGAAATGCTTAAAGGAGGATATAGTGTAGGAGAAGTTGATTCTGTAACAGGGCCTATGATTGGTCGTCCGAAAAGTGCAACCTTTCGTACATTAGATGTAGTTGGACTGGATACATTCATTCATGTAGCAAAAAATGTATATGAACAGGTTGATGGTGCGGAAAAGGAAGTATTTGATGTACCAGAATTCATGAGAAAAATGCAGGAAAAGGGCTGGCTCGGTTCAAAAAGCGGTCAAGGCTTTTTCCTGAAGAAAAAAGGGAAAGATGGAAGCATAATCTATGAATTGAATCCAGAAACACTAGAATACGAGGATCAAAAAGCGCTAAAAACAGCTGCAACTGAGATCGCAAAACAGGAAAAAGGTTCACATCGAAAATTGAAAGCGCTTCTATCGGTGGAAGGCGATAGAGCAGGCGATCTTGTTTGGTCAATTCTTAAGCCGGTGTTAATTTATGGTGCTGATCAACTTGGACAAATTGCTGATGATGTTGTTTCCATTGACCAAGCGATGAAATGGGGATTCGGCTGGGAATTTGGTCCATTTGAAACATGGGATGCAATTGGTCTCAGGAAATCTGTAGAGCGAATGCAAAAAGAAGGAGAAGCAGTACCTGAATGGGTGCTTAAGCTACTGGAAAACGGAAATGAATCCTTCTATAAAAAGGAAAATGGGAAGGTTTATTATTATGATCAGGCTGAATATAAGCAGCAAATATTTAATAAAAAAGAGATCAATCTAAGAAATTTAAAAGAAGTAAATGGCGTTATTAAGAAGAATACAGGTGCTAGTTTAATAGACTTGGGTGATGGGGTGGCAGGTCTTGAATTCCATTCAAAGAGTAATGCGATAGGGCTTGATGTTATACAAATGGTTGATTTCGCTATTGAAGAAGTTGATAAAAATTATGAAGGTCTAGTCATCGGAAACCAGGGTAAAAACTTCTGTGTTGGTGCAAATCTTGCATTGATGCTAATGGAAGCACAGGATGATAATTTCTTTGATCTGGATATGGTTATCCGGAAGTTCCAAGAGATGGCAATGAATATCAAGTATTCCAATAAACCAGTTGTAACAGCACCGTTTAATATGGCACTTGGCGGTGGGGCTGAGGTTTCATTACCAGCAGCTGCAATACAAGCATCAGCGGAAACATATATGGGACTTGTTGAATTTGGTGTGGGGCTGATCCCTGGTGGGGGTGGAACGAAGGAGCTTTATTTAAAAGAACTTCGCAATTTGCCTCATGGGGTTCATTTTGATCTGACGAAAGTAGCGAATGATGTATTTGAAAAAGTAGCAATGGCCAAAGTCTCCACATCAGCTGCTGAAGCTAGAGAGAATGGATTTTTAGACAGTAATGATGGTATTAGTGTGAATCCAGATCATCTTTTACATGATGCCAAGGAGAAAGTTCTGTCATTAGCAAAATCGGGTTATCAGGCACCAAAACGGGAGCAAATCCCAGTTGTAGGTGATGCTGGATATGCAGCAATGCTACTCGGTGCAAAAACACTTAAATTCGGTGGATATGCATCTGATTATGACGTGAAAATTGCTGAAAAATTAGCATATGTATTATCAGGTGGACGGATAAAAGAAGGTACATGGATTGATGAACAAGTCATGCTCGATCTAGAACGAGAAGCATTCCTGAGCTTAATCGGCGAACCACTGACTCAAGCCAGAATGCAACACATGTTATTAAAAGGAAAACCATTACGCAACTAAATGAAGAGGGGGAAGAAATGTGAAGGAAGCAGTAATTGTTGCAGGTGCAAGAACCCCTGTAGGCAGAGCAAATAAAGGGACTCTAGCAAATACAAGACCTGATGATTTAGCCGCACTAACGATTAAAGAAACGTTAAAACGCGCAGGAAATTATGAGGGGAATATTGATGATGTTATTATCGGGTGCGCCATGCCTGAGGCAGAACAAGGAATGAATATGGCAAGAAATATTGCCGGACTTGCAGGATTAAAACATGATGTCCCGGGAATTACGATTAACCGCTATTGTTCATCAGGCCTGCAGAGTATTGCTTATGGAGCTGAACGGATCATGATTGGAGCAAGTGAGGCAATAATCGCAGGCGGAGCAGAGTCTATGAGTCTGATTCCGATGGGCGGCCACGTGATTAAACCGAATACAAAGCTCGTTCAGGATGCGCCAGGCTACTACATGGGTATGGGTCACACGGCTGAAGAAGTTGCAAATCGCTTCAATATTTCACGTGCAGATCAGGACGCATTTGCTGTACAAAGTCATGAACGTGCAGCGAAAGCCATTCAAGCAGGGAAATTTAATGATGAGATTGTTCCGGTAGAAGTGACCGAACGTGTAATTGGGAAAAAAAACAAGATTGATGAAAAGAAATTTATGTTTGAGATGGATGAAGGTGTACGTGCTGGGACTACTGCGGAAGTATTGGCAAAACTTCGCCCCGCATTCAATGTAAACGGATCAGTAACTGCAGGAAATTCATCCCAGATGAGTGACGGAGCTGCTTCCGTCCTTCTAATGGATCGTGATAAGGCTGTAGAACAGGGGTTGACTCCACTTGTTAAATTCCGCTCCTTTGCGGTTGCAGGGGTAGAGCCGGAAATAATGGGGGTAGGACCTGTCGAAGCCATCCCAAAAGCATTGAAAATAGCTGGATTAGAATTATCTGACATCGGATTGTTTGAATTAAACGAAGCATTTGCTTCACAGTCCGTTCGTGTGATACAAGCATTAGATCTGGATACAAGCATCGTGAATGTAAATGGAGGCGCAATCGCACTTGGACATCCACTCGGTATGACGGGTACCAAATTAACATTAAGCCTGATGCATGAAATGAAACGCCGCAGCGTACAATTTGGTGTGGTAACGATGTGTATTGGTGGCGGTATGGGTGCTGCTGGAGTATTTGAACTTATGTAATTTAGTAAGGAAAGCTAGAGTAGCGGGTAAATGCTGAAGTTCACAGTGAATACGCTGAAGTTCACAAGAAACTGACGGAAGTTCACATGAACAGGCTTAGAAGTTCACAACTTAAATATTGAAGTTCACAAATAAACTTCCAATAGACTAGTTCGTTATTAATAAAATGCAAATAAACTTGCGAAAGGGACGATCAAAATGAGTGAAATAAAAGATAAGATTTTTAAAGGTGGCGCATTTTTAATTGAAGATTTAACAGGGGAAGATGTTATTACTCCTGAGGATTTCACAGATGAGCATAAAATGATTGCCAAAACAACAGAGGATTTTGTTGTTGGGGAGGTACTACCAAAGGTTGATAATCTGGAAAATCATGAATTTGAATACTCTGTAGAACTCCTGAAAAAAGCTGGGGAGTTAGGTTTACTTGGTGCAGATATACCAGAAGAATATGGTGGTCTTGCATTAGATAAAATCAGTTCTTCCTTAATTACGGAAAAATTTTCACGTGCTGGTGGTTTCTCCGTAACGCATGGAGCACATGTAGGTATAGGTTCACTTCCAATTGTGTTTTTTGGTAATGATAAGCAAAAGGAAAAGTATTTACCAAAACTGGCTACAGGTGAATTATTGGCAGCCTATGCATTAACTGAACCAAGCTCAGGTTCAGATGCACTTGGTGCAAAAGCTACAGCTAAATTAAATGAAGCAGGAACACATTATATTTTAAATGGGGAAAAACAATGGATTACTAACTCCGCATTTGCAGATGTATTTATTGTCTATGCAAAGATCGATGGAGAACACTTCTCTGCATTTATCGTTGAACGAGAATTTCCTGGAGTTTCAACAGGTACGGAAGAAAAGAAAATGGGGATAAAAAGTTCTTCTACCCGTACACTAGTTTTAGAGGATGCAGAAGTTCCTGTAGAAAATCTATTAGGTGAAAAAGGGCGCGGTCACATTATTGCCTTTAACATTCTTAATGTGGGACGATATAAGCTAGCAATAGGTGGTGTGGGTGGTTCCAAACGAGCACTTGAACTAGCTGCGAAATATGTGAATGAGCGTAAACAGTTCAACACACCAATATCCAGTTTTTCATTAACACAGGAAAAACTAGCAACAATTGCATCTGAAATTTATGCAAATGAAAGTGCTGTATATCGCACCGTAGGATTATTTGAGCAGCGTATGGGTGCTTTAACGGATGAAGAGTTAAAAGACGGTCGTGAAATAGCACGGGCAATTGCCGAATATCAAATTGAATGTTCAATGAGTAAATATATGTGTACAGAATTACTCGATTATGCAGCAGATGAAGCTCTGCAGATGCATGGTGGGTATGGTTTCATGCAGGAATATGAGGTGGAACGCATTTATCGTGACTCGCGTATAAATCGTATTTTTGAAGGAACAAATGAAATCAACCGCCTGCTTGTACCAGGAACATTACTGAAAAAAGCGATGAAGGGCGAATTGCCATTACTACAGAAAGCACAAAGCCTACAAGAAGAATTAATGATGATGATGCCTGAGGAAGTTGCTGACGAAACATTAGCTCAAGAAAAGTATTTAGTAAAAAATGCGAAAAAAATGGTATTGCTTGGTGCAGGACTGGCAGCACAAAAATACATGCAAAAGCTGGAAAAGGAGCAGGAAATTTTAGTGAATCTTGCGGATATGACGGCAGAGGTATACAATATGGAATCAGCTATTCTTCGCACAGAAAAAGCAATTAACAAAACCGGTGAAGAAAAGAACAAACAAAAGCTCCTTTATACGCAAACCTATGTACAGGAAGCATTCAATCGCATTGAAGCTGACGCAAAAGAAACGTTGATTGCAGTAGAGGAAGGGGATACATTACGAATGATGCTCTCATCATTACGTAAATTAACACGCCATACACCAACAAATGTCATTGCAAAGAAACGCAAAATTGCTGTGAAAATTATTGAGGAAGAGAAGTATTTAGTATAAAAAAAAGCCAACCTTTATAAGCTTAATAGAGGTTGGCTTTCTTGCTAGTAAAAGCGGGCATGCATATTCCTCTCAAGGGATTTTCACTCGCTAATATCAGGGATATTTTCCATGATATCTTTCATAGAAAATGAAATACAGGGAATGTTTTGGGAAAATACTTTTTCATCTTCCTGAAATATATTTATAATTTCATAACGATTTTCTTGTAATATGTATTGTTCCAAAATACCACTGGATGGTTCTACTATCCAATATTCAGGAATTTTATAAAATGCATAGGAATTTAATTTATCAATTTTATCTTGTTTTAATGATGAAGGGGATAGGATCTCTAAAACAAGATCTGGCGCACCTTCAATACCACGTTCTCTCAAAATATTCAAGCGGTTCCGATGAACAAGTACCATATCAGGTTGTCGTACTTCAGTGGAAGACAAAATAAGATCGACAGGCGCAGACATAATAATATAATCAGATTTGCAACCTCTTTTGAAATGCTCTAGTATTTCAGAACTTACAATCTGATGGGTAACTGATGGTGCTGGGCTCATCAGCTCTAATTGCCCGCTAGCCAATTCATAACGGTTATTATCATCAATTGCTGCATAATCATCGTATGTGAGCCCGGTTTCCTTTATTATAGTACCATTGATTTTAGATTTATTTTTGTCATCATTAGCAACCATATCCTGAACCTCCATATATTTTATTACTTTAATTATAGCATATTATATGATACCAATCGATTTTATACTGAAATAAATTATATAATTTATTGATTATTCAAACTACTTGTTGTAATATTAATTTGTAGAGGTATGATCAAAATAATATTAATTTACCAACCATCATAAACAAGGCATGAAAATCAAATTGTACCAAAGAAGATGTTAGTGTTCTTGGTCAATCGTATATGGTGATGGATTAAAAGGCTATCCATTGCTAGGAACATAAAATTTGTTATAATGGAATTGAATTACAGAGAGATTCGGAGGTTTTGAACATGACGCTAACTTTTTATTGGTATCCCAACTGTGGTACTTGTAAAAAAGCTAAAAAATGGTTAGAAGAAAATAATATTGATTATGAAAGCATACATATTGTAGAAAATCCACCGTCACAGGAAGAATTGAAAAGTCTGATTGCGAAAAGTGATCTGCCTGCTAAAAAGTTTTTCAACACAAATGGGAAAAAATACCGTGAATTGAATATAAAAGATAAAATTAAAGAGGCGAACACGGAAGAAATGGCGAGAATTCTTGCTTCGGATGGCATGCTGATTAAACGGCCAATTGTTACAGACGGTCAAAAAGTGACGGTTGGTTTTAAAGAAGAAAATTATCATGAAAATTGGTTATAAACACTAGTAAAATATTTATTTAACTTGTATGATTAGATTGAAATAATATATGGAGGGATATATATGAGCTTACCAAAGGATTTAGTATATTCTAAGGAACATGAATGGATAAAAAAAGAAGGCGACAAAGTAAGAATTGGTATTACTGATTTTGCCCAATCAGAGCTAGGGGATATTGTATTTGTAGAGCTTCCTGAAGTGGGGGATGAAATCGAAGCAGACGAAACTTTTGGAAGTGTAGAATCCGTGAAAACTGTTTCTGAATTATATGCACCTATCAGCGGGAAGGTTGTCGAAGTGAATGAAGAATTAGAGGACAGCCCCGAATTTGTTAACGAATCACCATTTGAAAATGCTTGGATGATCGTTGTTGAGCCAGCGAATGAATCAGAACTGGATGAATTGTTATCAGCTGAGCAATATGAAGAGTTCATTAAAGAAGATTAATTAAAGAGCGTGTTCAAAAGGAGGGTAAAAAGGACCGAGAAGTTCGAGGCGGCGTAGCTTTGAGCATCGGAACGTATGCAATTATTACGTGAGGAGCGGAAAAGCAAGCCAACGAAGAAAGATGAACATTTCGATATGTCATTTTTACCGAACTTTTTGAACATCCTATGAAATGAAACAACAATTCGGGCTGACATACAATTTTAGGAAAGATTGTATAGTCAGCCTTGTTTACATCATATACTAAAGTAATTCAATCATCTTGCTTGATTTCCTAGGGAGTGCTATGTGATGATAACAGATGAATCCGAAATAGTTATTATTGTTGAGGGCTTGACAGATAAAAGGCAAATTGAAAAGTTAATTACAGATGATGTTACGATTCTATGTACAAACGGTACACTTGGTATTGAACGTTTTGATGATCTTTTGGAAGATTACGATTTGGATTACAGAGATGTCATTATTTTAGTTGATGAGGATACATCAGGAATGAAGCTTCGAAAGCAGCTGGCTCGGGAGCTGCCACATGCTGAGCATATTCATATCAGCAGTGATTATCGCGAGGTTGCTACAACCCCTGAAAATATTCTTGCGACTGCCTTATTGAGTAAGCGTATTTCCGTTAATCCAATTTTCTTAGTTTAGGGTGGTATTTTTTTGCAGCAGATTACAGAAGAACAAATAGATAATGAGAATTATTTACTTTATATTTATACCCCATTTTGTGGTACCTGCCATTTAGCGAGAGCAATGCTGACTAAAATTGAATCGGTACACAATGAGAATATTTTTTATGAAATGAATGCATCATTACATCCTGAATTTATGCAGGAGCAGCAAATAGAAAGTGTTCCCTGTCTTTTGATAAAGAATGGGAATGACATAAAGGAAAAGGTTTATGCATTTAAATCCATATCGAATATTTACACCTATTTAATGGAATATAAACCGGAGTTATTTGTTAAACATGAAGGATAAATCTATTTTGATTGACATGATAAATGGAGCATGCTAGTATTTAGCATATGAAATTTTTATCACGCATTAACGGGCTGTAATACTCCCATCTCCAACCGTGAGAAATTCTAAATGTGAAGGCGGGGGATAAACAGCCTGTAAAATTTCTGATTCTGTTCGACTAACATTCAGTGGGGGAGGAAGGGAAACCCCCACTGAATGTAGTTTCACTTTATAAATATTATTTATCTCTTATCTTGAGCGGTGGAGGGACTGGCCCTAAGAAACTGCGGCAACCTTCAAATGAATTATTATTTGAAAGGTGCCAATTCCTGCAAAGTGTTTACTTTGACAGATGAGGGAACGTGAAGATTTTAAAGTTTAACTTACGTCTTTCTGTTCTCTTACAGAAAGGCGTTTTTTGATGGTTTTTGGGTATACTGAAAATTGCGGGATCCGTGTAAGGAGGAAATAGCCAATGATTTCGATCGAGGGTTTAAGTAAAATTTTTAAAGCAAATAAGAATGACATTACAGCGGTTGATGGTATGACACTTGATATAAAAGATGGTGAAATATTTGGTGTTATTGGCTATAGTGGTGCAGGTAAGAGTACGTTCGTTCGTTTGTTGAATCGATTGGAAGAGCCTACAGGTGGGCGTATTATTATCGATGATCAAGAAATCACAGCATTAAATTCCAAACAGCTTCGTATGGCAAGACAGGAGATTGGGATGATTTTTCAGCATTTTAATTTACTTTGGTCACGAACAGTAAAGGAAAATATAGCATTCCCTTTGGAAATAGCAGGTATATCTAAGGGTGAACGAGTTAAGCGTGTCCATGAATTAATTGAATTAGTTGGGTTATCTGGTAGAGAAAATGCGTATCCATCCCAGTTGAGTGGCGGACAGAAGCAAAGGGTGGGTATTGCTAGATCTCTGGCAAATAATCCCAAATTACTACTTTGTGATGAAGCAACGTCCGCATTGGATCCGGAAACAACTAATTCCATCCTTGATTTGCTCGTGGATATCAATCAGAAATTGGGACTTACGATTATCCTGATTACCCATGAAATGCATGTTATTCGTAAAATATGTAATCAGGTTGCGGTTATGGAAGAAGGGAAGATAGTCGAGCAAGGGGATGTGCTGGATGTATTTTTACGTCCCAAAAAGCAGGTGACAAAAAAATTCGTGGAACAAATTATGGGAACAAATGAAGATGATAGTGTGGCACAATTGATTGATACGTACGAAGAAGGTAAAATTGTTCAACTTCATTTTGTTGGTGAAATGACCAACCAGGCACTAATTAGTCAACTAGCAAAAAGATTTGCGATTGATATTAATATACTACAAGGGAAAATCACTCAAACGCAACGAGGAGCATATGGAACATTGTATGTACAGTTAACAGGAAATTATGAGGAGATTGAAAAAGCAGTGAAGTCTATCCATGATGAGACCTCAGTAGAAGTGGAGGTTATCCGTGATGCTACCTGATTTATTTGCAAGTATAGATTCACAGGATTTAATAGAAGCTACATATGAAACGTTTTATATGACGATACTAGCTTTAATTGGTACATGTGTTTTTGGGATACTGCTCGGACTGCTTTTATATTTAACGATGAAGAATGGTATTTGGCAAAATAAATATATTAACTTGATTGTAGCGGCAGTTGTAAACATTTTCCGTGCTATTCCGTTTATTATTTTAATTTTATTATTATTTCCGTTTACTGATTTTTTAATTGGAACAATTCGAGGCCCAAATGCAGCACTGCCAGCATTGATAATTGGTTCTGCACCCTTTTATGGTCGACTTGTTGAAATTGCTTTAAAAGAAGTGGACAAAGGTGTTGTGGAAGCGGCGAAGTCAATGGGGGCAAAAACAAGGACAATTATATTCCGTGTTTTACTGCCGGAATCGATGCCAGCCCTTGTTTCTGGTTTAACAGTTACAGCCATTGCTTTAATAGGTTATACAGCCATGGCAGGTATAATAGGTGCGGGCGGTCTTGGAAACTATGCATATTACTTCGGTTTTCAACGACGTGACTGGGATGTACTGCTGATATGTACAATTGTCATTGTTATTATTGTATTTATTTTTCAATTTATTGGGGATTTTATCACGAATAAGTTGGATAAAAGATAGGAAATTAGTAGAAAGTTAATTTTACACTGATAGGAAGTATAACTTTTTTAGGAAATCAGTATAAGTGCATAAGTAATACTTCGAAGCAAATTCTGGTCACAGACGAAAACATTTTCGTTGAACTAAGGATTTCGCCATGAAGGCTTGGCGATAAGCCAAGTTTTCTAAAATATAATTAGAAAATAGAAGGAGAGAATACATCATGAAGAAGTTTTTAGTCTTTTTATCCGTATTATTCGTTTTAGTTTTGGCAGCATGTGGTGGAGGAGGTTCTGAGGAAGATACTTCCAATGAGAACACTTCAGGGGATAGTAATACAGATACCGAAGAAAATGTGGAACTTATTGTTGGAGCATCCAGTGTTCCCCATTCGGAAATTTTGGAAGAAGCTAAACCACTATTAGAAGAAGAAGGTATTACATTAACGATTGAAGAATATCAGGATTATGTTTTTCCAAATGATGACTTGGCAAGCGGTGATTTGGATGCCAACTACTTCCAACACATTCCATTTTTAAAACAAACAATTGGCGATACAGGATATGAATTGGAAAATATCGGTGGCGTTCATGTAGAACCAATGGGAGTATATTCTAAAGGAATTGAAAGTGTTGATGATATCGAGAAAGGAACAGAAGTGATTTTAAGTAATTCAATACCAGATCATGGGCGTATCTTGGCATTATTTGAATCAGAGGGATTAATTACATTGGATGAAAGTGTAGAGAAATCAGAAGCTACCATTGATGATATTGTTGAAAATCCAAAAAATCTGATATTTTCACCAGATTATACTCCGGAAATTTTACCGGAATTATATCATTCAGAAGAGAATACACTTGTTGTCATCA
This sequence comes from Oceanobacillus sp. NCCP-135, assembly GCF_059698015.1. Classification (NCBI taxonomy): domain Bacteria; kingdom Bacillati; phylum Bacillota; class Bacilli; order Caryophanales; family Bacillaceae; genus Oceanobacillus; species Oceanobacillus sp. NCCP-135. The sequence continues at coordinate 15,407 of NZ_BAAKSZ010000019.1, read as the reverse complement.
ATACAAACTTTGCTATTGGTGCTGAGTTGAATCCTTTGGAAGATGCGTTATTTATCGAAGGTGAAGATTCCGAGTATGTAAACATTGTTGCTGTTCGGGCGGAAGATAAAGATAATGAAGCATTGAATACATTAGTAGATGTTCTTCAATCTGATGAAATTCAGGATTTCATTATTGAAAATTATGAAGGTGCGATTGTTCCGGTTGGTGGAAGTAATTAATTTTTGCAAAAATGGAGCATTTATTAGTATATGTCAGCAATAAGCTAAATGTTAATGAACGAATAGAGCTATATCAATTTCAGTCATCCACATCCGGATTAATTCACGATTAAACGTTTATAGCCACTTTGTGTTGGGAATTGTCCTTATGTTAATCTTATACTTGTATTCAAATTGAAAGGATGATTCACTATCAATAGTGGAATAACGATGAATTACACTCCAGAGATGGAGAAGGGAATGCAACAAACGCATAAGATTTGTTATGCGGAGTATGAAAGAAAACTAGATAAACGGCTTGCTGTTGAAAAGAAGCGACAACAAGAATATGAACAATGTAAACATTTAATTGCTGAAATTGATAGTCACATTCAAAGAGGATAAATATAACACTGGTACTGATGCTCGATTAAGGGGCATCAGTATTTTTATGATGGTTATAGATGCACGGCTTTAATGAAATATCACATTTTTTAGTTATGTTGCTTTTAAATTGTTGAAATGGATTCATAGCGCATTTTTTTGTAGTAAAAACACTGATTCTGTTCCCATGGATGATAAACCCTAGTTCCAACTTTTAGAAACCAATTTAATGAAAAAATCCACTTTTACCTTAAATTATGTAAACCATATATAATATAGAAGAAACACAGTTATTTTATACTAAATTACATAATATTCTATACAGCGGATAAGCAACCTAAAAAAGTTGATATTAAATTCGAAATGCTTTAAGATTGTAATGAGAATAGATTGAGAATGAATGTTTCATTCATTTGACATAATATAAATTAGTATTTGGAGGTATCGAAATGGCAGGATCAGTACTAGAAATTAAGAATCTTCATGTTTCCATTGAAGACGAAGAGATATTAAAAGGTGTAGACCTTACAATAAAGGGTGGAGAGTTTCATGCGGTAATGGGACCAAATGGGACTGGTAAATCAACACTTGCATCAGCCATCATGGGACATCCTAAATTTGAAATTACAGAAGGCAGCATTCATTTAGATGGTGAAGATGTGCTTGAAATGGAAGTTGACGAACGTGCACGTGCAGGTCTGTTTCTTGGAATGCAGTACCCTAGTGAAGTCAGTGGGGTAACGACATCTGATTTCTTGCGTTCTTCGATAAATGCACGACGTAAAGAAGGCGATGAAATCCCATTGATGAAGTTTATTAAAGAAATGGATTCCGTCATGGATTACCTTGAAATTGATAAAAACATGGCACAACGTTACTTAAATGAAGGATTCTCGGGTGGAGAGAAGAAACGTAATGAAATTCTGCAATTAATGCTTTTGAAACCAGAAATCGCAATTTTGGATGAAATTGATTCCGGGTTAGATATTGATGCATTAAAAGTTGTTTCTAAAGGAATTAATAAATTACGTAATGAAAACTTCGGTTGCTTAATAATTACGCACTATCAACGTTTATTAAACTATATTACACCTGATTTTGTACACGTTATGATGCAAGGACGTGTTGTGAAAACAGGTGGTCCAGAATTAGCACAGCGCTTAGAAGCTGAAGGCTATGAATGGATTAAAGAAGAATTAGGTATTGAAGACGAAACTGTAGGTCAAGCGTAAAAGTTAGGAGGGGTAATATGGCTGTTGAAACAAAGCTTCCATACGATAAGGATTATATAACGCAATTTTCACATGATAAAAATGAACCAGAATGGATGCAGGACTTACGCCTTCAAGCTTTAGAACAAGCTGAGGTACTTGAATTGCCTAAGCCTGATAAAACAAAAATAGGTAAATGGAATTTCAGTCGATTCCAGCATGTTGCCAAGGGCGAGACTGTTTCTGTTTCATCAATAAATGAAGTACCAAGTGAAATTGAAGATTTTCTTGATAAAGAAAATGTACCTGAAAACTTACTTATTCAACGTAATCATTCTGTTGCATATGCAGCACTAAGTAATGACCTTAAAGAAAAAGGGGTTATTTTCACAGATATTTTCACTGCACTAAAAGAGCATGAAGATTTAGTGAAAAGATATTATATGAAAGATGCGGTATCAGTAGATGAGCATCGTTTAACAGCACTTCATGCGGCTTTAATGAATGGTGGGATTTTTGTATATGTTCCAAAAAATATTCAAGTAGAGGTTCCATTACAAGTAATATTCTGGCAGGAAGATCCAGAAGCTGCACTATTTAACCACGTATTGGTTGTAGCAGATGAGAATAGTTCATTAACTTATGTGGAGAATTATATTTCAAATAACGTGGATCAGGTAACGGTTGCAAATATTGTAACAGAAGTGATTGCACAAAATAATGCTCAGATTTCCTTTGGTGCAGTAGATAACTTCGCTGCAGGAACAACCGTATACAATAACCGTAGAGGTGTAGCATATCGTGATGCAACAATTGATTGGGCTTTAGGTCAAATGAATGATGGCAATACGGTTTCTGAAAATATTACACATTTAGTTGGTGATAATTCAGTATCAAATGCAAAAACAGTATCAGTAGGTCGGGGGAAACAAACGCAAAACTTTACTGCAAAAATCGTGCATTTTGGTAAAAATTCAGCAGGTCATATTTTGCAGCATGGTGTAATGAAGGATAGTGCTTCATCCATATTCAATGGAATTGGGAAAATTGAACATGGTGCGTCCAAATCAAATGCAGAGCAAGAGTCTCGCGTACTGATGCTAAGTGAAAAGGCACGTGGAGATGCGAACCCAATCCTTCTAATTGATGAAGATGACGTAACAGCAGGACATGCTGCATCAGTAGGACGTGTTGACCCACTTCAATTGTATTATTTAATGAGTCGAGGTATTTCACAGCACGAAGCAGAGCGTTTAATTATCCATGGTTTCCTTGCCCCAGTTGTAAACCAGCTGCCAATTACTTCTGTTAAAGAACAATTAACTCAAGTTATTGAAAGGAAGGTATACTAATGGATGTCAATGCCATCCGGCAGCAGTTTCCAATATTAGATCAGGAAGTCAATGGCTACCCTTTAGTATATTTAGATTCATCAGCAACTTCACAAAAGCCTAGATCTGTAATTGAAGCTGTTGATACCTACTACCGACAGAATAATTCCAACGTACATCGTGGAGTGCATACACTAGGCACAAGAGCAACCGAAAAATATGAAGGTTCACGGGAAAAGGTTCGGCGTTTCATCCATGCTGATAGCGCAGCTGAAGTGATCTTTACACGTGGAACGACAACAGCGATCAATACGGTAGCCTATAGCTATGCACGTGCTAATATGCAGGCTGGGGATGAAATTGTGATTACGCCAATGGAGCATCACAGTAATATTATCCCTTGGCAGCAGGCAGCTAAAGCCACCGGTGCAACGTTAAAATATATACCACTACAGCAAGACGGCACAATCACACTGGAGGATGCACAAAAAACAATTACTGGCAATACAAAGGTAGTTGCGATTACGCATGTATCCAATGTGCTTGGAACGATAAACCCTGTAAAGGAAATAGCAAAAATCGCCCATGAAAATGGTGCCGTTATTGTTGTTGATGGTGCACAAGGTGCTCCGCATTTAAAGATTGATGTTGTTGATCTGAACTGTGACTTCTATGCATTTTCAGGGCATAAAATGTGTGCTCCAACTGGAATAGGGGTTTTATATGGTAAAAGGAAATTGTTGGAGGAAATGGAACCGGTTGAATTTGGTGGAGAAATGATTGATTTCGTAAATTTATATGATTCAACTTGGAAAGAACTGCCATGGAAATTTGAAGCAGGAACGCCAATAATCGCTGGAGCAATCGGGTTGGGGGCAGCAATTGATTTCTTAAATGAAGTTGGCATGGATGAAATTACTGCACATGAAAAAAAATTAGCAGTCTATGCTTTAAAGCAATTAAGGACGATTGATGGCATAAAGCTATTTGGACCTGAAGAACGTGCGGCATTGGTTACATTTAACCTGGATGATGTTCATCCACATGACACTGCTACAGCCCTTGATGCTAATGGTATTGCGGTTAGAGCTGGACATCATTGTGCACAGCCATTAATGAAATGGTTAGAGGTTACTGCTACAGCCCGTGCAAGTTTTTATTTATACAACACGGAAGATGATATTGATCGTTTGGTTGAAGGACTTTTGAAAACAAAGGAGTATTTTGGTGATGTCTTTTAATAACCTAGATACACTATACCGACAAGTGATAATGGATCATTATAAAAACCCGCGTAATAAAGGGGTTCTTGATGGAGATACATTAACTGTTGATATGAACAACCCAACATGTGGGGATCGAATACAATTACAGTTAAAAGTGGAAAATGACATGGTTAAAGAAGTGAAGTTCAATGGAGAGGGCTGTTCCATCAGTCTATCCTCAGCATCGATGATGACCCAGGCAATTAAAGGGAAAAAACTTGACGAAGCATTAAACATGTCACAATTATTCTCGGATATGATGATTGGTAAAGAAGTTGACATGGAAGCATTTGATCTGGAAGACATTGAAGCATTGCAAGGGGTATCTAAATTTCCAGCACGTATTAAATGTGCAACTCTTGCATGGAAAGCGATGGAAAAAGGTGTTCAAGAAGAATAAATAGCCAGATAATCCTGAGTACTGAGTGACGACACTGTACGAATATCTATTAGGAGGTATGAATAATGGCGAAAAATATACCTGAAATGGAAGGGTATCAATATGGGTTCCATGATAAAGATGTTTCGGTTTTCAGAACGGAAAGAGGCTTAACAAAGAAAGTTGTTGAGGAAATTTCACGCATGAAAGAAGAACCGGAGTGGATGCTAAATCAACGCTTAAAAGCATTGGATGTTTTTTATAGCAAGCCAATGCCGCAATGGGGTGGGGATCTATCTGAATTGGATTTTGATGAGATCGTATATTATGTGAAACCTTCTGAAAAGCAAGGTAGAACATGGGATGAAGTTCCTGCAGAAATTAAAGAGACGTTTGATAAATTGGGGATCCCAGAAGCTGAACAAAAATATTTAGCTGGTGTATCTGCACAGTATGAATCGGAGGTAGTTTACCAAAGCTTGGAAAAAGAATTAGAAGAGCAAGGTATTATCTTTAAAGATACCGATTCAGCACTTAAGGAACATGAAGAGCTTTTCAAAGAATACTTTGGTAAAGTAATTCCTGCATCAGATAATAAATTTTCTGCCCTAAATACTGCAGTTTGGTCAGGTGGATCATTCATCTATGTACCAAAAGGGGTACAAACAACATCCCCGCTACAAGCATATTTCCGAATTAACTCGGAAAACATGGGGCAATTTGAAAGAACACTAATTATTGTTGATGAAGGAGCTTCTGTACATTACGTAGAAGGCTGTACAGCTCCTGTATTTACAACAAATTCCCTGCACAGTGCTGTAGTAGAGATTTTTGTTAAAAAGGATGCCTATTGCCGCTACACAACAATTCAAAACTGGGCTAATAATGTATATAACCTGGTAACAAAACGTGCCACAGTTAATGCCAATGGTACAATGGAATGGATTGATGGTAACATGGGCTCTAAGCTTACAATGAAATATCCATCTGTTTTATTAAGAGGTGAAGGTGCACGCGGGATGACACTGTCTATTGCATTAGCTGGAAAAGGACAACATCAGGATGCTGGAGCTAAAATGCATCATTTAGCACCAAATACATCTTCATCTATCGTTTCGAAGTCAATCTCCAAACAGGGTGGTAAAGTATCGTACCGCGGAATTGTTCACTTCGGACGTAAAGCTGATAATGCCCGTTCAAATATTGAATGTGATACGCTAATCATGGATAGTGAATCAACATCGGATACGATTCCATATAATGAAATATATAATGATAATATTTCATTGGAACACGAAGCAAAAGTATCTAAAGTTTCTGAGGAACAGCTATTTTATTTAATGAGTAGAGGACTTTCAGAACAAGATGCTACAGATATGATTGTAATGGGCTTTATTGAACCATTTACAAAAGAGCTTCCAATGGAATATGCTGTAGAGATGAATCGTTTGATTAAGCATGAGATGGAAGGTTCGATTGGATAAAATTTTCAAAACCCTTGTCGCAATAGTGTTTGTGGCGGGGGATTTTTTTTGGTACAACAGCTTGTGTGCCTAACTTGTACCTATATAGTGAAACTTTACCATTATTTTCATTTCCTTTTGCTTTCTATTTCACGTTAATTTTAACTCCAGATTAAGTTCCACGCTATACGTGAGAGAATCAAATTGGAAGTGCCTTTACGTATGTCATTTATTCTAGGCAGTGTAAGTCATAAAGTTGTAATACATGTAGATTGTCCAGTTCTTATGGTGAAATAGATAAAAGCTATTGGTGATAAAAAAAGAAAAACCTTGCGTTCGGTATGATCGAATGCAAGGCTTTTCTTTTTATGTTCTCGTCTAGGAAATTATAAAATTTGTGGGTTGTGGATAACTAAAAAAAGAGTCAGCCACGTCCGTCTCCAGCGCTAAAGTCATAGCAGACTTCCTTCACCTCCGTACGATAAAAAAGACTTGCCGATTGGGAACCAGAGGCTTAGTCGCACTTATACCCTTGTGGTGAAAGTCAATATCGGCTTCCTCCGGTCGCCTGAGCTTCCTTTATCTCCTGCGGCTCAGTCCAGTCCGTACGTCGCTAAACGAGCGCGCCTTGCGCCTTTGTTCTATCCTATACAGTGTGGTGCTTATTAGAGTATTCCTTCTTTCTTCTTGAAAAAAGAAACAGTTAAAACTAATAACCTTGCTCGTAGCTGTTCACATCAAACAAATCAATTAATCCAACAGTAGGATTTTTATCTTGAAACCATCGCAAAGCAAAATCATTCTTAAATAAAACTAAATAATTTCCTTCCCTATCCTTAACGAGTAAATTTCGGTCATCAAAGAGTTTCTTATCTATTTGGTCTGTTTTCAACCACCGAGGAATTCTTTCCCCAATAGATTCCAACATTACTTCTATATTGTATTCATTTAACATTCTATACTTAAATACTTCATATTGAAGTTCACCTACTGCTCCTAATATATTGGCATCAGTTTGATATCCTTTATATAGCTGAATCGCACCTTCTTGTACAAGTTGGTCAATTCCTTTTTTGAACTGTTTCGATTTCATAACGTTTTTTGCTGTTACCTTTTTAAATAGTTCTGGAGGGAATTGTGGTAACTCGTCATATTCAAAATGCCTTTTTCCTTCAAGTAATGTGTCCCCAATGCGATAGATATTTGGATCATAAATTCCAATAATATCCCCGGCATAACCTTCTTCAATAGTATCTCTCGATGAAGCAACGAATTGCTGCGATTGAGAAAGATTAATAATCTTATTTGTCCTTGCTAACTTTACATTCATCCCTCGCTTGAACGTACCTGAGCATATGCGTAAAAATGCTACTCTATCACGATGAAATGGATTCATGTTAGCTTGTATTTTAAAAATAAACCCGGAAAAGTCTGGATTATCTGGGTGAATCGCACCTTCTGTTGACTTTCTTGGAGCAGGTTCTGGTGCCATGGAAATAAACGAATCAAAAAATGTTTGTACCCCAAAAGGTGCTAGAGCACTTCCAAAAAATACGGGCGTTTGTTGACCAGATAAAATTGCCTCAAGTGAAAACTGATCTCCGGCTTCTTCTACTAAGAAAAGTTCATCTTTAGCTGCTTGAAAAGTTGCATTGGACACTAACTCTTTATGTTCAGGCTTTTCCAAATCCTCATATCGAATATAAGATTCGTCCTCATTTCCGTTGTATTGAATAAATTGTCTTTCATGCCGGTTAAAAATTCCAAGGAATCGCTTGCCCATACCTGCTGGCCAATTCATTGGATATGTCTCTATATCTAAAACTTCTTCAATTTCTTCTAATAATTCGAGAGGTTCTTTTCCTTCACGGTCTAATTTATTGATAAACGTAAAAATTGGAATACCTCGCATGCGGCAAACTTTAAATAATTTAATCGTTTGTGCCTCAATCCCTTTAGTCCCATCGATGATCATGACAACACTATCTACCGCTGTTAATGTCCGGTACGTATCCTCGCTAAAGTCTTCATGTCCCGGAGTATCTAAAATATTTACATGGTACCCATTGTATGGAAAATTCATCACACTTGATGTAACGGAGATGCCACGTTGTTTTTCTATCTCCATCCAGTCAGATGTAGCAAATTTACCGGATTTTTTACCTTTTACTGTGCCGGCTGAACGAATTAGATTTCCGAACAACAGTAATCTTTCTGTTAGTGTCGTTTTACCAGCATCGGGGTGTGATATGATTGCAAACGTTCTTCGTTTTTTAATTTCATTTTGAAAACTCATAAATAATCCCTTTCTTTTTGTATATAGTTCCTTTTTTTGTCTCGTTAGGAGGGACTTTATATATTACATTGGAATAATTCTCCTTCATTTTTTAGTGCTGGGACGCCATCTGTGATTTTTCTTTTCCGTTCTAATCGATGTCGTCGATCTCGAAGTAGTGTAACGAAAATTCATCATAAACTGAAAGATATACTCCATAATTATCATTACAACTATTCCTTATCCATTTTACATTAATTATAACATAATTAAACTAGATATATTTATACAGTGGAAATAATTTTGGCGTTTATTCTAGTTTAAATAATGGCATTTAATATTAAAAATCTGAATCGTATATCCCGAATTCACAAGTTAGTTTCTTTGCTTAAATTATAAATAGTGGTATATTCTTCATGTAAGTTTATTTGACTCCATTAATTTTGATGAGAACTCCTCATACTATTTTCCCAATATTTATGTTGCTAAATACTTAAATAAATTTCAACTAGGTGGGTGCGTTTTTTTGGTTAGATTTAAATTTTTTCAGAAGTTTTATTACGGCTGGTTTATCGTTTTTATTGCGGGGTTAGGGGTCTTCTTTTCTGGACCTGGGCAAACATACTCTAATTCAGCATTTATTGATGAGTACATAAGAGATTTTGGTTGGTCTCGCTCTGAAGTGTCAGGATTATATTCTGTAGCTACTTTAGTAGCAGGATTGACCATGATATTTATTGGGCGGTTTATAGACAGGTTTGGTCAGCGAGCGATGATGGTTACAGTTGGTTCCGTTTTCGCTATAGCGTGTTTTTTTAATAGTATTGTATCTAGCATGTGGATGTTTGCCATTGGTTTCTTTTTGATCCGTTTATTAGGACAGGGAAGTATGTCACTTATTCCAAATACATTAATAGCGCAGTGGTTCATTAAGAGAAGAGGCTTTGCATTTAGTATTATGACATTAGGCAGTTTTGCTAGTGCGATGGTTTTTCCTATTGTTAATACATGGTTAATTGATACATGGGATTGGCAGTTTGCGTGGAGATTCTGGGGCGTTCTGTTATTAGTAGTTTTTGTACCGTTTGCTCTTTTTGGTGTGCGAAACAAACCAGAAGAAATGGGACTGGAACCAGATGGATTTATGGAAGGAAAGCGTAAGACGGTAAAGCCGATTATGGGAACTCCGATTAAAGAATCTGAACAAGACTGGACGTTGAAAGAGGCAATGAATACAAAAGCATTCTGGGCGATTTTAATTTGTGTTGGAATTCCCGCAGCGATCAATACAGGGATTATATTTCATATTACCTCTATTTTCGGAACAAATAATCTCTCACCAGAGATGGCAGCAATGGTATTAAGCTTGATGGCTGTTGTTGGAATTCCGATGTCTTTTGTTTCTGGTTATATAACTGAAAAAGTAAAAACCAATTATTTATTATTAGCAATTTTCGTGATTGAAATCATTTTATTGTTAATTTTATTGGTAACGACCAATTTTATAATGGCTATTCTGTTTGGAGCATTATGGGGAGTAGCAAATGGTTTTGAACGAATTGGGCTTAACGTTATTTGGCCCAATTATTTTGGACGGAAATATATTGGAAGCATAAATGGGGTGGGTACAACTATGGGAGTACTAGGGTCAGCTTTTGGACCACTACCTTTTGGGGTAGGATTTGATATTTTTCAAAACTATACACCTGTACTATTAGTTACATTGATTTTTCCGATCATCGGAATATTCTGTGCATTAATTGCAAAAAAACCTGATAAAGCTCAGTTGTCTATATAAAAAAGAACCCATGGGTAATTCAAAAAATACCTTTGGGTTCTTTATATTTAGTAGATTTTTTCCTGTTTTTTTAGCTCTTCATTTTACGGTGATTTATTCAGCTATGCCGATTGAATAAAAAATGAGCTACTTCTTTATTCATAGAGACAGCTCATTTTTATTAAGGAATATACATATTATCGATTAAACACGTTCTAAAAAATCAACGAGCATTGCAGTCTCACTATCTAAATGAAAGACAGAAGGGTGTTTTCCGATTAGATTTAAACTGTGCATTGCTCTGGTTATAGCTACATATAATAACTTTATATCCAATTCACTTTTTTCAAAGATCTCATCAAATGAAACTACTATAACAGAATCAAACTCAAGTCCTTTTGATAAATAAGCTGGTACAATTATAATGTTACTATCTAAATTATCATTCTCTTGGAGAAGCTGAACATTCATTTCTGGATATTTCCTTAATTCCTTGTTAATCCACTGACACTCAACTTCAGTTTTTCCAATGATAGCAATGGAAGAATAGTTTAATTCACTTATTAATCTTAGTAGCTCATCAATCGTATCTTGTTTTGAATTCACGATAGATAATGTAGGTGTATCACCGTGTCTAACAACTGGTTCAGCTGCTGGTGGGTTATTTTTAAGTTTCTTCAATAATTTGTTTGCTAAATCCATAATCTCAATGGTTGTTCTATAGCTCTTTTGGAGTGTCAAATAGTTTGCTTTTGGAAGAGCGTGTTTAATGATAGTATCCCAATTATTAGTTCCACGAAAGGAATGGATTCCTTGGGATAAGTCTCCCAAAATAGTAAGCAAATTAGTACCAGCAGCCTTTCGTAAGGCCCTGATTTGAAAAAGACTATAATCTTGTCCCTCATCTATTACAATATTTTTCATCTTTAAATCAGCTGGAATACCAAATAGGTATGTTTGCAGAAAAAGCAATGGTGCTAAATCTTCTATTTCAAGCAAATTTTTATTTAGTAACGTTTCAGTGTTAGAAGTGATTAGGTCTATTTGTTCGCTCGTTAGATCTGTTTCTGCATACTTCTTCAGTAAATTTGGATTTGATATTAATTCCTTGTAATAATCGATTGTTTTTTTATTTGGGAAATGCTTCATATAATCTGTAATAATACGTTTTGTATGACTTTTGATCTCTGCTACACTTTTTTCTTTATTATCGATAAGTGTTACCATTTTCTGTCTTCGTTCTTCAGGTTCTTTATAATGGGAGAGAATGCGATCATACTTTTCTTCAAAATTATTCTCAATTGCCTCAACGATTTTCTTTTTTCTATTGTGAAAGTTTGCTTTTAACAGGTCGTTGATTTTTTCTTTTCTTTTGATAAAAGGTAGGTAGCGATAATCTTTGATGAATAAGGTTTTTAATTTTTTCTTGCTATATAAACGGTATTTTCCAATGAATACATCCTGTTCTGGTACATAATTATTTCGAATATCCTTTAGATACCGTTTTAAGATTGTTTCAAAAAGCAGTGATCCTTTAAACTCAGAAACCCACATAATGTTATCCTTATTCTTGGTTGCAGGATCAATTAATCGTTTCAGCTTTTCGTTTGAGTCAGTCAATTTTAACTTTTTCCCTAAACATGCACTTACATAATCGGTGAATGTTGTTTGCTTGATTTTTTCCACACCTAATTCTGGTAAAGCCTCAGCAATAAAATTAATAAACATCTTATTCGGTGCTAGAATCATCATTTGATCAGGTGACACTTTATCGGCAAACGTATAGATGAAGTACGATAATCTATGTAATGCTATCGTCGTTTTTCCACTTCCAGCTACACCTTGTACAATCATTGGTTTTTGCAGTTCAGCACGAATGACTTTATTTTGTTCCTCTTGAATGGTGGCGACGATATCGTTTAGACGCTTATCTGCTTTCTCAGAGAGTGATTTTTGTAAGAGCTCGTCTCGTGTAGTGATATCAATGTCCCTTATTTCTTGTAGATCGCCTTCTTCAATGATGTATTGGCGTTTTAGTTCTAATTTTCCTTTTTGTTCACCATCCTCAGCATGATAGGAAACTTCGCCTAATCTTCCTTCATAATAAATGTTAGCGATTGGAGATCTCCAATCGACAATAATTGGTTCCTGATTATCCTTACGATAAAGGGAAACCTTTCCAATGTAATATTTATCAGTGTTTGTAGAACCTTCGCGGATAAAATCTACTCTGCCAAAGTAGGGTTTGTCTTTTATTTTCGCTACGTTTGTAATATCACCTTGAATCATATCTAAAAGACGTGCATTTGTTAGAATGTTTATATAGCTTAAACTACTATCCAGATAATCTAAATTTACAAAAGCATCTTTAATATTATCACGATAATTGCCTTGTGCTGACTCAGCAACTTCTAAAATAGACTGGATATGATTCTTTGTAAATTCTAACCGGTCCTTTTCATTTTGATAGTCGTAATGGTGTTGTACAGAATTCAATCATTATTCTCCTTTCTTTTTTTCGACAGTTCCAGTACCCTTTTTTCCCTATGAATAATTAAATGTGGGAAGTGTTTTTCATTTTATCCAAATCCTTTGTTTCTCTATCTTCTTTATATAGGTGTTTATATTTTTCCTAATCATTTTTAGACAACCCATCAAAAAAGCCTTCCATGAAAGATACTCCTATATATAAATTTCTCCATGGATTATAAAATCCAACCATAACTATTATAATATACTATAATCGAGTAAAATCTTCACATAATGAATATAATTAGTTATACTAACTTTGTACGACAATTTTAATTAAGCGGTGAAACAGATGCTAACAGATACTGGAGAAAGAGTTATACCCGAAAAAATGAAAATCACGAATGAGTTGTTACTAGAGCATATTGCAAGATATCACTTCGCTTCCCACTATGTACATGGACGTGTTCTTGACTTTGCTAGTGGTGTTGGTTATGGAAGCCATATTATAGCAAAAAAATGTAAGCAGAAGGTAAATGAAGTTATTGGCGTGGACATCGATCAAAAGGCGGTGGAATATGCTCGTCGTACATACTATCATCCTCTTACAACGTACCTTAATGAAGATGTAACAGATGCACAATTACCTGATAAATTAGGTCAATTTGATTCCATTCTTAGTTTTGAAACAATTGAACATGTGCAAGAAGAAACACAATTTCTATCCAATATTTATCATTTGTTAAAACCAGAAGGAACATTAATCCTATCTACACCTTTTGGAAAAGGCAGGGGAAAACCTTGTGGGTCGCCTTTTCATGTTCACCAATTAACAACGGATGAATTTCAAAATTTATTTCCGGAATACTCAACGACTACTTTTTATTTTCAAAAAGGCGCATTAATTGTACCAGCATCTTATGATACTGATGAATATTATCCACTCGGGATAGTAATTTGTCAAAAGTGAATAGATATGATGAGTAATTAGAAAGAATTTCTGTGTTCCTTTGCATCAATTTAATTCCCTATTATATTGAAAAAATAATGCGAGAACACTTGTTTGTTTTTGGATTATCTGGTATGATAGTCCTAGGTATACACCTCGAAAACTCTTCATTTATCACAAAGGATGTGCTGATATGACTCCAGCCAAATTAGTTAAAGAAAAACCTGCAATTTATTCTGCATTTAACGTTGTAAGAGAGGATCCCACAGATTATAATAAGCATAAGCGCAAACAGTCGAAAAGAGAGGATAAGAGATTTAAACTGCTGAAAAATGTACCGTTAGAAAAGTTAATGGATTTAAAAATTGATTATGCTTTCAAACAGTTTTTTGGCAATGAAAAGAATAAAGCGATAACCGTTGTATTCTTGAATGCAATTTTGCAAAAGACGGGTCGAAATCGAATCAAGGATATCTCCTTTGAAAATACGGATTCTGGTGGCGAATATGAAGATGATAAACAGTCAAGACTGGATCTATTAGTGTTAACGGATGCGGATGAATGGATCAATATCGAAATTCAGTTCACTAATAAATACGATATGATTAAACGCTCCATCTATTACTGGGCAGGTGCATACAGAGACCCTTTTCAAAGAAATATGACATACAGAGAATTGCGACCAGTAATTGCCATTAACATCCTTAATTTTGATCTTTTTCCACAAACAGACCGTTTTCATACCATGTACCACCTCTATGAAGATGAGGAGAAGTTCAAGCTGACCGATGTGATGGAATTCCACTTCATCGAAATGTCCAAGTTAATAATGGATTGGAAAGAAGATAAACTGGATCCGCAGAATGATATTTTAGCCAGATGGCTATTGTTGCTTGGAATGGTTGACAGGAGAAATGGGAAATACTATGAAGAAATTTATCTTGAATTGGAGAGGATTGCTATGAAGGATGAGACAATGCGAAACGCACTCCATAATTTGAAGGAACTTAGCATGACTCACGAACAATATTTGGCATATGAGGCACGTTCAAAACTAATCATGGATGAAGAGGCTGCCCAGCGAGAGGCTGAACTTCAAGCAATGGAAGCTATTCGGAAAGGCAGAAAAGAAGGCAGAAAAGAAGGCAGAAAAGAAGGAGAAATTAAGGGAAGAGAAAAAGAAAAAGAAACAATTGCCCGAAGACTTTTAACAAAAGGCGTTGAAATTGACTTTGTTGCTGAAATCACAGGCTTGACAAAAGAAGAGCTTCTGGAGATTAATGAGAATATGAAAAATTAAATCGTATCAAGTATTAGTATCAACTGCCAGTCCCCATTCAACAGTAATAGGGACTGGCGTTAGTTTTGAGGAGAAAATATGGAATCCAATAAAGCAATATTAGAAGATAATTACATAATATTTGCGTTTCTAAGCAATTATTTGAATCATGTACCTGACTTTATTGATAAAGAAGAAATTGATGGGATCGCTAATTTTGGTGTATCTTATGAATATGCCTTTTCTGTCATCATGGCTGCGGGCCTTTGGACTTGATATTATTGATAATGCTGATGACAAGGACTTGTTCAACAAATATATATTATAACAATCCCTACTACACTAAATATATTTTCTAAGAGCTAATTGCGATGTCTCAAAGTGCAAGTGTCCCAAGGTGTTAAGGACAAGGCTAATTTTATTTT